>JANNNC010000037.1:0-37830 GCA_031398335.1 Massilia sp.
CCTGCTGCTGGCGGGGGACACCTTCAAGCGCAAGCTGGTGAAACTCACGGGCCCTTCGCTCACCCGCAAGAAAGTCACGGTCCACATCCTGGACGACATCAATACCTCGATCCAGAACTACATGTTCATGCTGCTGGTGACGAATATCCTGCTGGCCCTGCTGACCTGGGCGGCGCTGCGCGCCATCGGCCTCGAAAACGCCGGCGCCTGGGCGGCCTTCGCCGGCGTGGCCCACGTCATCCCTTACTTCGGGCCGCTCCTGATCACCATGGCCACCGGCGCCGTGGCCTTCTTCCAGTTCGAATCGCTGCGCATGGTGATCCTGGTCGCCGGCGCTTCGATGGGCATCGCCACCCTGGTCGGCATGGTCGTCACCACCTGGATGACCGGCAAGATCGCGAAGATGAATCCGGCCGCCGTGTTCGTCAGCCTGCTGTTCTGGGGCTGGCTGTGGGGCATGTGGGGCTTGCTGCTAGGCGTGCCGGTGGTCGTGATACTCAAAACGGTCGCCGAGCGGGTTGAGGGCATGGAAGTGGTGGCGGAGTTGTTGGGCGAATAAGCGGATGTCATTAAAAAACGGCGCGGATTCCGATGGATTCCGCGCCGTTTTGCATTGCATCGAACCAGCCGCTCAGGCCGTGCGTTTCTTCACCTGGTCGGCGCCCGTGACGTGGTCGGGCTTGTGCCGCAAGCTCCCCAGCTGCAGCGCATACTGGCGGGCGAATTCGGCGCCGAGGAAGAAGATCTGGGCCGAGTAGTACACCCACAGCAGCAGCGCGATCAGCGAACCGGCGGCGCCGAAGCTGCTGGCGGCGCCGCTGTTGCCGATGTACAGGCCGATCAGGAATTTACCCAGCGTGAACATGGCTGCGGTGCCGATGGCGCCGATGATCACGTCATGCCAGGACAGCTTGATGCGTGGCAGCAGCTTGTAGATCGTGCCGAACATCGTCGCGATCACCAGGAAGCCAATCCCCGACGACACCCAGCCCAGAATCACGGCGGAATCTTTCCAAACGCCGCCAAGATAGTTTTCGACGACGGCCATGGCCGCGCTGACAACGAGCGAAACCAGCAGCAGGAAACCCAGCACCAGGATCAGGCCGAACGAGAGAACGCGGGTACGCACGATGTCCCACCAGCCGGCGTCCTTGGGTACGGGCACCGCCCAGATCTCATCGAGGCTGTCCTTGAGTTCGGCAAATACGCTGGTGGCGCCGATCAGCAGCAGCACGGTGGCGATAATGGTCGCCAGCTTGCCGCTTTCCTTGTCTTGCGCTCCGGCCAGCACGGACTGGATGGTTTCCGCGCCTTCCTTGCCGACCAGGCCGCGCAATTCGTTCAGCAACTGGCCCTGCGCGGCTTCCGCGCCGTAGAAGAAACCGGCAACCGCAATCACCAGCACCAGGATCGGCGCCATCGAGAACAGCGTATAAAAGGCCAGCGCCGCGCCTTTGCTGGCGGCACGGTGCGCAAGCCATTCCGTTACCGCGCATTTCAGGATGTGGGCGATCTGCCGCGAGTACGGAAACCATTGTTTTTTGTCTTTACTGACCGTATCCATACTAATTCTCCGGAAAAAGAAAAAGGGGCACCAGGCCCCCGGGAAAGTGGAAACGCGCCAGGATGTCCCGGCGACGATAGTCCAACGTTCCCAACATGAGCGAAGTACCCCTCAGGCCGCGCCTTCCGGCGCGGCATTGCGTGGCTCTGCCGCGAGGACAGAGCAACGGCTGAGATGCCGATTACTGAACGCGCTTTTCGATCGTGATCTGCTCGACCTCGACGCGACGGTTAGGTTCCAGGCACTTGATCAGCGCGGTACGGTTCTTCTCGGTGCAGGTCACGACCGGGTTGGCTTCGCCCTTGCCGTAGGCCTTCAGACGCGAACCGTCGACACCTTTGCCGACCAGGTATTCACGCACGGCATCGGCACGGCGCTGCGACAGCTTCAGGTTGTACTTGTCCGAACCCAGGCGGTCGGCGTAGCCGGTGACGTCGACATCGGTGATGCTGGTGTCGGCTTGCAGGGCAGCGGCGATTTCGTCCAGCTTAGGCTGTGGCATGTTCAGGTTGGCGCTGTCGAATGCGAACAGTTCGGTGGTCGACAGGGTGACCTTTTCAAAGCGTGCCGGTGGTGGCGCGACTGGCATTGGCGCTGGCGCCGGTGCCGGTGCTTCCATCACTGGTGCCGGTGCCATGACCGGGGCGGCAGCCACTGGAGGCGGGTTGAACGCGTAGTTCAGGCCGACGGTCACGTACTTGTTGTTGCTGCGGCTAAAGCCGAACAGCTCGTCGTGACGCAGGAAGCCGCGCACCGAACGGATGTCGGCCTGCAGCGACAGCTGTGGGGTCAGGGTGGCCTGGACGCCGAGGCCGGCGGTCAGGTAGGGCGAGTTCTTGCTGACGCGGCGGATCGTGTTTTCGACCTTGTCACGCTCGACACCGGCGCCGAACAGCACGAATGGACGGATGTTCGAGCGCGACAGCATCAGCAGCGCGTCGGCGCCGACCACGGTCTGGCGGTAACGTGCCGAACCATCTTCAGCGCGGACGTGGGTCGCGCCGAACTGCAGGTCCAGGTGCTGGTTGACGGCTTTACCGAACTTCAGGCCGCCGCCCCAGTCGCGCTCGTTCACGCCGAAGTCAGCGTCAGGCTTCATGCCGACGACGCTCGGCTGGACATACCAGGACGGGTTGATTTCTTGCGCCAGCGTGGTGCCGGCGGCGCAGAACATGGCGACAGCCAGGGCGATCTTATTCGTATTGTTCACAGGAAACTCCCAGAGGTTAAAAAGATAGGGTGACATCGCGTGCGTTGCAGTGATGTTGGACTGAAGCATACGAGGACGCGTTCCAAAGGGTCGGTGCGCTAGCGCACCTAGGCATATTGGTTTGTGACAGATTTACAACAAGTGCCATGGTTGGAATCAATCCCTTTATTTAGGGTGCATAAATCGGTGTAATTTCTATAATTAATTCTTTTCGAAAAATTCCTGTGAAATCGTTGTGTTTCTGCGACAGATGCCGTGTTCAAATCGATGGCTTGAGTTTCCGTAAAGACAGAATTATTGGAATGCTCGCAGGAATTTTGCCAATGTGGGCTGGCGCACAGACCGGCCGGGCTGACGCAGGCAACCTTGAGGCCAGTTAAGCGGAACCCGAGGTGTTGTCAGATTGTCAGACGATACACAGCGACCCGGACCTCCCAGTCTCTCTCTTTATTGGAGTACACCAACATGCATGCAACGACTCATCACAACGCGGTGCAAAGCGACATTGGCGCTACGCACACTACCAGCAATTCAGCGCTGATCGAACGCGTCCCGCCACAGCCAACCGAACGCGCGCCCATTTCGCTGGCGCCGATCGAGCGCGTGCGGTCGACCTCTGCCACGCAGCGTCGGATCGAGAACATGCAAAAGCTGATCAACGAACTGTCGACCCACGAAATGCTGGCCGACGAGATCGCATGGTTCCTGAAGTTCTCGCCATCGGGCGCCCGCAAGTACATCCGCGACCTGCGCGAAGCCGGCGTCATCGAACTGGCCCGCTACATCGAAGGCACCGCCACCTACCTCGGCAAGGCGGTCTACCAGATCTGCCCCGACCAGGAACGCGTGAAAGCCTTCCTCGCCGCGATCTGCCAGCCGAAACGCGAAGGTGTCGCCCCACGAAAGGAGCGTCCAGGCCTGCGCGAGCAGAGCATGGCAGGCAGCGGCCGCCACTTCCACATCCTGGCCGACGACACCCATTACGCGATCCGCGTGAACCGCAGCCCGGTCGCCCGCGATCCACTGGTTGCCGCCCTGTTCGGCCCTGCGCCGAGCCAGCTGGCCAAGTAACACCTTCTGACGGAAGGCGCGGCGGTGGAGACCCGGCGTGCAGTCCGTAACTGACGATCGCTGTCGTCAAGCAAACGCCGCGCATTGCGCGGCGTTTGCCGTTTACCTCCCTGGAGAGCACGGTCGCGCTGGGGGCAACATTGAAAACCCGGCAACAAGCCCCACCTGCGGGCAAAGCGGCGATCCCGCCGTCTCCCTGATGCTGCAAAAAGGAATCCCCATGCTGCCAAGCGCCGAATCGCTCGAAGGTCAACCCGTACCGCAAGTCACGTTCAAGGCGCGGCTGGACAACCAGTGGCGCGACCTCACTTCCGACAGCCTGTTCAAGGGCAAGACGGTCGTTGTGTTCTCGCTTCCGGGCGCCTATACCCCGACTTGCTCCTCGACCCATTTGCCGCGTTTTAACGAATTGTCGCCGGTGCTGCGCGACAACGGCGTCGACGACATCCTCTGCCTGTCGGTCAACGATGCGTTCGTGATGAACGAGTGGAAGCAGGGCCAGGAAGCGCAGAACATCACGTTTGTCCCGGACGGGAACGGCGACTTCGCCCGCGGCATGGGCATGCTGGTCGACAAGCGCGCGCTTGGCTTCGGCATGCGCTCCTGGCGTTACTCGATGCTGGTACGCGACGGCATCATCGACAAGGTCTTCATCGAGGAAGAGGGCGGCGACGATGACGATCCCTTCGCCGTGTCCGACGCCGACACCATGCTGCGCCACATTAACCCGGACGCACGCGCGCCCGAGCCGATCGTCGTGTTCTCGCGTCCCGGTTGCCCGTTCTGCGCGCGCGCCAAGGCGGCGCTGTCCGAACGCGACTTGCGCTATACCGATATCTCGCAGGACCAGAAGATCAGCAGCAGCGTGCTCAGGGCAATGACCGGTCGCATGACCTGGCCCCAGGTGTTCATCGGCGGGCGCCTGATCGGCGGGGCGGAAGAACTCGACGCGCACCTGGACGCGGCATGAACCTGGGCGGCAAAGCAGGAGTGCCCTGATGGAAGCCTTGTGGACCTTGTCATTGCTGGCGGTGGCCGGCCTGCTGGCCTGGGCCTTCCCGCGCTGGCGCCTGCGCCGTGCGCTGGCCCAGCCCTTCAAGGCGCATGAGCTTGCCATCCTGGAGCGCAATGTCGATCAGTACCGGGCGATGGACGCGCCGCAACGCGTCCGGTTCGAGCGCCTGGTGCGGCGCTTCCTGCACGAAAAAACCTTTGTCGGCTGCGCCGGCCTCGAGATCACCGACGAGATGCGCCTGACGATTGGCGGACAGGCGTGCCTGCTGCTGCTGGGCGCGCGCGGCGAGGCCGTGTATCCGACCCTGAGCGCGGTGCTGGTCTACCCGGGCGCCTTCCTGGTGCCGCGGCGCCAGGTCGATGAAGCCGGCGTCGTCACCGAGGAGCGCCAGGACCTGCTGGGCGAATCCTGGGGCGACGGCCGCGTGATCCTGTCCTGGGACCATGTACGCCGCGCCGGCATGGAGGCGCCGCCCTCGCATAACGTGGTGCTGCACGAATTCGCGCACCAGCTCGACAGCGAATCGGGCACGACCAATGGCGCGCCCTACCTGGGCAGCCCGGACCGCTATCGCAGCTGGTCGGAAGTGCTGTCGCGCGATTTCGCGGCCCTGCGCCACGACGCCTGGTTCGGGCAGGAAGGCGTGCTCGACCATTACGGGGCAACCAATCCGGCCGAGTTCTTTGCAGTCGCCACCGAAGCTTTTTTCGAACAGCCGCACCGCCTTGTCCTGCGCCATCCCGCACTGTACGAGGAATTCCTGAAATACTACCGGGTCGATCCGCGCACCTGGCAGGCGCCGCCAGCGCCCGAGCCCTCATTCGACGGCATGGCGTATGGCCAGTGGCAGTAGGCGCCGGGGCCAGCTCCAGACTGCGTGCGTTTGCGTACAGAGGATGCAGCCCAGCAGGCGCATGCTCCGGGTAACCAACAATGCAGGAGAAGTCCATGTCTACCATTATTGCAGGGCACTTTCAAACCCAGGACGAGGCCGACGCCGCCTCCGCCGCACTGGCCCAGGCCGGCTTCACGCAAGAGCGCGTCAGCACCTTCTACCTGAGCCAGGCCGGCCAGCATGACATGACGCCGATCGGCGGCGATAATATCGTCTCGCCGGGCGCCAAGGAAACCCCGATGGGCGTGGTCAAGGGTGGGGCGACCGGCGGGGCCGTCGGCGTCGTGATCGGCGCCGCCACCTCGCCGCTGACAGGCCCGCTTGGCCCCATCGTCGGCGGCCTGGTCGGCGCCCACGTCGGCTCGCTGTTCAGCTTTACCAAGATGAAGGAAGCGGGCGAAGGCGAAGAGGGCGGCCGCGCCCCGACCGAGCAGCGCAAGGCCGGCATGCTGGTCGCCGTCGCGTTCGACGACGCCGGCGACGAGTCGCGCGCGGTCGACGTCTTCCGCCGCTTTGGCGCGGTCCAGATCGAACGGGCCCGCGGCAATATTGCGAATGGCGACTGGGCCGACTTCGACGCTTCTGTTCCCCCAGAAATTATTCACTGAGGTTTGCATCAATAGCGGGGCCTACGGCCAGACCAACCATGCCGCCGCCAAGGCCGGCATGCATGGTCTCACCAAGGCGCTGGCGCTGGACACGGCGCGCCATGGCGTCACCGTGAACACCGTCTCGCGGGGTTACCTGCGCACCAGAATGGTCGAGGCGGTGCCGCAGCACATCATGCAGACGAACATCCTGCCGCAGATCCCGCTGGGCCGCCTCGGCGAGCCGGAAGAGGTCGCCGCGCTGGTCGCCTACCTGTGCTCGGACGCCGCCGGCTTCGTTACCGGCGCGGACATCGCCATCAACGGCGGCCAGCACATGCGCTAGCGTTTCTCCAGGCGCGTCTGGCAGCCGATGCACAGGCGCGCTTCGGGGCGGGCCTGGAGGCGCGAAAAGCCGATATCGGACCCGCATTCCTCGCACAAGCCATAGCTGCCGTCGTCGAATTTTGCCAGGGCATGGCGCAGCAGCTGCATGCGCGCCGCGTGGTGGCCGGCTGCCTCGAGCGCGAGATCGTTCAGCAGGCGCACGGTGGCCTTGTCGGCGGGAGAAGTTTCGATTTCGGAAACCGGAAGGTCGCGCGCGCCGTCCGGGGGTGGCGGCTCGTCGGTACGGCCGAGCGCCGTCAGCTGCGCCTCGAGCGCGGCGCGCAACTGGGCCAGTTGGCCGGTATCGGGGGCTGTCATGGGGAAAGCCTGCGCACGTCAAGGCTGCGCGGCGGGCTGCCGCGCGCCGGGCCGGAGCCGGGAAAAACCGTTCATTGCGACCTCCCACATGAACTGGTGTGGGGCCAGTGTAGCGCGATGCGCCTTCCATGAACATGGGCGCACGCGCTGCCCTCAGTGCCCTCAGGCGCTCTTGGGTGCGCTCGCCCGGTGGGTCTCGATGGCCTTGATCTGGGTATGGATCTTGTCGAGCGCGACAATGACCGAGGCCGCCTGGCCGGTGGCCGCCGCCCCCGCCAGGTGCAGCAAGCCCGCCACCAGCCCGGTGACGTCGCCGATCAATGCGATCTTGCGGATCTTTTCGGCCGCCGCCGTCGTCAGCGCCACCACGCCCTGCTGCGATTTGCCGAGCGACTTGACGACGTAGGTGGCGGCGTCGGCGTACAGGCCGTTGGCGCGCTGGCGCAGCAGCAGCTCGTCCTCGAGCAGGGCGCGCGCCGTGGCTTGCACCTCGGCCGGCACGGTTTCGCCGTCGTAGGCGCGGATGTTGCGCATGATGCGTTCGTGCAGCTGGTCGGCGCAGGCCGAGAGCTGGTCGGCAAGCTCGACGACCTGGGCGACGCTGGCCAGGCCGCCGCCGGTAGCGGCCACCCTGGCTGCAGGCGCGCCCTTCATGTCGCCGGCGACGGCCACCGCGTTCCCGCTGTCGGCGTTCTCCTGCGGCGGACCTGCCGTCGCGGCGCCGGCCACCGCGCCGGCCGGCGCATCGATGGCCAGATCGGTAGTGTCGCCCTTTGGTTTGTCGTTCGCCATGCTGCCTCCCTGAAAATCATTCGCTCGCGAGGCCGTCGCGGATCATCCGCAGGTCGCGTCCGTAATTGCCGAGCATGTGCTTGACGTCTTCCTGCGTCAACTTGTGCAGGTTTTCGCGCAGCTTCTGGTGCCCGAGCGCCACCTTGGTCAGTCCCTGCAAGGCCAGGTCGTAGCGGCGGTCGTTCAGCTTGTACTCGCTCGCCTTGTTCAGGTAATGCACCTTGGCCAGCGTGACTAGCATGCGTTCGTTGGTGCCCTTGTGAAATGGCAGCTCGACGTCGAAGATGCCGAGAATGGTCTTCTTTTCATTCTCGTTGGTCTTGTAGTAGAGGCGGGTGAGCGAAATCATCGCCTCGAGCAGGGTCTGGACGTCGGCGTCGCCGTCGCGCACCATGGTCTCGACGCTGCGGTTCTGGTAGCCCGACGCGATCGCCCGGGTCAGCAGGCGGGTCAGGCCCGTGTAGGCGGCAATATGGCGTTGCTGCAAGCCCGATTCGGTATTCGCCTTCAGGCCATTGCCGAGGTCATCGATTTGTGCGGTCAGGTCGTAGCGCGTATCGCCCGCCAGCAAGCTCAGCGTCTGCATGTAAAGCACGACCGCCTTTTGTACGCTCATGAAGTCCTCGTAGACGGCGCGCCGTCTGGCGTCGTTTTCGCGCGCCAGCTTGTCGCTCGAGGCAGGCAGGTAGGGTTGTTCGCGCTCGTAGGTGTCGCGGTAACGGCGCGACAGTTCGGCGTAGCCGCCGATCTTGGCCGAGGCGTCGGCGAATTCGCGTACTTCCACCAGGCTGACCGAAGCGCCGGTGGACGCGCAACCGCCCAGCAGCAGGTTCAGGACGAACAGGCAGGAGACGAGGGCAAAGCGGAATGTGTTCATCGGGTCCTCTCGAACCGGCGAAGATGCCGGGCGGAAAGTCCCCATTCTGGCAAACGCCGCGGGAAGCAGCGTTGCATTGGATCAATTACTGGGTCAAATCAAGCGACCTTGGCGCGGTCGAAGTGCGGATTTTCGATGATGCCGAATACGTTGCCGTAGGGGTCGCGCACGGTGGCGACCTTGATGCCGTCGCCGACGTCCGCCAGCGGGGCGTCGACGACGGCGCCGAGCGCCTCGAGCCTTGCCAGTTCGGCCGCGGCATCCTCGGTGCCCCAGTAGGCGGTGGCGCCGGTGCTGCCCGGCACGCCATCCGGAACCAGGCCCAGCTCGAAACCGCCGACCTCGAAGCCGACATAGAAGGGCTGTTCGAAGTAGGGCGCCTTTTCCAGCACGCGGCGGTACCACCCGGTTGCTTCAAGCAGTGGCGTGACCGGATAGATGACGGTACGCAGTCCCTGGATCATGATGTTCTCCTGATGAATAAGTGAACAATGCTGCCGCAGCCGGCGATCCTTGTCTAGATATGTTGTGCCGGCACGTGCAGGGGCGCGCCGCGCCAGCCGAGACCTTCGAGCGTGCCGGCTTTCGGCGTGTACTCGCAGCCGACCCAGCCCTCATAGCCGAGCTCATCCAACAGGCCGAACAAATAGGGGAAATTGATCTCGCCAGTGCCCGGTTCGTGCCGGCCCGGTACGTCGGCCAGCTGGATGTGGCGGATCAGCGGCAGCAGCTCGCGCATGGTATTGGCCAGGTCGCCCTCCATGCGCTGCGCGTGGTAGATGTCGAATTGCAGGAACAGGTTGTCGACGGCGCACTCGCGAATCACGCTGGCTGCCTGGCGCGACCCGGTGAGGAAATAGCCCGGCACGTCGCGATCGTTGATCGGCTCGATCAGCAGGCGCAAGCCTTTTTCCTTCAGGGCGGCGGCAGCGAAGCGCAGGTTGGCGACATAGGTGGCATGGGCGCGCTCGCGCGGCACGTGCGGCGGCAGGATGCCGGCCATGCAGTGCAATTGTTTCACTCCGAGTTCGTCGGCGTAATCGAGGGCCAGTTCGACGCTGTCCTGGAATTCGGTGATGCGGCGCGGATCGCAGGCCATGCCGCGATCGCCCCCCGGCCAGTCGCCCGCCGGGAAATTGTGCAGCACCAGTTCGAGGTTGTAGCGGGCCAGGCGCCCGGCTATCCATTCCGGCTCGCAGGTGTAGGGAAACTGGAATTCGACGGCATCGAACCCAGCCTCGCGCGCCGCGGCGAAGCGCTCGAGGAAGCTGAGCTCGGTGAACATCGTGCTCAGGTTGGCGGCGAATTTGGGCATGGCGGTCTCGCATGTTGACAGCCCGCTATCGTAGCATTGCGTTGGCGACCGCGCTGACCCTGCCCAATCGTGCGGCCGTAGGGTGGTCACCCGTGCCCACCCTGACGAAAAACAGCCCGGCATGCCGGGCTGTCTGGATATCACGAGCGATTACTGCTTAACGTCCACGGCCTCCCGTGCGCGGTGCCGATGCGCTGCGCGGGGCGCCGCCGGCATTGCCGCCACGGTTGCCGCCACCACCACCGCCAGCAGCCGGACGGCCACCGCCGTTGCCGGCCGGACGCGCACCGCCGCCCGCAGGCGCCGCGCTGCGCGGCTGGCCCTGGCCACGGCCTGCGCCGCCACCACCACCGCCCGAACGGCTACGGCCGCCATGGCCGGGTGCGCCGCTGCGCAGCTGGATCGGCTGGGCCTTGGCATTCATGTCCGGCTCGAAGCCCGGGATCACTTGACGCGGCAGCGTCTGCTTGATCAGCTTCTCGATGTCTTTCAGCATGTCGTGCTCGTCGACGCAGACCAGCGACACGGCTTCGCCGGTGGCGCCGGCGCGGCCGGTACGGCCGATGCGGTGGACGTAGTCTTCCGGCACGTTCGGCAAGTCATAGTTGACCACGTGCGGCAGCTGGTCGATGTCGATACCGCGCGCGGCGATGTCGGTCGCCACCAGCACCTGCAGGCTGCCTTCCTTGAACTCGGACAGCGCCTTGGTGCGCGCGGTCTGGCTCTTGTTGCCGTGGATCGCCATCGCACCGATGCCGTCCTTGCCGAGTTGTTCCACCAACTTGTTCGCGCCATGCTTGGTGCGCGTAAACACCAACACCTGGCTCCAGTCGTTTTCCTTGATCAGGTGCGACAGCATCGGGTGCTTCTTGTCGCGGTCGACCGGGTGGATCTTTTGCGAGATCACTTCCACGGTCGAGTTGCGGCGTGCGACTTCGATCGAGGCCGGGTTGTTCAGCAGCTTGTCGGCCAGGGCCTTGATCTCGTCCGAGAACGTGGCCGAGAACAGCAGGTTCTGGCGCTTGGCCGGCAGTACCGCCAGCACTTTCTTGATGTCGTGGATGAAGCCCATGTCGAGCATCCGGTCGGCTTCGTCCAGGATCAGGATCTCCACTTTCGACAGGTCGACGGTACGCTGGCCGACGTGGTCGAGCAGGCGGCCCGGCGTGGCGACGAGGACGTCGACGCCTTGCTTGAGCAGCTTGATCTGCGGGTTGATGCCGACGCCGCCGAAAATCACGGCCGAGTTCATGTTCGTGTACTTGCCGTACAGGCGCACGCTTTCCTCGACCTGGGCCGCCAGTTCGCGGGTCGGGGTCAGGACCAGGGCGCGGATGCGGCGCGGCGAGCTCTTGCTCGTCAAGGCCGCGCCGACGGCGTCGGTCGACAGGCGTTGCAGCAGCGGCAGGGTAAAGCCGGCGGTCTTGCCGGTACCGGTCTGGGCGCCGGCGAGCAGGTCACCGCCGCCGAGCACGGCCGGAATGGCCTGTGCCTGGATCGGGGTCGGAACAGTGTAGCCTTGTTCGGTGACGGCACGAACGATAGCATCGGACAAGCCGAGGGTAGCAAATGTCATTGATTTCTTCTGGTAAGGTTGATTCCGCCGCCGGCGCAAGCGGCGCCAGGATCGGATAGGGTGCGCGGCTCGGGAGCAGGCCTTGTTGAAGGCGCCCCGTCGAGCCGGAAGCATTATAGTGATTGTGTTGCGCAGTGGAAATTCTGAGAGCTGGCCGCCGCCGTGTGCACTGCGTCACGGCGGGGAATAAACATCTATTTTACGCGAAAGGGACCATCAGCGGGATCATCTGTGCAAATACCTTCGGGCCGGCGGCGATGATGTCGCCCTTGTTCAGGTAAGACGACTCGCCGTTGAACTCGCCGACGATGCCGCCCGCTTCGGTCACCAGCAGCGAACCGGCGGCGATGTCCCAGATTTTCAGGCCCTTTTCGAAGTAGCCGTCGACGCGGCCGGAAGCCACGTTGGCCAGTTCCAGCGCCGCCGAACCGCTGCTGCGCACGCCATGGCAGCGCGAAGCGACGACTTCATACATGCGCAGGTATTCGGCCAGCGCGCGCGGGTCGCTGCCGTGGCCCGAGGCCAGCAGGGCCTTGCCGATGCGGTCGTGGTTCTTGACGCGGATGCGCTTGTCGTTCAGGTAGGAACCGGCGCCCTTGGTGGCGGTGAACAAGTCATTGCGGACCGGGTCGTAGACGACGGCCTGGGTGATCACGCCGCGGTGCTGGAGCGCGATCGAGATGCAATAGTTAGGATAGCCGTGCAGGAAATTGGTGGTGCCGTCGAGCGGGTCGATAATCCAGACAAACTCGCTGTCGTCGTTCAGGTTGCGCGACGGGCCCGACTCTTCGGCCAGGATGGCGTGGTCAGGGTAAGCTTTCAACAGGGTCTCGACGATCGCTTGCTCCGACGCCTGGTCGACATCGGTCACGAAATCGTTGTGTTGTTTTTCAGAGACCACGATGCGGTCGAGGTCAAACGAGGCACGATTGATGACGGTAGCGGCGCGGCGCGCGGCCTTGATGGCCGTATTGAGCATTGGATGCATGTGATCTTTTCCCTGAAAAAACGCTGACGCCCACCGCGCATGAAGCGCCGCGGACGATCGAGTATAAGTTGACGGCTTGAAGCCGAATTAAAGAGCAAAGCGGCGCCGAACCCGTTAAAATCCCGGCCCTTGATGCCAGAAATTCAACTGCTCGTCGCCGCGCGTTAGCGCTATTTTAAATGAACCCGCTCAATTCCGACACGTCTCTTTTTCACCGCCTGCCTCATGGCCTGCGTTTCGTCCTTGTCGAAACCAGCCGCGCCGGCAACATCGGCTCGGTTGCCCGTGCCATGAAGACCATGGGTTTTACGGAACTCGTGCTGGTCGCCCCGCGCTGCGCCGACCCGCTGAATGACCCCGAAGCGGTTGCTTTTGCCAGCGGCGCGATCGACGTCCTGCAGGGCGCGCGCATCGTCGCCACCATTGGCGAAGCTTTGGAGGGCTGCAATTTCGCCGCCGCCGTCTCGGCCAGGTTGCGCGAATTCTCGCCGCCGGTGTGGACGCCGCGCGCCTTTGCAGGCCACGCGGCGGGGCAGGGCGAGGTGAGCGCCGCCCTCATCCTTGGCAACGAACGGGTCGGGCTGCCGAACGAGATCGTCGAGAAGTGCAATGTCTTGATCAATATTCCGGCCAATCCGGCGTATTCATCGCTCAACCTGTCGCAGGCGGCGCAGGTGCTGGCCTACGAATGCCGGATGGCGGCCATCGGCGATGACGTGCTTGAGACGCCGATCGGTTTTCATGGCGACGCGGCCAGCGTGACCCAGATCGAGGGTATGTATGCGCACCTCGAAGAAGCGCTGGTGTCGATCGGTTTTTTGAATGCGGACAATCCGAAGAAGCTGATGCCACGCCTGAAGCGGCTGTTTTCACGGGCGCAGCTGGAGACCGAGGAAGTGAATATCTTGCGTGGGATCGCGCGGCAGATCTTGAAGCGCTGATCGCGCCAGGAATAAAAAAAGCCACTGCGGCGCAATGCCGCAGTGGCTGAGACTTCAAAGGCAGGTTTAGCGCGTGACGCTGCGCGTGCCGACCACTTCGATGGTCACACGGCGGTTCCTGGCCCGGCCTTCTGCGCTGGTGTTCGGCGCCAGCGGCTGCGATTCGCCTTTGCCTTCGGTGTACAGGCGCGCCTGATCCAGCCCCCTGGACACCAGGTAAGCCTTGACCGCGTCGGCACGGCGCAGCGAGAGCTTGTCGTTGTGGGCGTCCGAGCCGACCGAATCGGTATGGCCGACGGCGATCATCACTTCCGTGTCCATCCCCTGCAGCTTGGCCATCAGGTTGTCCAGGGCCGCTTTGCCCTCAGGCTTGACGACCGCCTTGTCGAAATCGAACAAGGCTTCGGCGGCGAACGACACTTTTTCCGATACCGGTTGCGGTGCAGGCGGCGCCATAGCAGCAACGGCGACCGGCGCTTCCGTCACGGCCACAGGCTCCGTCGGCGCGACATGGGCGCGCGCTGGCGGCCGGCCCAGCTTGTAGACCAGGCTGAGCGAGAGCAGATCGACCTCGCCGCGGTTGCCCACGGCATCGTTCAGGCGATAACGCTCGACTTCGCCGCGCAGGGCCAGCGCCTCGCTGAGCTTGTACTCCAGGCCCAGGCCGACCTTGGCCCCCAGTTTTTTCTCGCTGGCGTTCGGATTCGTCACCGCGGCAAGCCGGTTGCCGCTGAAGCTGGTGCGGGTGTGCGCGTACTGCATGCCGGCGCGTCCCAGCAGCGACAGGCGCTCTGTCACCGGCAGTTGCCCGACCAGATCCAGGTTCACGCCGCGAAAGCCTGCTTCGCCGCGGAAGCTGCCGTTGCCCGAAGTGATGGCCGACACGCCGAATTTGCCCAGGTCAAAGTAGCCGGCTTCCACCGAAAAATACGGATTCAGTTGTTTGCCGACGAACAGTTTGAAACCCAGTTCGCGTTCGTCGGTATCGAAGCCGGTCAGCGTGGCGCCGTTGGCGCTCAGGCTGCGCACGATGCGCGGCTCGTCGATGGCCGCACGCGACTGGCCCAGCGAGCCGCCGAGGTACCAGGCGCTGTTGGCCCAGTCCGGATTGACGAAGCTGTCGCCGGCCTGGCCGGCGGCAAGCGCCGGCTGCGCCAGCATGGCGGCGCATGCGGCCAGCATGGCCAGGTTGAATTTGCAGGTGGTGTTCATGAATGGCATTCTTATTTGGTGATCTGGTTGTTGCGCAGGGTAACGGCGGCGCCGGACAGCACGCGGCCGTTCAGCAGCGTCGTGTTGTCGCCCACGGTAATGGCAGCCGATTGGCCCAGCACGGTGCCCTTGAAGACGCTGTTCGCGCCCATGGTCGTCGCGCCGGTCGGCACCCAGCTGACGTTGGCGGCGGTGGCGCCATTGGTCAGCGCCACGGTCGAGTTGGCAGTCGTATTCAGCGTCAGTGCGGTTCGGAAGATGTACACGCCGGGGCCGCTGAGCGTCAGGGTGCCGGTCACGCTGATGGCGCCGGCGTAGCAGTACACGCCAGGCGGCAAGGCAAGGCCGCCGAGGTCGACGTCGCCGGCGAAGTTGACGTCGCAATTGCGGCTGTTGGCGTCGGTGATGGCGGTTTGCAGGTCAGCCAGGGCAGTGTCCAGGATCGCGCCGGACTTGTAGTTGGTGTAACCCGGGGCCAGCGTCGGGTCGGTGGTTTGCGACGGCGAGCCGACGTCGCCCGTGATCAGGGTGGTGCCGCCGGAATTGTTGGTCAGCGCGGTACCGGCCAGGACAGCGAAGTTCGCCGCACTGCGCAGGTTGACGACGGCCACCGGTGGGACCAGCGGAGTCGCCGGCAGGGCGGTGACCGTGAGGTTGGCGCTGCCCGATTGGCCGCCGAGGGCAGCGTCGACCGTGGTGCCGCCCGCCGCGGCGCCGGTGGCGACGCCGGTATTCGTGACCGTGGCAATCGCGTTCGAGCCGGAGGTCCAGGCAGCGCTGCGCGTGACGATGGCGGTCGAGTTGTCCGAGTAGGTGGCCACCGCAATATATTGCTGCATGCCGCCCACCGCGACGCTGGCGTTCGCCGGCGTGACCAGGATGTTTGCCACGGTCGCCCCCGTGACGCTTGCCTGCGCGCCGGCGCTCTTGCCGCCGAAGCTGGCGCTCAGGGCCGAGGTGCCGGAGGCGATGGCCGTCATCAGGCCGCCCGTACCGACGGTTACGGCGGCCGGCGTGGCCGATACGAAGGCAGTGTTGGCCGTGACATCGGCCACCGTGCCGTCTGAATAGGTCGCGGTCGCGGCCAGCTGCCGGCTGGCGCCGACCTGGAAGCTGGTCAACGCCGGCGTGAGCGCCAGCGAGACCACCGAAGCCGGCTGGACGGTCAAGCTGGCGGTCGCGCTTTTGCCTTGGAAGGCTGCGGTGATGATCGTGGTCCCGGCGCGCACGCCGGTCGCCAGGCCGGCAGCGTTGACCGTGCCCACCGTGACAGTGGCCGAGGTCCACGCCGCGCTGGCGCTGACTTCGCGTGCCGAACCATCGGTGTACGACGCCGTCGCCGTGAACTGCTGCCTGGCGCCGATGGCAACCGAGGCCGTCGCCGGCGTGAGCGCGATGCTGTCGAGTGTGGCGGCGGGTACGCCGAGAATTGGATCGCGTCCCTGGTCGCCGCTGCCGCAGCCGGCCAGCAGCGCTGCCGCCAGAAAACCGGCTGAGCCAATCAGCAGCTTGGTATATTTTTTAATGTTAATCATGTCATGCTTTCGTAGTGATTCGCTGTCTTTCCGCGTCTACTCGCACAGGTTTATGCGATGCGGCAGAAATAAGGCAAGCCGCCGTGGGGCAGTCTTGCCGGCGGACTATAGCGGCTACGAAGCATTGCACCGGGTATTTACTTTCCGGTGAGCACAATCAGTTTTTAATTGCGGTGAAACGCGGAATCGAGGTGCCAGCGTGTTAGCCTGATATCTCCCTCGTCGCTCTTTCCCGGTACGCGGGCCCGGTGCGCCCGAGTTATTCCTTGAAGTACACCACCTGGTGCGTCGTCGCCAGCAGTTCGCCCGCCTCGCTCCAGAGCTCGGCGGTCTGGTCGAAAAAACCCTTCCTGAAATTCAGCGCCCGCGCCAGGCCCAGCACCGGCGCGCTGCCCTGCGCGGCCAGCTGTTCGGCGTCGGCATAAAAGTAGGTCGTCAGCGCGACAGTGCCGATGGCCACCCATTTCGGCCGGCGCACGAAAATGCGCGGGAAAAACGCGTCGCAGATCGCCGCCAGCGAGAGGTCAGCGAGAGCGGGTCGCCCAGGCGTTGCGGGTGCTGCATGATTCCATTCAGTAAAGCGGCGCCGATGACGCCGCCGAATGGGCCGACCATGTTGCCGTAGGCGGGATGCGTGTGACCGGTGTAATGGCCTTCGTGGTTTGGGGCCAGGGCGATGGCGGTGTCGAAAATATGCTTGGGTTCAGTTGGCGTCATGTCGTTTCTCTTTGAATTTTTATCGGGAGCCACGCACTGTATGGCGCGCTCGGCTAAGGCCCCAGCGCAATCACTTCGTCACCGTCCTTGGGCGCACACGCCGCCCCGATCGGCTCCCACCCGCGCCGTACGACAATGCGCTCCTTGTCATGACACATCTCCACGCGCCGCGCGCCCGGCGCCTGGCGCTGCACAAACGCCTCGATCGACTCCGGCACGCTGACCTGCAAGGCCAGCGCGTGGATGTCCTCGACCGGATGGTCGTTCATGTGCAGGAGCGGCACGAACTGGCCGGCGAACATCATCGCGTGCGAAGCTACCTTGACGGGACCGGCAGCGTAATCCTGTGCCCGCAGCCAGGCCTGCGCCTGTGCGCGCGCGCCATCGAGGCCGTCGAGCCGTCCCCAGGCGCTGGCCAATATCTCGGCCACCCACTGGTTGCAGTTCTGGTAGCGCGTGCCGAAGGCATAGGCGTTCGCGCTGTACTTGCCGGCCAACAGGGACAGGGCGAGCGGTTTGTCGAGCGCGGTTTTTTCCAGCGCGCCGTCCGCGTCCGGCAGGAACACCAGCGACATGTGGCCGCGGGTCGGCGTTTCCGCGCCGAGCGCGAAGCCGGCGACGCCCTGGTCGAACAGGCGCGGGCGCGATTCGTCGCAGGCGTAGTAGAGCTGGCGCACGGCCCAGGGGCTGGCGGGGTTGTCCCGCAAAGCGATGCCGGCGTGCGAGTACAGCAGGCCGAAGCGGCTCAGGTCCGTGCCGGCGCGCGAGACCAGGGCAACGCGGCTGCCCGAAGCTTCGAGCTCGCGCCGCACGACGCCGGCGAAGCGCAGCACGCGGTCCTGGTCGGCCGCGGTGATCTCGTTGGTGCGTTCGCAGAAGGCCGGGAGGCCGGCCCAGGCGCTGCCGCCGGCAGACAAGGCCAGGGCGGCGGCGAGCGCGCGCGGCCGCAGCCGGTCAGCCATCAGATCGCGACTTTTTGCGAGCCCAGTTCGCGGTACCAGTTGTCTTCCAGCGCGAGGAAGAAGGCTTGCTTGCTGTCGGCGTGGGCGAATTCGTAGCCGTATTCGCGCGCGTTGACCTGCACCAGTTCGCCCGTTTTGACCTCGCGTTTGGCCAGGGCGCGCTGCGGCACGTCGAGATAGAACTCACGCACGCCATCGGCGGCGACCGCGCGCAGGGTCATGCGCGTCGTGCCCGGCTTGGCCGGCGCGGCGGCGATGTCGATCACGCGGTACTGGCCGGCGGCCACGCGCTCGTCGCCACCCGAGCTGTTGCTCGAGCCGCCGATCGAATCGGAGACGCTGCCGGACGAGGCCGA
Source organism: Massilia sp. (assembly GCA_031398335.1). Lineage (GTDB taxonomy): Bacteria > Pseudomonadota > Gammaproteobacteria > Burkholderiales > Burkholderiaceae_D > Telluria. The sequence goes on from JANNNC010000037.1 coordinate 18,319, forward strand.
GCCCGCGCTGGAGGCGGAGGACGTGGCGGTGCTGGCGGCCTGGGCGGGAAGGGCGCAAGCGGCGAAGGCGGCCAGGAGGGCAGCGCGGGAGAGAAGAGTGCGGATCATGAGGGGCTTTCGAAGTCGAGCGGAATGCTTCCATGGTACAAGCCCGGCGCACACTTGAGAAGAGCGTGTTCGGAAGTGCGTCGCGCGATGCAAACAAAATTTGCATATTCGGCACTTCTTGCAAAGCTTATTTGCATGTGGCAGCGAACTGCCCTTATTCCGACGATGTCCTCCAGTCCGATCCCGCTTCGATGGCAACAGCCTGTCGTACACTATCGTTATAACAACGAGAGCAAAGTCCAGATGGCGACGCAGCGCAGATCCTTCCTGAAAACCGGCGTGCTGGGCGCGCTCGTGCTGGCCGCGGGCGGCGGCATCTACCGCGCCGTCCATCCGCCGGCCGCGCAGCGCTTCGTGCTCGACGGTGAAGCGCGCGCCGCACTGCACGCGATCGTCCCGGCCATGCTGGCGGGCGCCTTGCCGGCAGATGCGGCCGCACGCAAAACGGCCGTTGCCGGCACGGTCGAGGGCGTGCACCTCGCGATCTCGAACCTGCCGCTGGCGGTGCAGAAGGAAGTCCAGGACCTGTTTGGCCTGCTGGCGCTGGCGCCCGCGCGGCGCCTGCTGACCGGCGTCGCGAGTGGCTGGGCGCATGCGCAGGAAGCCGAAGTCAGCGCTTTTCTGCAGGAATGGCGCCTGCACCGTTTCGCCCTGTTGCGCACCGCCTACGGCGCGCTGCACGACCTGTCGCTCGGCGCCTGGTATGCGCAGCCGGCCAGCTGGCACGCGATCGGCTATCCCGGCCCGATGAAGGAATTGTCCTGACATGACCAACAAAGCGATTCCCCTGGCGCCCGGTGCCGGCAGCATTCCCGACCCGATCCTGCTGGGCCGCGCACGCGGCTGGAACATCGTCGACGCCGCCGCGCTCGCCGCCGACCGTACCCTGGAGGCCGACGTCGTCATCGTCGGCAGCGGTGCCGGCGGCGGCGTGACGGCCGAGATCCTGGCGCTGGCGGGGCTGAAGGTCCTGATCGTGGAAGAGGGCGCGCTGCGTTCGTCTTCCGATTTTAAAATGCGCGAGGCCGACGCCTACCCGTCGCTGTACCAGGAATCGGCCGCGCGCCAGACGCTCGACAAGGGCGTCAAGATCCTGCAGGGCCGCACCGTCGGCGGCTCCACCACCGTCAACTGGACCTCGAGCTTTCGCACGCCCGCGCCGACGCTGGATTACTGGCGCGAGCGCTTTGGCCTCCTCGATTACAACGAGACGAGCCTGGCCCCCTGGTTCGCGATGATGGAAGCGCGCCTGCACGTGAGCGACTGGCAGGCGCCGCCGAACGAAAACAACGACCTCCTGAAACGCGGCCTCGACAAACTCGGCATCGCTTCAAGCTTCATCCGGCGCAACGTCAAGGGCTGCTGGAACCTGGGCTACTGCGGCATGGGCTGCCCGACGAATGCCAAGCAGTCGATGCTGGTCACCACCATTCCGTCCGCGCTCGATCATGGCGCAACCCTCGTCACGCGCGCCCGCGCCGAGCGCTTCATCCTGCGCGGCGAGCGTGCCGACGAGTTGCTGTGCACGGCGCTGGGCGCCGACGGCGTTACCCCAAACGGACACGTGCTGCGCCTGCGCGCGAAGCACTTCGTCGTGTCCGGCGGCGCCATCAATTCGCCGGCCCTCCTGCTGCGCTCCGGCGCCCCGGACCCCTACGGCCTGCTCGGCAAGCGCACCTTCCTGCACCCGACGCTGATCTCGGCCGGCATCTTCCCGCAGCGCGTCGACGCCTGGGCCGGCGCACCGCAGACGGTCTACTCGGACCACTTCCTGCAGGCCGCCCCGATCGACGGCGCCATCGGCTACAAGCTCGAAGCGCCGCCGCTGCATCCGGTGCTGCTGTCGACGACCCTCAATGGCTTCGGGCAGGGGCATGCCGAGATCATGCGCCAGTTCCCGCACATCCAGGGCATGCTGGCGCTCCTGCGCGACGGCTTCCACGACCAGTCGCAGGGCGGCGCTGTCCAGTTAAAAGACGGCGCCGGGGTGCTCGACTATCCGCTCAATGGTTTTCTGTGGGACGGCGCGCGCCGCGCCTTGCTCACCATGGCCGAGATCCAGTTCGCCGCCGGCGCATCCGCCGTGCAGCCGGCGCACGAAACGGCGCGCCGCTATACGTCCTGGCTTGAGGCGAAGCGGGAGATCGCGGCGCTGCCGCAGCAGCTGCACATGACGCGCGTGGCCTCGGCCCACGTGATGGGCGGCTGCACCATGGACGCGGACGAACGGCGCGGCGTGGTGGCGCCGGATGGCCGCTACCGGGGGCTGATCAACCTGTCGGTGCACGACGGCTCGCTGTTCCCGACCTCGATCGGCGCCAATCCGCAGCTGTCGATCTACGGCATCACGGCGCGCCTGGCGAGTGCGCTCGCCGCCAGCCTGAGCGGCCAGGCTGCGCCGAGGGGCGTGGCATGAGCATGAGCGCGCGCCGCATGCTGCGCTGGCTGCTGGTGGCGCAGGCCACGGGTGCTGCCGCCATCGCCTTCGGCAGCTGGCGCTGGTTCGGCGCCGCGCCCTGGGCGGCAGTCGCGCTGGGCCTGGCGTGCGTGGTGCTGGTGCGCCTGGCGATCAACATGAACAATTTTGTCCTCAGCGCCTGCTACGCCAGCCCGACGCCGCCCGAATACCGCCTTGGCCTGCGTGGACGCCTGCGCCTGCTGGGCGAGGAATTCAGGTCCAGCATGTTGAGCAGTTCCTGGTTCATGCCGCGTGGCGTGGCCGGCCGCAGCATCCATCCCGAATCGAAGGCCGTCCCCGTGCTGCTGGTGCATGGCTACGGCTGCAACAGCGGCTATTGGAGTTATCTGATCCCGCGCCTGGAGCGCAACTTCATCAGCCACGCGAGCATCGACCTGGAACCGGTGGATGGGGCGATCGACGACTACGTGCCGCTGATGCAGCGCACCGTGGAAGACCTGTGCGCGGCGACCGGCGCGCCGCAGGTCGCCATCGTCGCCCACAGCATGGGCGGGCTGGTCGCGCGCGCCTGGATGCGGGTGCACGGAAGCAGCCGCGTGGCGCGCCTCGTCACGCTCGGCACGCCGCACCACGGCACCGGCCTGGCCAGCTTCGGCCTGGGCGCCAACGCCGCCCAGATGCGGCGCCCGGGAGGCGCGGCCTGCGACTGGCTGTGCCAACTGGGCCGAGGCGAGGATGCGGCGCGGCGCGCCCTGGTCACCTCGATCTTCAGCCACCACGACAACATCGTCTCGCCCCAGACCTCGAGTGTGCTGGAAGGCGCGCGCAACATTGCGTTGGGCGGCGTCGGCCACGTGGCGCTGGGCTGCAATGGCGGCGTGCTCGATACCGTGATGGAGGAGCTGGGGGCGCTCGAGCTCCACACGGAGAGCGTGCGCGACGAGACGCCGGTGCTGCTGCTGGTCGACGACGATGCCTTCATGCTGGAGCTGCTGATGGAGGCCGTGCAGGGCCAGGGCTGGCGCGTGGTAAGCGCCGCCTCCGGCGCCGGGGCGCTGGCGCTGCTGGCGCGCGAAGCGGCCGGCGTCATCGTCAGCGACCACCTGATGCCGGGCATGAACGGCGCCGCATTGCTGGCGCAGGCACGGCGCCTGGCGCCGGCGACCTTCCGGATCCTGCTCTCCGGCGCGGCGGACGATCCGGCAATCGCCGCGGCCCTGGCCAGTGGCGACGCGGACGCCTTCCATCCGAAACCCTGGCGCGGCGAGCGCCTGCTGGCGCTGCTGCACGAAGCCTTCGCCGTGCAGCACGCGCGCGCCGCCGGGGATGCAGGTTCTGCCGCGCGGACCTACAATGATGGAAACGCATGAGGAAGCGATGACAAAGAATATCAAGGAACTCGAGCAGGAAGAAGAGGAGCTTTCGCGCGCGGTGCGCAACTCGGCCCAGCAGATCTGGCAGGCGGGCCTGGGCGCGTTCGCCAAGGCCCAGCAGGCGGGCGGGCGCGAATTCACGCGCCTGGTGCGCGACGGCAGCGAGCTGCAAAAGCGCGCGCGCCAGGTCGAGGATGCGACCGACACCGTGGCGCGCAAGGCCGAGCGCTCCAGCCGCCGCGCCTCGAGCAGCTGGGGCAAACTCGAGCAGGTGTTCGAGGAGCGCGTGGCGCGTGCGCTGGCCACCATCGGCGTGCCCGCGCGCAGCGAGATGGAAGCGCTGAACCACCGCATCGACGAGCTCGAACGCATGCTCGCCGAGCTGACGGGCGAACAGCGGCGCCAGGCGGCTGCAAAGACGGCGCCGGCCGCCAGGGCCGCCGCGACCAAGCCCGCTGCCAAACGGCCCGCCGCGAAACGCACGCCGGCCAAACCCGGCGCCGCCGATTGACCCGCACGCCTTGACGCGCAGTCCTTGACGCAAGAGCGCCGGCCCACTGCCGTGGGCAGGCCGTTCGATGATATGCTTGCGCGTGACACCAAACAGACCGCCATCCATGCTACAGAAAGCTCCACGCCGTACCCGTGAACGCATCCTCGAGCTCTCGCTCAGGCTGTTCAACGAGTTCGGCGAGCCGAACATCACGACGACCGTCATTGCCGAGGAGATGAATATCTCGCCCGGCAACCTGTACTACCATTTCCGCAACAAGGACGACATCGTCAATTCGATCTTCGTACAGTTCGAGGCCGAGATCGAGCGCATCCTGACGGTGCCGGCGGGACGGCGCTCGAACATGGAAGACGTCTGGCTCTACCTGCACCTGATGTTCGAACTGATCTGGCGCTACCGCTTCTTCTACCGCGACCTGAACGACCTGCTGTCGCGCAACCGCAAGCTCGAACTGCATTTCAAGGCCATCCTCGCCCACAAGATCAAGGTCGCGCGCCAGCTGTGCGAAGACCTGCGCAGCGAAAATTCGCTGGAAGCGAGCGACCAGCAGATCGGCGCGATGGCGACCAACATGGTCGTCGTCGCCACCTACTGGCTGTCCTACGAATACGTGCGCAACCCGCGCAAGTACAGCGAGCAGCAGGCCATTGCCGACGCGCTTGCGCGCGGCTGCTACCAGGTGCTGTCGATGCTGGGCCCGTACCTGCGTGGCGATACGAGCCTGTTGTTCGAGAAGCTGTCGGAAGAGTACTTAAAAAAATTACCAGACGAAGGCCGCGACCCGAGCGCCTGATAAAACCGCCCATGGCGGCGTTGCACCGTCTCGCCGTTCTATCGTACGGTCTTCGACGGTGCGCTTTGCCCTGGGCGGTTTTGGCAGGCGCCCAACTATTTTTGGAACCCGTATGAAATCGATAGCCGTCTACTGCGGCGCCGCGAATGGCGCCAAGCCCCTGTATGCCGACGCCGCCCGCGAGCTGGCGCGCGTACTGGTCGAACACAACATCGCCCTGGTCTACGGCGGCGGCAAGGTCGGCCTGATGGGCGTGATCGCCGACGAGGTGCTGCGCCTCGGCGGCGAAGCCTCCGGCGTCATCCCGCGCGCCCTGGTCGAGCGCGAGGTCGGGCACGCCGGCCTGACGCGGCTGTTCGTGGTGAAGGACATGCACGAGCGTAAAGCCATGATGGCCGAACTGTCGGAAGGCTTCATCGCCATGCCCGGCGGCTTCGGCACGCTGGAAGAACTGTTCGAGATGGTGACCTGGTCCCAGCTCGGGATCCACGCCAAGCCGATCGGCTTGCTCAATGTCGATGGGTTTTACGATGGCCTGATGGGCTTCGTGAAGCACCAGGTGGAAGAGGGCTTCGTGCGCGAGGGGCATGCGGGGCTGATGCAGGTCGATGCGGATGCCGAGGCGCTGGTGCGCCGCTTGCAAGGTTTGTAGGGGGGCACGGGGCGCCCACCCTACGCCGTCTCCAATTCCAGCGCATACGCTTCGAGCATGTCCACGATCTCATCGGACCCCACCGGCCGGCTGAACAGATAACCCTGCATCTCGTCGCACTCGTTCGCGCGCAGGAACGCACGCTGCTGCTCGGTCTCGACGCCCTCGGCGATCACGCGCAAATTGAGCTTGTGGCCGAGCGAGATCACGGCCATGGCGATCGCCTGGTCGTCCGGGTTGTCGGCCAGTTCGCTGACGAAACTCTTGTCGATCTTCAGGCGGCTGATCGGGAAGGTCTTCAATGACGACAGGCTCGAGTAACCGGTGCCGAAGTCGTCGATCGAGAGCGACACGCCCATCGCTTCGAGTTCGCGCATCTTGGCGACCGATTTTTGCAGGTCGCGCATGATCAGGCTTTCCGTCACTTCCAGTTCCAGCAGCTCCGGCGCCAGGCGCGTGTCGCGCAAGGCGGCGGCGACGCGTTCGACCAGGCGCGCTTCCTCGAACTGGCGCGCCGAGACGTTGACCGAGATCGTCACCGGCGGCAGGCCGGCGTCGGCCCAGGCGCGGGCCTGGCGGCAGGCTTCGCGCACCACCCAGTCGCCGATCTCGACGATCAGGCCGCTCTCTTCGGCCAGGCCGATGAAGCGCTGCGGCGCCACCATGCCGTGCTCCGGATGCTGCCAGCGGATCAGGGCCTCGACGCCGAACAGGCGCCCGGTGCGCAGGTCGACCTTCGGCTGGTACAACAGGCGAAAGCCGTTATCGGGGGCGCCCTCGAGGGTGGCCTGGACCGCGTGGCGCAGGCCGTCGAGCAGCACCAGCTTGTCCTCGACGCTGGCATTCATCTCGCGCGCATAGAACTGGAAGTTGTTGCTGCCCATGTCCTTGGCGCGGTACATGGCCGCGTCCGCGTTCATGAGCAAGGCGCTGGCATCGGCCCCGTCGCGCGGGTACATCACCACGCCCATGCTGCAGCTGACCTGCACCGCCTGGCCGGCGACCTCGATCTGCTCGGTGACGGCGAGCCGGATCTTTTCCAGCAGCGGTGCCAGCGCCTGCGGATCGTGGCCTTGGTCGGGCAGCAGGATCACGAACTCGTCGCCGCCGAAGCGCGCCAGCGTGTCGTTGCGGCGCAGGCAGGCGCCCATGCGCTTGCCGACCACCTTCAGCAGCTCGTCGCCGGCCTTGTGTCCCAGGCCGTCGTTGACCAGCTTGAAGCCGTCGAGGTCGACGAACGCCAGCGCCACGGCATCGCCGTGCCGCGCGGCGTTGAGGATGGCTTGCTCGATGCGGTCGTGCATCAGGTTGCGGTTCGGCAGACCGGTCAGCTCGTCGTGGTGCGCCATGTGGATGATGCGCGCCTCGACCTGCTTGCGCTCGGTGATGTCGCGCACGATCACGACCACGCCGTCCTCGACCGCGACTACCTGGCGGTGCAGCCAGCGGCCCGCGGCGTGGGGCAGGGATGCCTGCCACTCGCCTTCGCGCGGCTTGCCGTCCTGCGCCGTGAGCGCGAGCTCGGCGAAGATGCCGTTGCCGCGGTAGCGCGGCAGCATGTCGCACAGGAGCATGCCCTGAATCTGCGCGCGCGGCAGCCCGATGATGCCTTCGGCGCGCGAGTTGGTCGCTTCGATCACGAAGTCGAGTACCGCGCCGCCCGGTCCGGTCACGGTGCGCAGCACGAAGAAGGCATCCAGGCTGCCCTCGGAGGCGGCGGCATAGGTTTCCTGGGCGCGGCGCGCACGGCGCCGCACCCGCGCCAGTTGCCAAGCCCAGCCCGAGATGATGGTCACCACCAGCATCAGCAGCGCACTGGCGCTGGCGGCGGCCAGCAGGTAGGTCTGGCGCTTTTCGTTGAACGGCGCCAGCTGCTCTTCCTGCGCCAGGCCGACCACGATCGCCAGCGGAAAGCCGTGCAGGCGCTGCACGCTGGTGTAGCGCACCACGCCGTCCGGTCCCTTGTGCAGGTTGACGCTGCCGGCGGCCGCGCCCAGTTCGATGCGCTGGCCCCAGCTGACGCTGTCGCCTGCCCGCAGCGCGCGCATCAGGCCATCCAGCCCGGCCAGTCCCAGCATGCCGTGCTCGCCGTCGCGCGAGCGTTCGTAGGCGATGGTGAAATAGGACGGATCGGCTTCGACGATGGCGACCCCGGCGAAGCGGCCGGCGGCGTCGTTGATGCGGCGCGTGAAGTGCAGGTGCGGCTCGGCTTTCACGCTGTCGCCGACGGTGGCGCCCACGAACGGCAGGCCGAGGTTATTGTTGCGGTGGTAGAGGAAGTAGCCGGTGCCGGAAATGTCGTGCGCGTCTTCGTCCGGATTGCTGGCCACGATGCGCCCCTCGACGTCGGCGATCGCCACCACGAACACCAGCGCCGGCGGCAGCAATCCCTGTTCGCGCAGCGCCGGCAGGGCGCCGGCGGGGCCATTCAGTTCGACCGCGTACTTCAGCACTTTCAGGGTCTGGTCGATGCCGTTCAGGCTGCGCGCCATCTGCGCCTCGTAGGTCTCGACGCGTTCGAGCGTGGCCGCATGGATGGCGCCCGTGGCCGCGGCGCGGTCGGCGTCGATCACGCGCAGCGTCAGGATCCACAGGCCGATGACGAGCAGGCCGGCGAACAGCGGCAGCGAAATGTGGGTGTCGAGGCCCTGGCCGAGCCAGCGCGCCAGCCGCGAGCGGCGCGTTTGCGGGGCAGTGGAGGAGGGAAGTGTGGTCATGCGCGTCCTTTCAATGCACCAGCAAGACGGCGCGCACGCTCGGGTCGAGCGCCTCGCGGTCGATGTAGCCGATCAGGCCCGGGTCCTCGGCCACTGCCTTGCGCACCGCGGCGCTGCCGGCCAGGTCGCGCGGCGGCTGGCCGCGGCCGGTGAATACCATCTTCGACCAATAGGCCTTGAGCAGGGCCGGCGTCTTGCCGGCCACGCGCAGGTAGAACTGGTCGCGCTCTGGCGAACCGATCGGCTGGTCGAGCGCGCTGGCGAGCGCGCCGTTCGGGAAGCGCGGCGACTGGCCGAGGAAGATCGCCGCCACCTGTCCGGGACGCAGCGCGTCGACCGGGCTGCGCGCCGACACCACCACCACCAGCTCGCCCGCCTGGGCCAGGCAGGCGGCGCATGCGAGAAGGGCGGCCGCCAGCAGCCTTGTACTTCGTAGTCTCACGTGGCCCCTCAAAACACGAAGTCGAGGGCGGCGCTGCTTACCTGCGCCGTGCGTCCGGACCGGTAGTCAGCCACCGTATTGATGAACATGCCGCGCGAGCCGCTCCTCGTGGTGACGCGCTCGTGCTGGAGTTTCAGCCCCACGTTCGAGGCGAGGTCCCAGCGCAGGCCGGCGCTGAGCGCGGACTGCGAAGGCACCGCGCGCAGGATTGTCACCAGCGCCGTGTTGAGCGCGGCGCCGGCAGCTGCATACGGCGCCGGCAGGCCGGCCAGCGTGAGCGTGGTGGGGCCTGGCGGCAGGCGGCCCCAGACCCGTGCAAGGCCGGCATACGGCGTCAGGTTGCCGTGCCGCCAGCCGCTGCTGACATAGGCCGAGCGCGTGCTGCCGAGGTAGCCGTTGACCTTGCTGTAGCCGGCTTCGCCCATGACGAACCAGCGGCCCGGATCGTAGTTCAGGCTCGCGCTCATGGTGGTGGCGCGCTTGTCCTTGATCTTCAGGCGGCGCGTGATGTCGCGACCCTCGGGGCCGAAACTGTCGAGCGCATCGAACAACTCGGGAAACAAGCCGACCGTCAGGCGCGCCGTGATGATGGAGGCGCGGGCGCTGAAGGCGCCTCCCTCGAGCGTGTGCGACAAGCCGGCGATATGCGTTCCGCGCAGGCGCGCGCCGCCGTAGAGCGGCATGCCGGTGCGGCCGGCCAGCACTTGCGTGGTGCTGCGCAGCGCTTCGCCGTTCCAGTGCCAGCTGAGGTCGACGCCGTCGCTGTTACTGAGCGGGAGGACGCCGTAGACCTCGACCGGCGTGCGCACCCAGGGGTAGGCATAGCCGACCTTGCGGTAGTCGGCGGCGATGAACATCGGCAGGGCGATGCGCCCGAAGCGGACGGCCAGCTCCGGCGTCGCCTGGTATTTGACGTTGGCCCATTCCACGCGCGGCTGGTAGCTGTAGTCGGGGCGCTGCTCGGCCTCGACCTGCACCACGGCCGACCAGCGCTCATCGAGCTTCAGGTCGACCTGGCCGCCGAGTTTGCTGTCGACATGGCGGCTCCAGCCAGCCGTGCGGCCGGCGCCATCGCCCTTCAGGATCGAGGCGACATAGTCGCCCTGGCGCTCGTCGCTGTGGACGACGCCGGCGCTGCCGAAGCCGGAAAACTTCCAGCTCGGCGCCGTCGTTGCGGCGCAGGCGGCCCCGCCCAGCGACAGGAGCAGGGCGCCCGCGCAGGCAGGCAAGGAAGTGGCGGCAGTGGACGGGAAAAACATGGATCGCTTTCGTTCGGTCGGGCGTGCCGCGGGCGGCGCTTGCGGCATGGTCCGCCAGCCCGTGGGGCCGGCCGCATGCATGGCGCACGCTGTGGTTGGGACTGTAGCGACCGGCTCCGGGAAAGTCGATATATTTACGTATGGAAATAGTCTGGGGTGGCTTAATCGTTGTTAGGTGGCAACGAAGCTTGTATCCAGGTCAAGAATGCAGGGCGTAGCCGGCCCGCTGCGCGGTCCTGTGCTCACCCGCCTTTTGCATCAGATTTCCTGCAACTGCCGGTCGATCGCCTTCTGCGCGCGTTCGCTGCGCTCGCTGTAGCGGTCGGTGAGGTAATCGGCGCGGCCGCGCGTGAGCAGCGTGAACTTGACCAGCTCCTCCATCACGTCGACCACCCGGTCGTAATAGGCGGACGGGCGCATGCGTCCGGCCTCGTCGAACTCCTTGTAGGCCATCGGCACCGACGACTGGTTCGGGATCGTGAACATGCGCATCCAGCGCCCCAGCAGGCGCAGCGTATTGACCACGTTGAACGATTGCGAGCCGCCGCAGACCTGCATCACGGCCAGCGTGCGGCCCTGGCTCGGACGCAGCGCGCCCTGTTCGAGCGGAATCCAGTCGATCTGGTTCTTCATCACCGCCGTCACCGCGCCGTGGCGCTCCGGGCTGCACCAGACCTGTCCTTCGGACCATAGGGACAGTGCGCGCAGCTCGACCACCTTGGGATGGGTCTCGGGCACGCTGCCGGCCATCGGCAATTCCATCGGGTCGAAGATCTTGACTTCGGCGCCGAAGTGTTCCAGGATGCGCGCCGCTTCGAAGGTGAGGAAGCGGCTGAACGAGCGCTCGCGCAGCGAACCGTAGAGCAGCAGGATGCGCGGTGGATGAGACAAGTCGCCCTGCGGCGCGAGCTTGGCCATGTCGGGCATGTCCAGCAACTGTTCCTGGATATTGGGCAGGTCGGGCAGAGACATCAGGTACTCGCTTTATTGTGGGTTGGTGACACCAGCCGCGCCGGCGAAGTCGCCGGGCGCGACAGTGCCGCCCACGGTTGCCGACGCCGGCGGCGCCGGATAGAGCCAGCAGAACACCAGGGTCGCCACCGCGGCGCCGGCCAGCTGGGCCAGGATGAATCCCGGCGCGTCCGCCGGCCGGATGCCGGCGAAGGTATCGCTGGCACTGCGCGCCAGGGTCACGGCCGGGTTGGCGAACGAGGTCGACGCGGTGAACCAGTATGCCGCCGTGATGTAGGCCGCCACCGCGAATGGCGTCAGGGCGGGCCGGCTGCGCGAGCAGCCGATGATCACGCCGACCAGGCCGAAGGTCGCTACGAATTCGCTCCACCACTGCGAGGCGCCGGTGCGCGCGTGCGTCGATGCGAAGAACAGCGCTTCGCCGAACATGCCGTGCGCCGCGGCCACGCCGGCGAAGGCGCCCGCCACCTGCACCGCGATGTAGGGCAGCACCTCGCGGGGCGGAAGGTTCTTCTGCCAGGCCTCCGAGAGGGTCACCACCGGATTGAAGTGCGCGCCCGAGAGGGTGCCGAACATCAGGATCAGGGCCACCAGTCCGGCGCCGGTCGCAATGGTGTTGGCCAGCAGCGCGATCGCCACGTTGCCGCCGGCCAGGCGCTCGGCCATGATGCCCGAACCCACCACCACCGCCAGCAGAAGCGCGGTGCCGAGCCCCTCGGCCACCAGGCGCCGGGCCAGCGTCATGGCTGCACCGCGCCGATGCGGTCGAGTTCGGCCTTGAAGCGTGCGCGGTCGGCTTTCAATGCGTCCAGCGGCAGCGCCAGGAATGCCTGCGTGCGCGCCACGATGATGGCGTAGGTCCGCTCGAAGGCCGCTTCGATTTCTTCCTCGGTGCCGACGACGTGGCTCGGGTCTTCCAGGCCCCAGTGCGTGCGCAGGACGGGTCCGAGATAGGCAGGGCAGGTTTCGCCGGCCGCGCTGGCGCAGACGGTGACGACGATATCCGGCACGACAGGCAGCGCGTCCCACGACTTGCTGTAATAACCCTCGGTCGAGATGCCTTTGCGGTGCAGGAGGGCCACGGCGCGCGGATGCAGCCAGCCGGTCGGCTGGCTGCCGGCGCTGATCGCGCGCATGCCGCCCGGCGCCAGGTGATTGAAGACACCTTCGCTGAGGACGGAGCGGCAGGAGTTGCCGGTGCAGAGAAACAGGATGTTCATGGTGGCGTACAGGGTCGTGGAAAAAGGTCAGGCAGGATGCTGCGCTGTGCAGGCGTCGGCCGACGCCACGCCGCAGGGCGCACCGCCGCAGCAGTTCTCGGTCAGGAAGCCGACCAAGCCGTTCATCGCGGCGACGTTCGCCGAATAGATGACGAAGCGCCCGTCCTGCTTCGCGGCCAGCAGTCCGGCGTGGGTCAGTTCCTTCAGGTGGAACGAAAGCGAGGAGGGCGCGATGTCGAGGTGTTCGGCGATCTTGCTGGCCGCGATGCCGGCCGGGCCAGCCTGGACCAGCAGGCGAAATACCGCCAGCCGGCTTTCCTGCGCCAGCGCGGCCAGCGCCGCCAATGCTGTTTTGGTGTCCATCTGCCTGCTCCAATGCGATATCCAGTGACGATGAAAGCATCATAGCGCGATCGATACGACATTTCAACGATTATCGAAACCTTGGTGAGCTGGCTGGGCTGGATCAGCCTGGCGCAGCTCGGCATGGCCGAATCGTCCGGCAGCAAGTATCATGATGCTTCCTGTACTGCTTTCCTCCCGATCCTGACATCCGATGCGCCGACTGGTCCTCATCATTTTGCTGCTGCTCTATCCGTTCCAGGTATCCCTGGCGATGGCGGACCAGTGCTGCGTGACGACGCCGGCCGGCGTGACCCATCACGGGACGGGCGAGGGCACGGCAAACGCCGCACCGGCGTTCCAGGCCGGCGATGCGCCATCGGCGCTGGACGATCCGCATTGTCCGGCCTGCGTATTCGGGCATCTATCCGGCGTGCCGACGACGGCCCTTGCCTTGCCCGGCGATGGCCACCAGGCCTCTGCCATCGCCTCCCTTGCTCCCTTCTTCACGTCCCCTCCGGCACCCCGTCCCGAGCGTCCCAAATGGGCTGCCGAGCGTAATTAGCGCGCAGGCATTCACGCGGCGGGCCTGAAGGCTCGCCCATGCTGCGCCCGCTTGATTCGTTCATCAGGAGTATGCATGCACACCCAATCCAGGCGCCTGCCGGCGCTGGTTGCACTCGCCGTTTTCGCATTCGCTGGCGGCGCCGCGGCGGCGCCCATCGATTTACCCACCGCAATCGCGCTCGCGTTCAAGCAGCCGGCGCTGCGCGCAAGCGCCCACGAAGTCGCCGCCGGCGAAGCGGCCGCCGCACAGGCTGGCCTGTATCCGAACCCCGCGCTGGACTACCTGCGCGAGGGCCAGCGGGCCGGCACCCGGACCACGACCGTCCAGATCACCCAGCCAATCGAGCTGGGCGGCAAGCGGCGTGCCCGGGTTGCCTTCGCCGAAGGCGCCACGGCGCTGGCGAAGAGCGAACTCGCCGCCCGTGGGCGCGACCTGCGGGCCGACGTCATCGCCGCTTACGCCACGGTGCTGGTTGGCCAGGAACGGCATGCGCTCGCGCAGTCGCTGGCCGCGCTGGCCGGCCAGAGCGTCGAGGTGGCCGCCAGGCGCGTCCTCGCCGGAAAAGTCTCGCCGATCGACGAGACCCGCGCGCGGCTGGCGGCGGCCGACGCCACGACCGAACTCAGGCAGGCAGCGGCCGAGCTGGCCATTGCCAGGGTCAAGCTGGGGGCGCTGATCGGCCAGAGCGCCGATGTGCTGGTGCTCGCGCCCGGGCAGGCGGCGCAACTGCCGGAGCCGGCGCCGTTGCCAGCGCTGCTGGCGAAAGCCGGCCAGGCCGGCGCGGTACTGCGCGCACGCGGACAGCTGGCGCTGCAGGAAGCACAGGCGGGCGTGGAACGCGCGGCCCGTCTGCCGGACCTGCGGCTGTCGATCGGCAGCCAGCGCGACGAGGAGGCTGGACGCCGCCAAACGGTGGTCGGGCTGTCGGTGCCGCTGCCGCTGTTCGACCGCAACCAGGGCAGGCTGACTGCTGCGCTGCGGCGCAGCGACCAGGCGCGCGACGAACTGGCTGCTGCCGAAACGGCCGTATTGGCGGAGTTGACGAGCACCCATACGCGCTACGCGCTGGCCAGGGGCGAAGCCCTCTCGCTGCAACAGGACGTCATCCCGAACGCTAGAACCGCCCATGCCCTGACCCTCAAGGGCTTCGATTACGGCAAGTTCTCCTTCCTCGACGTGCTCGACGCCCAGCGCACGCTGTTCCAGGTCCAGGCCCGCGCATCGGCTGCGACGCTGGGCGCCTGGCGCGCCTGGAGCGACATCGAACGCCTCGTTGGCGACGCGCACGCAACCGTACAAGACAGACCAACCCATCCGGGATCGAACCAATGACCAGGAAACAGACACGACTGATCGCGCTGATGTGCGCGGTCGCCGCCATCCTCGCCGCCCTGATGCTGTGGCGCCAGCCGCAGGTAACCAAGGGCCAGGGCCACGACAGCCATGCCGACTCCCACGGCCACGACGACCGCCACCCGGATGCGGCAGGGGCCGGAGAACAGGGCGAATCCGGACAGACGATCGCGATGACCGACGCCCAGGCAAGGACCAACGGCATCGCCCTCGACACCGCGAAAGCGGCCATGATCCAGGAGCGCCTGCACCTGCCGGCGCAGATCAAGCTCGATGCCGAGCGCACCGTGGCGCTGGCTGCGCCTGCCGCCGGGATCGTGGGGGCGGTGCGCGTATCGGCCGGCAGCACCGTGCGCAAGGGACAGGTGCTGGTGCTCGTGCAGAGCCCGGAGGTGGCCCAGTGGCGCGCGGACCACGGCACGGCGCAGGCGCGCCTGCGGCTGGCGCGCACCACGCATGAACGCGAGAAGACCCTGTGGGAGCAGCGCATCTCGGCGCGCCAGGATCTCGATGCCGCGCAAGGCGCGTTGAGGGAAGCGGAAATCGCGGTCCAGGCCGCGCGCCAGCGGCTGCGCGCCTTCGGCATCGATGCGGCAAGCGGCGACATGTCGGGCACCATGGCCATCCTGGCCCCCTTCGACGGCGTCGTGGTCGAGAAGCCGGCGGTGGCGGGGCAAGCGGCCGACCCGGGCACGCCGCTGCTGACGCTGGCCGACCTGTCCCGGGTCTGGGTCGAAGCGGCCATCCCGGCCGACAACCTGGCCCAGGTTGCAACAGGCATGCCGGCCAAGGTCAGCGTGACGGCGCAGCCGAAGCACCTCGACGGGGTGGTCTCTTTCGTGGGTCCGGTCCTGGGGGAAGCCACGCGCATGGCCACGGCCAGGGTCACGCTGCCGAACCCCGGAGGGCGCCTGCGGCCCGGCATGCTGGCCTCGGTCGACCTGCTGGGGCAGGCGGCCAGCGTCCCGGTGACGGTGGCCAGCGACGCCGTCCAGACCATCCATGAACACCATGTCGTGTTCGTACGCACCGCCGCCGGCTTTCGCGCGCAGGACGTGACGGTCGGGCGCTCGGACGGCAAACGCACCGAGATCATCCAGGGACTCGCCGCCGGCACGCCCTATGCGGCGGGCGGCAGCTTCGTGCTCAAGGCCGACCTCGGCAAATCCGAAGCAGAACACGACTGAAGGCGGACCATGTTCCAGACACTCATCGAAGTTGCCATCGCCCGGCGCTGGCTGGTCGTCTTCGTCGTCGCCTGCCTGGCCGCTGCCGGCGTCTACAGCTACGCGCGCCTGCCGATCGACGCCGTCCCCGACATCACCAACGTGCAGGTGCAGATCAACACGGGCGCGCATGGCTACTCGCCGCTCGAAGTCGAGCAGCGCATCACTTTCCCGATCGAGACCGTGATGAGCGGCCTGCCGCGCATCGAGCAAACCCGCTCGCTCTCGAAATACGGGCTGTCCCAGGTCACGGTCGTGTTCGAGGACGGTACCGATATCTATTTCGCGCGCCAGCTGGTGAGTGAACGGCTGCAGGACGCCAGGTCCAGGCTGCCGGCCGGGGTCGAGCCGTCGATGGGGCCGACCGCGACGGGCCTGGGCGAAATCTTTTACTGGACGGTGGAGACCAGGGAGGGCGCGCGCAAGCCTGACGGCAGCGCCTGGACGCCGATGGACCTGCGCGAAATCCAGGACTGGATCGTGGCGCCCCAGCTGCGCGGCGTGGCCGGGGTCACCGAAGTCAATACCATCGGCGGCTACCTGAAGGAATACCAGGTGGCGCCCGACCTGGCAAAACTGTCGGCGCACGGCCTGTCGCTGGCGACGCTGGTCAATGCCATCGACCGCAACAACGCCAACGCCGGCGCCGGCTATATCGAGCGTGGCGGCGAACAGTTCGTCGTGCGTACGCCCGGCCAGGTGAAGTCGCTCGAAGAGATCCGCAATATCGTGCTGGACGTGGTGCAGGGCGCGCCGATCCGGGTGCGCGACGTCGCCGAGGTCGAACTCGGACGCGAGCTGCGCACGGGCGCGGCCACCGAGAACGGCCGCGAAGTCGTGCTGGGCGCGGTCTTCATGCTGATCGGCGAGAACAGCCGCGCGGTCGCGCAAGCGGCGCGCCTGAAGCTCGAAGAAGTCAACCGTTCGCTGCCCGCCGGCGTGCAGGCGCTGCCGGTCTACGACCGCTCGGTGCTGGTGAACAAGGCGATCGCCACGGTACGCAATAACCTGGTGGAAGGCGCCTTGCTGGTCATCGCGATCCTCTTCCTTTTCCTGGGCAACCTGCGTGCGGCATTGATCACGGCGCTGGTCATCCCCTTGAGCATGCTGATGGTATTTACCGGCATGGTGCAGGCCGGGGTGAGCGCCAACCTGATGAGCCTTGGCGCGCTCGATTTCGGCATCATCGTCGATGGCGCCGTCGTCATCGTCGAGAACTGCATCCGCCGCCTCGGCCTGGCCCAGGCCAAAGCGGGCCGGCTGCTCACGCGCGAAGAGCGTTTTATCGAAGTCGCCGCCGCGGCGGCCGAGGCACGCCGGCCGCTCCTGTACGGCCAGCTGATCATCATGACGGTCTACCTGCCGATCTTCGCGCTCTCGGGCATCGAAGGCAGGATGTTCCATCCGATGGCGATCACGGTCGTGATGGCGCTGGTTGCCGCGATGGTCCTGTCGGTGACCTTCGTGCCGGCCGCCGTCGCGCTGTTCGTGACCAAAGGGACCGAGCACGAGAACCGGCTGATGCACAAGGCGCGCGGCCTGTACCGGCCGTTGCTGGGCTGGGTGCTGGCCAACCGGCCGGTGGCATTCACTTTTGCCGCGCTGTGCATCGTGTTGTCGAGCTTGCTGGCCACGCGCCTCGGCACCGAGTTCGCGCCCAACCTGGACGAGGGCGACCTGGCGGTGCTGACGATGCGCATCCCGGGCACCAGCCTGGCGCAATCGGTGCAGATGCAGCAGCACCTCGAAAGCACGCTCCTGAAGGCGTTCCCGGAAATCGAGCGCATGTTCGCGCGTGTGGGCACCTCCGAAGTCGCCACCGACCCGATGCCGCCGAACGCCGCCGACAGCTACATCATCCTGCGCCCGGAGCAGCAATGGCCGGCGCCGCGCAGGACGCATGCCGAACTGGTCGCCGCCATCACCGAGGCCGCGCACCGGATCCCGGGGAACAATTACGAGTTCTCGCAGCCGATCCAGTTGCGCTTCAACGAGCTGATCTCGGGCGTGCGCAGCGACGTTGCCGTCAAAGTGTTCGGCGACGACCCCGGGGCCATGGGCGCCACCGCGCAGCGCATCGCCCAGGTGCTGGGCAAGATAGCGGGGGCGGCCGAGGTCAAGGTCGAGCAGACCGAGGGCCTGCCGGCGCTGACCCTCGCGGTCGACCGCATCAAGGCCGCGCGCTACGGCCTGAACGTGGCCGACGTGCAGGAAGCCTTCGGCACGCTGGTGGGCGGGCGCGAGGTCGGCATGGTGTTCGAGGGCGACCGCCGTTTCGCCATCACCGTCAGGCTGCCGGAAGGGCCGCGCAACAACATCGACAGCCTGCGCCGGCTGCCGATTTCCCTGCCCGCGCAGGCGGGCCGCGCCGCCAGCATTCCGCTGTCCGAGATTGCGACCCTGGATTTTGTGCCGGAAGCGAACCAGATCAGCCGCGAGAACGGCAAGCGCCGCATCGTCGTCACCGCCAACGTGCGCGGGCGCGACCTCGGATCGTTCGTCGCCGAGTTCAAGCCGGCGCTGGCCAAAGTAGCGCTGCCGGCCGGAACCTGGCTGAGCCTGGGCGGGCAGTTCGAGAACCTGCAGGCCGCCAGCGCGCGCCTGGCCCTCGTGATCCCGGCGGCGCTGGCGCTGGTGTTCGCCTTGCTCTACCTGATGTTCAACAGCGTCAAGGATGGGCTGCTGGTCTTCAGCGGGATTCCGTTCGCGATGACGGGCGGCGTGCTGGCCCTGTGGCTGCGCGGCCTGCCGCTGTCGATCTCGGCGGCGGTCGGCTTCATCGCCCTGTCGGGGGTCGCGGTGCTCAACGGCCTGGTGATGATTTCGTTCGTGCGCTCCTTGCGCGAGCAGGGGCATGCGCCGGAGGCGGCGATGCGCGAAGGCGCCGAGGTCAGGCTGCGCGCGGTCTTGATGACGGCGCTGGTGGCCTCGCTGGGCTTCCTGCCGATGGCGCTGGCGACCAGCACCGGCGCCGAGGTGCAGCGGCCGCTGGCGACGGTGGTCATTGGCGGGATTTTGTCGTCGACGGTGCTGACGCTGTTGATCCTGCCGGCGCTGTATGTGTGGGCGCACGGGGGCAGGGATGGGCGCAGGCGTGGGGCTGTTGCTTGATCCGGTAGCGATCCCTTTCATCCGCGTTGGCTCGGACAGCCCACCCTGCGAGCGTGTGAAAAAATCGCCATCGCTGCGTCGCATTCGTATCGCCGTACTAGCGTACTGTCTTCGCGGTCCGCCGATGCGCCTTGCCCTGACGGTTTTTTCACACGCTCTACGAGATACGCCGCTGGCGAGATCATACGAAACCCGGATACGCAACGTCTCCCGTAGGGGGGCTCTCCGCGCCCACGCGGATGAAACGGATCACTAACGGATCAGGCAACAGCCCCACATACCCCCGATCAGGCAGCCTCGCTCCACAGCCGCTCGCCGCTGTGTTCCATATGCGTGAGGTACAAGCGCACATCGAGTTCGAACTGGTGGTATTGCGGCTCCATCCAGCAGCACAGTTTATAAAACGCCTTGTCGTGTTGCTTTTCCTTCAGGTGCGCAAGTTC
>JANNNC010000039.1:0-22632 GCA_031398335.1 Massilia sp.
GCCAGCGAGCCGGGACTGAACCGGCTGCTGCCCGCGTCGGCATTGATGGGGGAGGCGATCCGCTTCCTCGAGAACGTCAATCGCGGCTGCGTCGTCCACGGCTCGGCCGAAATCCAGACACGTTGAATTGGCTGCCCCCCCCATGTCCCGCCCCACCATCGCGCTCAGCGGCGAAACGCTTGAGCGTTCCCGCATCGAACACCTGCTGCGGGACGGCGCCATGCTCGTCTTCGAGGACTGCGATTTTTCCGGCGCCGACCTGTTGCGCACGCGCTGGCAGCGTTGCCGCGCCGGCCATGCCGATTTCGAGTCCGCCGACCTGGTCGACGCGCGCTTCGACTCCTCGGACCTGAACAACACCAGCTGGCGCCGCGCCAAGCTGTCATCAAGCGCCTACCGTAGCTGCAAACTCACCGGCGCCGCCTTCGAAGACGTGAGCTACCTCGAGCCTGTCCTTCGAAGACAGTTTGCTGATCGTCAACGCAAAACTGTTCGCGGGCGCGACCATCTTCCCGCGCCAGGCGGTGGAGATTGTGCGGGCAATGGGGCTGAACGTCGGGTAAGCGGGTGTTTCCTTACTTGTAAGCAAATGCCACGAATGTAAGAGATTGTTAAGTTCGTCAACAGGCTCAGCCGCTCCCCCGTTGATGGGTCAGTAGCATGCGACACGTGCACTGACAAACAAACTACCAAGGAGCCACACCATGAAAAAAATTACCGCTACCCTGATCGCCGGCCTGTTCGCTACCGCTGCCTTCGCGCAAACCCCGGCTACTCCCGCAACGCCTGCCACGCCGGCCGCGCAAGCAAGCGCCGACGCCAAGGATGTGAAAGCGGCTGCGTTTGTCGATAACAAGGATTTGAAGGCAAGTGCGAAAACCGATGGCAAGTTGGTCAAATCGGTCAGCAAGGCCGATGCCAAGGCAGCCGTCAAAGCCGATGCCAAAACCAAAGCCGACGCAAAGGCTGTCAAGGCCGAGCTGAAGGCGGACACCGTGGAAACCACGACCACGACCGCGACCGACGTCAAGGCCGATAACCACGGCGCCCACGTGTCGACGGCCGCCAAGACCAAGTAAGCCAGTCCGGTTGCATGAAAAACCCGCGTCGATCGCGGGTTTTTTTATGGTCGTATCATCTTCACAGGATTGATCCGACAATATGTAGTCTCGCTACCTGATCACGGTGGCGAAAAGGAGGCCATCGGATGACCCTGCGCCGCATTGCCGCCATCCTGGCCGCTTCATTCACGCTCAGCCTGAACGCCTGGGCCCAGCAAGTCATCGCCAGCGCGGCCTCGCCCGGCAAGGTCATCGACGTCGAAGTGCAGGTCGATGGCAGCGGCAAGCTCGGTTACGCGGTCAAGCGGCACGGCAAGGAAGTCATTGGACTGTCGCGCCTCGGCTTCAACCTGGCCAACGCGCACAAGCGGTCACCGAGGCCGCCAAATACCGCATCGCCATCGACACCCACGAGCCGGTCAAGGATACCGGCCTGCGCCGCACCTATCCGAACTGGATGACGCGCGAAGGCGCGCGCGGCGTGGAGTACAACGCCTGGAGCAACCCGCCCAACAGCGTCGACCACGAAGCCAAGCTGGTATTTACCCGCATGCTGAGCGGACCGATGGATTACACGCCGGGCGTCCTCAGCCCGGCCGGCGCGGACGGCAAGCTCGTCCTGTACATCCAGGGCTCGGGCTGCACGCCGCCTTTTGTCGGGCTCGGCACGCCGAACCGGTCCTCGCACATCTATTCCTGGCTGCCGCTGGCGCAGCAGGGACGCTACGCCGCATGGCCGTCGACAAGCCCTGCCAGTCGGACCAACCGCAGCAGGGACAAGCCGGGGCGGCGACCGGATGCGCCGGCGCCTTCAACCAGCATTTTTCGTACGATGTTTGGCTCGCCACCCTCAAGCAGGCAGTGCGCCATGCCTTGACCCGCCCCGAAGTGGATGCGACGAAGGTGCTGGTTTTCGGTCTATCTGCGCTGGAGCAGCTTCTTCGCCCAGTCCCCGGTCGACAACCTGGCGCACTCGAAAGCCAGAATTTACCTGTTGGGCGGCATGCAGGACACCAGCGTGCCGATCCTGTCAACCGAAATGATGTACGCCCAGCTGCGCACGCAGGGCAGGGACATGCGCTTGCGCCGCCTGCCGCTGGCGGGCCACAGCCTGGTCCCGGAAGGCAGGCCGCTCCCCGACGTGCAGAAGGAATACGACGCCTCATGGCGTGGTTCGAAGGACGATAATTCAGCCGAGCGCAAGCAGTTGTTCGATGTCGCCCGCAAGTTGTTCCGGCCTGGTCTGCGGCGCATAGCGTTTGATGACCGACCCGTCACGCTTGACCAGGAACTTGGTGAAGTTCCACTTGATGCGCTCGGTCCCCAGCACGCCGGGAGCGGCATGCTTCAGGTGCTGGAACAGGGGATGGGCGTCGGCGCCATTGACGTCGACCTTGGCGAACAGGGGAAAGCTGACGCCGTAGTTCTTTTCGCAGAAAGCGCCGATCTCGGCTTCGCTGCCGGGCTCCTGCTGGCCGAACTGGTTGCAGGGAAAACCCAGCACTTCCACCCCGCGCTCGCTGAACTGGCGGTACACCGCTTCCAGCCCCTTGTACTGGGGCGTGAAGCCGCAGGCGCTGGCCGTGTTGACGATCAGGAGCAGCTTGCCGCGGTAGCGCGCCAGGTCGATGGGGGTGCCGTCGAGGGCGGTGGCGTGGAAGTCGAATACATTCATGCCGGGATGATACCAAAAAAACAAGTATCACCCCCGCGTGGCAGTTAGATGCTTAGATCAGGCCCAGGTGCTCGGTCCCGTTCGAGAAATCTCGGTCCTTGGCGTTCTTGCTGTTCAACTTGATATTCAGGCGCAGGTCGTTCACCGAGTCGGCATTGCGCAGCGCGTCTTCGTAGGAGATGCGGTCCTCCTCGTACAGGTCGAACAGCGCCTGGTCGAAAGTCTGCATGCCCAGTTCGCGCGACTTCTTCATGATCTCCTTGATCTCGTGGACTTCTCCCTTGAAGATCAAATCCGAGATCAGCGGCGAATTGAGCATGATTTCCATCGCCACCACGCGGCCCTTGTCCTCCTTTTTCGGAATCAGGCGTTGCGAGACCAGGCCGCGCAGGTTGAGCGACAAATCCATCAGCAGTTGCTGGCGGCGCTCTTCAGGGAAGAAGTTGATGATGCGGTCGAGCGCCTGGTTGGCGCTGTTGGCGTGCAGCGTGGCCAGGCACAGGTGGCCTGTTTCGGCAAAGGCGATCGCGTGCTCCATCGTTTCGCGGTCGCGGATTTCTCCGATCTGGATCACGTCCGGCGCCTGGCGCAGGGAGTTCTTCAGGGCCGCCTCGAAGCTGTCGGTGTCGACGCCCACTTCGCGCTGCGTGATCACGCAATTCCTGTGCGGATGCACGAATTCGACCGGGTCCTCGATCGTGATGATGTGGCCGTAGCTGTTCTCGTTGCGGTAGCCGACCATGGCCGCCAGCGTTGTCGATTTACCAGAGCCGGTGGCGCCCACCATGATCACCAGGCCGCGCTTGGACATGACGACGTCTTTCAGCACGTGCGGCAGGGCCAGGTCTTCGAACTTCGGGATTTGCGTGGTGATCGTGCGCAGCACCATGCCGACGCTGCTCATCTGCACGAACGCCGAGACACGGAAACGGCCCAGGTCGCCCGGGCTGATCGCGAAGTTCGCTTCGCGCGTGAGCTCGAAGCCGGCGGTCTGCTTGTCGTTCATGATCGAACGCGCCAGGTCGGCCGTGTGGGCCGCCGTCAGCGGCTGGCTCGAGACCGGCGTCATCCTGCCGTCGATCTTGATCGCCGGCGGGAAGCCGGCGGTGATGAACAAGTCCGAGCCGCCCTTGCTGACCATCAGGCGCAGCAGGTCGAACATGAATTTTGACGCCTGGTCGCGTTCCATAATCGTCTTAGCCTGGGAAGTTTTCGGGGATCTTGGCGGCCGATCTCGCGGTGCTGCTCGAGATCACGTTGCGGCGCACGAGGTCCGTCAGGTTCTGGTCCAGCGTCTGCATGCCGACATTGCTGCCGGTCTGGATCGACGAATACATCTGCGCGATCTTCGCTTCGCGGATCAGGTTGCGGATCGCCGGCGTGCCGAGCATGATCTCGTGCGCGGCCACGCGCCCCGAACCGTCCTTGGTTTTCAGAAGGGTCTGCGAGATGACGGCTTGCAGAGACTCCGACAGCATCGCGCGCACCATCTCTTTTTCTTCGGCCGGGAAGACGTCGACGATACGGTCGATGGTCTTGGCTGCCGACGAGGTATGCAGGGTGCCGAACACGAGGTGGCCGGTTTCGGCGGCCGACAAAGCGAGACGGATCGTTTCAAGATCGCGCAATTCGCCGACCAGGATCGCGTCCGGGTCTTCGCGCAACGCCGAACGCAGCGAGTTGGAGAACGACAGCGTGTGCGGACCGACTTCGCGCTGGTTGATCAGGCACTTTTTCGATTCGTGGACGAATTCGATCGGGTCCTCGATGGTGAGGATGTGGCCGTATTCGGTTTCGTTCAGGTGGTTCACCATCGCCGCCAGCGTGGTCGATTTGCCGGAGCCGGTGGGCCCGGTGACCAGCACCAGGCCGCGCGGCCTGAGCGCCAGTTCGGCGAAGATCTTCGGGGCGTTCAGTTCTTCCAGCGACAGGATTTTGGAAGGAATCGTGCGCAGCACGGCGGCCGCGCCGCGCTCCTGGTTAAACGCGTTGACGCGGAAACGGGCGAGGCCGGGAATGGCGAACGAGAAGTCGCATTCGAGCATTTCTTCGTACTGCTTGCGCTGGTCGTCGTTCATGATGTCATAGATCATGGCGTGCACGTCCTTGTGTTCCAGCGGCGGCAGGTTGATGCGACGAACGTCGCCATGCACGCGGATCATCGGTGGCAGGCCGGCCGACAGGTGCAGGTCGGAAGCCTTGTTCTTTACCGAGAAGGCAAGTAGTTCTGAGATGTCCATTTATAATCCTTGTGGAGCGCCTGACAACACCGCCATGACGGCGTTGCATTGGCTCGCCGTACTGGCGTACTGTCTTCGACAATGCGCCTTGTCCTGACGGTGTTGTCAGGCGCTCCGACGTAGTGTCCCGAATATTGCCCATAGAAAACGATTATGTCCACAATCGCCGCGAACATGCAAGCTGTCGAAGCGACAATCGCCACCGCCACCGAGACTGCAGGCAGGCCGCGATCGAGCGTCCGGTTGCTCGCCGTATCGAAGACCTTCCCGATGGAGGACGTGCTCGAAGCGATCGCCGCAGGGCAGCGCGCCTTCGGTGAAAACTACCTGCAGGAAGGCGTCGAAAAGATCGCCGCCGTGGCGCGCGCGCAACCGCCGCTCGCGGGCGATGCGGTCGAATGGCATTTCATCGGCCCGATCCAGAGCAACAAGACGCGGCCGATTGCGCTGCATTTTTCGTGGGTCCACACGGTCGAGCGCCTGAAAATCGCCCAGCGCCTGTCCGAACAGCGCCCGCCCGAGCTCGGCCCCCTGAACATCTGCCTGCAAGTGAATATCAGCGGCGAGGCTACCAAGAGCGGCGCCGCCCCGGCCGAACTGCCGGAGCTGGCACGCCAGGTTGCGGCCTTGCCGAACCTGCGCCTGCGCGGGCTGATGACCATTCCGGAGGCCCAGGCCGACCCGCAGCTCCAGCGGGCCGCCTTTGCCCGCCTGGGCGTGCTGGCCGACAAGCTGCGCGCCGACGGCCTGCCCATCGACACGCTGTCGATGGGCATGTCGGGCGACATGGAAGCGGCGATTCTTGAAGGCGCGACGATCGTGCGTGTGGGCAGCGCGATTTTTGGTTCGCGCAATTACGATTAAAGGACAAGCATGAAAATCGCATTTATCGGCGGCGGCAACATGGCCACCGCGCTGATCGCCGGGCTGGTGAAGGACGGCGCGGCCGATACGCAGGTGCACGTGATCGATCCGAATCCGGAGGCTTTGGCGCGGCTGGCGGCGCAGTACGGCGCGACCACCTCGGGCAGCATCGATGCCGCGCTGGCCGCTGTCGAGGTGATCGTGCTGGCGGTGAAACCGCAGCAGATGCGCGATGTGGCGCAGGCGCTGGCGCCGCATCTGGCCGGCGGGCCGCTGGTGCTGTCGATCGCGGCGGGCATTCGCGGCGCGGATTTGTCGCGCTGGCTGGGCGGCCATGGCGCCATCGTGCGCGCGATGCCGAATACGCCGGCGCTGATCGGCATGGGTATTACCGGGCTGGTGGCGCTTGGCGGCGTCAGCGCCGGACAGCGCGCCGCTGCCGACAGCGTGCTGCGCGCGGTCGGGCAGACCGTCTGGCTGGATGATGAGGCGCTGATCGATCCGGTGACGGCGGTGTCGGGCAGCGGGCCGGCCTATGTGTTTTATTTTCTGGAAGCGATGCAGGCCGCGGCCCTCGAGATGGGGCTCGGTGCGGAGCAGGGCAGGGAGCTGGCGCTGGCCACCTTTGCCGGCGCCACGCAATTGGCGGCGCAGTCGGATGAATCTTTGGACGTGCTGCGCCAGCGCGTGACCTCGAAGGGCGGGACGACCCATGCGGCCATTACCAGCATGGAAAGCGCGGGCGTGAAGGCGGCGATTGTCGCGGCGATGAAAGCCGCCGCCGCGCGTGGACGCGAGTTGGGGGACGAGTTGGGGAAGGATTAGCAGGCGTTCGCATGCGTCGATACGTGTGCGGGCGACCGATCGGACCTGCGTGGCCACGCGGATACGAACGCGAAGCCAGGCCAGCGGCCGACAACCCGTCGCCCGCCAGCCCGGCCCTAGACTGTTATTCCCGATGCCCGCGCAGGCGCGAGCGCAGCATCGGCAGCACCCGCTGCACCGTCGGCAGCATCCGCTGGACGGTCGGCAAGGCAGCCTGCACGAACTTCCACAGCGATGCCCCGGTTGCAAGGACACCGAGCACCGGCTTCGGCCGCGCAATGAGCACGCCCAGCACCACGCCGGCACCGGCCAGCAGGGATTTCCTGTGCTGGCCGATGAACCCCGCCGCGCCGCCGATCCGTTCGACCGGCGCCTTGAGCAGGTTCAGGTGGTCCGCCATGTCGCCACGCTGGCGCGCGCATTCGGCAACCAGCTGCGCGCGCCGCAGCGCCAGGGGTGTGCTGTCATCCTTCATGCTGCGCTCCCGTGCCCTTGATGAAGGCGATGTCCTTGCCCAGTTCGGCGCGCGTGGCGGCCAGCATCGGTGCGCGCGCAGCCAAGCCGGCGCGTACTTTGGCCAAGATCAGCACGGCGGCCAGCGCAAACACGCCGGCCATGGCGCCGATCGCAAGCAACCGGTGCTCGTCCCAGAACAGCACGATGACGAACAGGGCGGCGAGCAGGAACGCGCCGGCGCCGAGGAAGGCCGCCAGCAGCGTCCAGGCCAGGTAGCCGAGCAGCGACTGCGTTTCCTCGCGCACCTCGACGGCCGCCAGTTCCAGGCGCGTGCGCGCCATGCCGACCAGGGTCGTGCCGATGCGGCCGACCGTCTCGGTGAAGACCATTAGCGGCGATTGATCAGCATGCCCAGCACGACGCCGACAGCAGCGCCGATGCCGACCGCTTTCCACGGGTTTTCCTTGACGTAGACATCCGTGGCCTTGGCGGCGGCTTTCGATTTTTCGACGACTTCCAGGTTGGCCAGGCCTTCCTTGGCGCCGGCGATGGCGCCTTCGAACTTGGCTTTCGCGTTCTTGAGCTCGTCGCCGGTCAGCGAGCTGCCGTGGCGCAGCCAGGCTTCGGCGTCATGGATGACGGTTTTCAGGTCGGCCATCAGCTGATCGCGGGCGCCGGTCTGGGTCGGGATTTTTTCCATCATGGGGTGGTCCTCTTCATGTGAATGTGGGTCGCGGCCAAACAGCCGCAACAGGTCGTGCAATTCGGACAATATTATCCTAATGCATAGTCTAACGCGACTCCGCAGAAAAGTGCCGCACCCAACCAGTTGTTGTGCCGGAAGGCCGCAAAACAGCGCATCCGGTCGCGCTCGCGAATGAGGGTGTAGTGGTAGAGCGCAATGGCGGCCGCGACGGCCACGCCGCCGACGAACCACCAGCGCAGGCCCAGCAGCCAGCCGCAGACCAGGTCGATGGCAAGCGCCACGCCATAGCACAGCATGACCGCGGCGACGTCGAAACGGCCGAAGGTAATGGCCGAGGTGCGCATGCCGATTTTGATATCGTCGTCGCGGTCGACCATCGCGTATTCGGTGTCGTAGGCCACCGCCCAGAACACGTTCGCCACCAGCAGCCACCAGGCCACGGCGGGCACGCTGTTCTGGACGGCGGCAAACGCCATCGGGATGCCGAAGCCGAAGGCAATGCCGAGGTAGGCCTGGGGGATGGCGAAGAAGCGCTTGAAATAGGGATAGGTGCCGGCCACGATCAAGGCCAGTACCGACAATTGCTTGGTGAGCGTGTTCAGCGGCAGGATCAGCAGGAAGGAAACGACGGCCAGCACGACCGCAACCATGACCGCTTCCCAGCCCTGGATGCGCCCGGAGGTGAGGGGCCGGTCGACGGTGCGCTTGACGTGCTTGTCGAAATCGCGGTCGGCGTAATCGTTGATGGCGCAGCCTGCCGAGCGCATCAAGGCGGTGCCGAGGACGAAGATGACCACGATCATCGGATCGGGCTTGCCGCCGGAGGCCATCCAGAGCGCCCACAGGGTCGGCCAGAGCAGGAGGAGGATGCCGATCGGCTTGTCAGCGCGGACCAGCCGGAAGTAGAGCGCCAGTTTGTTCATGCTTCGCTTCTTGTCGCGCAAGAATTATTGTGTACAAGACAGCGATTTTACCGTACTCGCAGGGAGGGCACTCCGTGCCCACGCGGTGCGCACGTATCCTCTTGGCCTGTGACCGTGCCGTCATCCAATACATGGCGTGGAGCGCATGGCTGATCTATCGGACGCCGTATCGACACATCGACGTGGCAAGATGAAATGCACCCTACGCGGCTTTTTCGAGGGCCAGCATATCCACGCCCGGCAAATCGCACTGCGCCACCGCATTGCACACCGCCTCGATCGCCGCCCGCCGTGTAAAACTCTTGCGCCACACAATCACCACGCGGCGCGAGGGCGCCGGGGCCGCGAAGGGCACGAAGGAAAGCATGCCATGCGGATCGTCCATGTCGCGCACCGAGGCGCGCGGCAGCACGGTCAGGCCGATGCCGCTGGCGACCATGTGGCGGATCGTTTCCAGCGAGGAGCCTTCGAAGGTGCGCTGCATGCCGTTGCCGGGCGACGAGAAGCGTGCCATTTCCGGGCATACCTCCAATACCTGATCCCGGAAGCAGTGGCCGCTGCCCAGCAGCAGCATGGTTTCCGCCTTCAAATCGTCGGCCGGGATTTCGCGGCGCTTGGCCCAGGGATGGGTGCGCGGGGTGGCGACAACGAAGGGTTCGTCGTACAGCGTTTGCATCAGCATGCCGTGGTCGGGCAGCGGCAGCGCCATGATGGCAGCGTCGAGCTCGCCCTGACGCAGCAGTTCCAGCAATTTGACCGTGAAATTTTCCTGCAGCACGAGCGGCATCTGCGGCACGTTCTCGATCAGGTTTTTCACCAGCGGCGGCAGCAGGTAGGGCCCGATCGTGTAGATCACCCCCAGGCGCAGGGGGCCGGCGAGCGGGTCCTTGTTCTGCTTGGCCGTTTCCTTGATCGCCGCGGTCTGCTCGAGCACGCGTTCGGCCTGGGCCACGATCTGGGCTCCGACCGGGGTGACCGACACTTCCGAGCCGCCGCGTTCGAACAAGGTCACGCCGAGCTCGTCTTCGAGCTTTTTAATGGCGACCGAGAGTGTGGGTTGGGCGACGAAACAGGACTCGGCCGCATGCCCGAAATGTTTGGCACGCGCGACGGCGACGATGTATTTCAGCTCGGTGAGTGTCATAGAAGATGGTCAGTCCCAATTGCAGAGTTGCAATAATAATCCTGCCATGCTCGGCGTGGACGGCCGAGAAATAGTATTTTAACTAGAATCTTAGTCGATATAATGCCCGGCGGGTGAGATCACTGCGAATCCTTGCCCGGCAACCCTCGCAACACTCAGAAAGGCGCCCATGTCTTCCACCTTTGGCCCGGCCGAAGCCCTGGCTTATATCCAGAAGCTCCTGACTGTGATGCACCAGCAGGGCGGCTCGGACCTGTTCATTTCCGCCGATTTTCCGCCTAGTATGAAGTACCAGGGCGCGATGAAACCGATGAGCCAGCAGCGCCTGACCGGTGAAGTGACGCGGGCGCTGGCCCTGTCGCTCATGAACGAACGCCAGCGCGCCGAGTTCGAGGCGCAAATGGAGTGTAATTTCGCCATTTCTCTGCCGAACGTCTGCCGCTTCCGCGTCAACGTGTTCGTGCAGCAGCAAAGCGTGAGCATGGTGGTGCGCACGATCGCCTCGGAAATCCCGAATTTCGAGAAGCTGGAGCTGCCCGAGGTGCTGAAAGAGGTCGTGATGACCAAGCGCGGCCTGGTGCTGGTCGTCGGCGGCACCGGTTCCGGCAAGTCGACCACGCTGGCGGCGATGATTGACTACCGCAACAGCAATTCGGCCGGCCACATTATCACCGTCGAAGACCCGGTCGAATACGTCCACAAGAACAAGAATTGCCTGGTGACGCACCGCGAAGTCGGCGTCGACACCCATTCCTGGCACAACGCCCTCAAAAACACGCTGCGCCAGGCGCCCGACGTGATCCTGATCGGCGAAATCCGCGATACCGAAACGATGGAGCACGCGATCGCGTTTGCCGAGACCGGCCACCTGTGCCTTGGCACGCTGCACGCGAACAACGCCAACCAGACGATGGACCGCATTATCAATTTCTTCCCGGAAGAGCGCCGCAACCAGCTGCTGATGGATTTATCTGCCAATTTGCGCGCGATCGTGTCGCAGCGCCTGGTGCGCACGGAGGACGGCAAGGGCCGCAAGGCCGCCATCGAAATCCTGATGAACACGCCGACCATCGGCGAGATGATCCTGAAAGGGAATTTCCACAGTATCAAGGAAATCATGCACAAGTCGCGCGAACTGGGCATGTGCACCTTCGACCAGGCGTTGTATGAGCTCTACAACAAGGGCCACATCAGCTACGACGAAGCGATCAGGAATGCCGACTCGGCCAACGGCCTGCGCCTGCAGATCAAGCTGTCGGGCGAACGGCGCGAGGCGGACAGCGCCGGCGCCGGCAAGGCATCGCCGCTGTCGATGATGCTTGAAGAAGAACCGCAAGATCCTGCCAATCCATAATTGATTCCCATGCCGAATTTCGAATCCAAGATGTGCTCGCGCGCCGAGCTCAAGGCGCGCGTCGCCGCCCTTCCAAAACCCGTGGTGCTGACCAACGGCGTGTTCGACATCCTGCACCGCGGCCACGTGACCTATCTGGCGCAGGCGCGCGCGCTGGGCGCTTCGCTGGTCGTCGCCGCCAACACCGACGCCTCGGTCAAGCGGCTGGGCAAGGGCGACGACCGCCCGCTGAACACCCTGGCCGACCGCATGGCGGTGCTGGCGGCCCTCGAATCGGTCAGCCTGGTGGTCGAATTCGACGAAGACACCGCCCTTGAGACGGTGCTCGAGGCGCGCCCCGAGATCTATGCCAAGGGCGGCGACTACGCAATGAGCGCGATTCCCGAAGGGCAGGCCGTGCTGGCCTACGGCGGCCAGGCGGTCGCCATCGATTTCGAGCACGACCGCTCGACGACCAAGCTGCTGAAGAAAGTGCGCGCCGGCTGAGCAGAACTATGTCACGTAGTGTGGAGTTTCGCGCTGCGCCACACGGTTCATTCGCTGATGGTCACGGAGCAGTCGCATGCAAAAGACAATGGGCACGATCCTCCTGTTCGGCATCGTGGTTTACGCCGCCGCCTGCCTGGCCCTGTTCCTCCTGCAGCGTTCGTTCATCTATTTTCCTCCAGCCGAAGCCCTGGTCCAGGCCCCGCACGTCTCGATCATGACCGTGCCCGGTGCTGTCGTGAAAATCTCCGAACGCCCCAACGCCGGAAACAAGGCCCTCATCTATTTAGGCGGCAACGCCGAAGACGTCTCCATGAGCCTGCCCGAGCTCGACGCCGCCTTCCCGGATCACGCCCTGCATGTGCTGCACTACCGCGGCTACACCGGCAGCACCGGCAAGCCGAGCGAACAGGCGCTGGTGGCCGATGCCCTGCAGCTGTTCGACCGCGTCGCCGCCAGCCACGCCGAGGTGGTCCTGGTCGGGCGCAGCCTGGGCAGCGGCATCGCACTGCAGGTCGCGAGCCGGCGCCCGGTCCACAAGCTGGTCCTGGTCACGCCCTTCGACGGCCTGGCGGCGCTCGCTGCCCGGCAGTTCCCGTTCTTCCCGGTGCGCTGGCTGCTGCGCGACCAGTACGACTCGGTGCGCCATGCGCCGCTGGTCAAGGCGCCGACCCTGGTCCTCGCCGCCGGGCAGGACGAAATCATTCCCGCGCAAAGCACGGCACGCCTGCTCGCGCACTTCCCGCCCGGCGTGGCAACCCGGCAAGTGATCGCCGGGGCGGGGCATAATTCGATCTCCGACAGCGCGGCATACACCCAGGCCTTGCGCTGGGCGCGCTAAACCATATCACTTCCCTATTGGACCGCCTGAACAGTTGTTGCCCATCCACGCTATCGCTGATGGGACTGTTTCCTGATGGCATGAACTGATAGACTCTTGGTTCAAGCCCACGCATAGATATGTTGATTTAAATTAAACATACGCGGGGTTGATGTCGCCAAGCGATGTCTTGCATCTATATCAAGAAATTAGGGGAATGCATGTCCAACCGCCAGGTTCGTTCGAACCGCAGTTTGCGGGCGGTTGCCGTCGCGGGGATCGTCTGGAACGCCGCCGCATGAGAGCCACCATCACCGAGCCGGCCGCCGCCGACCCGCGCCTGCGCGCCGATCCGCTGGCCGACGGCACGGTCGCGCGCATCCTCGGCGCCTGGGACGATGGCACGCCGCCCCTGTCGCGCTGGGAGGCGATCGCGTTTGCGGAGCGCGCGCTGGCAAGCTGGGAAACCAACGGCGCACTGAGCACCTGGCGTGCCGGCGACAGCACGCCGGCCCCGATCGGCGCGGCGCTGGAAGACTATGTACGGACAGCACGCCAGCTGCCGGCCTGGGTTGACGCCGGCAAGATCGGCTGCGCCGAAGCGGTGTTCGCCGATCTCGGCCCGCTGTCGTTCACGCTGCTGTCCTGCGCCGGCCTGCCTGAAGCGGATATGGCGGCCAGCGCGTTCGCGCCGCATGCCGACGACCGTGTGCGATCGGCGGCAGCCTTGATGCTGGCGACGATGCTGCCCGGCGGCCTGCTCGATCCGGCCGGCGGCGGCGTGGCCCAGGTACTCAGGCTGCGTTTGAAGAACGCCCTGATCCGGCACCTGGTCGTGCGCGGCAACCCGGGCGAAGCGCTGACCTATGGCGCCGCCATTCCAGCCCTGCTGCCGGAAGGCGCGGACTTGCACCGTACGCTGTTCGCGCGCGGCTGGGACGTGCGCGTGAATGGCCTGCCGCGCAACCAGGAAGAGCTGGCACATACGCTGCTGAGCTTTCACTACGTTTATTTGCGCAGCCTGCGCCGCCTCGGCCTGGGTATCGGCAAGCAGGAGGAGGGCGCCTGGCTGCACGCATGGAATGTCGTCGGCCACCTGCTCGGCGTCGAGGAGGTCCTGCTGGCCGACACCATGAAGGATGCTTGCGCCCTGTTCGCGCGCCTGCAGCGCCATGCGGGCGCCGTGGCCGGCGCCCGCTATGCGGCGCCCGGCCGTACCGGCGGCGCAGCGGCCTATGGAAAAATCCCCGACCCGCGCCCGGCGCTGGCCGCTTCCCTGATGCGCGCGCTGCAGGACGAGATCCGGCGCCGCCCACTCAAACCGTTCCCGGTGCTGCTGGCGCGCCGCCTGTGCGCGCCGGCGACGGCGCGGGCGCTCGGCCTGCACAAGCAGGTGTCGCCCATGTCGCGCGCGCTGTTCGCCCTCGGGATGGGTGCGGCGCGCGTCGTCGACGCGCTGGCGCGCCTGCTGTGCCCGGGACTGTCGCTCGTGCGCCTCGTCGCGCGTATCCTCGGTTACCGCGCGGCGCTGCGCTTCCTGGCCGATCCGGCCCGGCCGCTCGACCTGCCCGAAGCGCTGCTGCACCAGGTCGACGGCCTGCTGCGCGCGGGGGAGGCCGATCCTGCGGCGCCGGGTTGGGTGAATGCCATCGAACGCCGCTTCCGGCCGCGGCGCGCCGGGCACGGCGCGCGCGAGGCCGCCGCGTGCTGAGCATCCTGTCCTTCCGCCTGCCGGCGGCCTTCCTGCTGGCGCTCATGCTCGCCTTCCTGCCGCGCGCCTGGGCGGCGGCGCCGCTGGTACTGGACGATCGCAGCGGCAGCATCGAGGCCTGGCCGGCGCTGACGATGCTGGCGGACCCCGGCGGCAAGCTGGGCATCGAGGCCGTCCAGGCGGCGGCGCGGCAGTTTGCCGCGCCCGTGTCGGCCCGTGCGACGCTGGGCGTGCAGGACGATCCGGTCTGGCTGCGCATTCCCGTCAGCGTGTCCGCCGGCAGCCGTGCCACCTGGATCGTCGAGATCGATTACGCGATCCTGAACAAGGTGGAGCTGTTCGTCACCAGCACGGGCCAGGTGCGCCAGCATGCGCTGGCAGGCAACCTGCAGCCGGTGGGGCCGGCCGCGCACCGCGTGCGTACGCCCGCCATGCTGCTCGACCTCGTCCCGGGAAAGCAGCACGACATTTACCTGCGCATCGAGAACATCGGCGCCATGGTGCTGCCGATCCGGTTCTCGCAACCGACGGTGTTTCACGCCGACGCCGTCAACGAGCAGATGCTGCAGGGCGTGCTGCTGGGCCTTTCCCTGTGCCTGCTGCTCTACAGCCTGGGCCAGGCCATCAGCCTGCGCGAGCCGCTGTTTGCCAAGTACGCGCTGATGCTGCTCGGGACCGCGCTGTTTTCGGCCGAGTTCTTCGGCATCGGCAGCCAGTACGTCTGGGGCGACAACGCCTGCATGACCATCCATGCCGGCGGCCTGTTCGCCCTGATGTCCTCGTGCGGCGCCTACCTGTTCGTCGAACAGGCGCTGGCGCGTCCCGGGATCGACCGGGTCTTCAGGACAACGCCAACAACCGTGAGGTGGCGCTCGACTTCCTGGCCGCCGCGCCGGTCCAGGTCGACGTCGCCGTGCATGGCGCCCAGGCCGTCGAGATGGTGCAGCTGTGCGCCTACGACCTGGTGCTGATGGATATCCAGATGAACGAGGTCGACGGCTTCACCGCCACGCGCCGCATCCGCACCATCGAACGCCTGGCCGGCCTGCCGATCGTTGCCATGACCGCGCGCGCGATGGCGGGCGACCGCGAACGCAGCCTGGCGGCCGGCATGAACGACCATATCCCGAAGCCGGTCGATCCGGACGTATTGTTCCGCACGTTGCTGGCATGGATCGACCCGGCGCGCCTGGCCGGCCGCGCGGCCCCGGCCGTGGACCAGGAAGCGCCGTCCGGGGCCGACACGGTCCTGCTGCCGGCGGTCGCGGGCATCGACTGGGACGCGGCGCTGCTGGGCGTGAATCACCAGCATGCGCGCCTGATCAAGCGCATACGCGGCTTCGTGCAGGAATACCGCGGCGCGCCACGCCGGCTGGCCGAGGCACTCGCCGCCGGCGACGACACGCCGCTGCAAGACCTGGCGCACAACCTGAAGTCGAGCGCGGCCTGCATCGGCGCGCACGCCCTGGCGGCACGCGCCGGGCTTGTCGAGGAGGCGCTGCGCGCGGGCCAGCACGCGCGCGCGGCCGCGCGTGCACCGGCGCTGATCGCGGCGCTCGACACGGTATTGGCGGGCATCGCGCCGCTGGCCGGCACGCGCGGCCTTCCCGCACGCGCGCCGGATGCCTTGCCGGCGCTGTTGGCGCGCCTCGCCTCGCACCTGGAAGAGGACGACGCGCGGGCGCGCGATGCGCTGGCGGAATTAGAGCTACTCTTGCCGGGTGCCGAATACGGCGCGCCGCTGGCCGCGATCGCGCATGCCGTCGAGGACCTGGAATACCAGGCGGCCCTGGCGCCGTTGGGGAGGCTGGCGCGCCTGCTAGGCCTGAACCTGGAGGAAACCGCATGACGCCTGCCGCACCGCAGAAAGTCCTGGTCGCCGACGACGACGCGATCAACCGCGACGTCCTGTGCGAGCTGCTGCAGCCCGAGTACACGGTGCTGCTGGCCAAGAACGGCACCCAGGCGCTGGAACGGGCAACGCGCCATGTGCCGGACCTGATCCTGCTCGACGTGATGATGCCGGACATGAGCGGCTTCGACGTGCTGCGGCGCCTGCGCGCGGCGCCCCAGACCGAGCACCTCTCGGTCATCTTCATCTCGGGCCTGAACCGCCCGGAAGACGAGGCGGCCTGCCTCAAGATGGGGGCCTCCGACTACATCGCCAAGCCCTTCAATGCGACCGTGGTGCTGGCGCGCGTGGCGCTGCACCTGCAGCTGGTGCGCCAGCGCCGCCTGCTCGAGCACCTGGCCCACGTCGACGGCCTGACCGAACTGGCCAACCGGCGCCGCTTCGACGACGTCTACGACCTCGAATGGCAGCGCGCGCGCCGGAGCAGCCAGCCGCTCTCGCTGGCCCTGCTCGACATCGATTCGTTCAAGCAGTTCAACGACCTGTACGGCCACCCGGCCGGCGACCGCGCGCTGCGTGCGGTGGCGCGCGTGGCCGGCACCCACATGCGCCGTCCGGCCGACCTGGCGGCGCGCTATGGCGGCGAAGAGCTGGTGCTGTTGATGCCCCAGACCGATGGGCCCCAGGCGCTCGCCATCGTGCAGGCGCTGCGCACAGCGGTGGCCGACCTGCTGATCGCCCACGCCGGTTCCGCGGTCGCGTCCGTGATTACGGTGAGCATTGGTGGCGCCACCCTGGACGGATCGCGTGCTGAAAGCTCGGCGGCGCTGTTCGAGGCGGCCGACGTGCAGCTGTACCGGGCCAAGCAGGGCGGGAGGAATCGGGTGATGTGGCGCGCGGCGCCGGACCAGCACGACGGCTTGCCTGCAAATGGCTCGGCTTGTTAGCGAAACGCTATCGCCCGGATAGATAATATTGAATAAGGCCTTGTCGTTTGTGTTAGTTTCTTAACGTAGCGTCCTCGCCTGGTCGGTTATGTTCTTTGTTGAACGCAAGACAACCGATCAACTAGCGAGGACAGAATGCCTGTAAGCAAGAACAAACCTGGTTCCACCGATGGCGCCGGCTCGGTGCTGAGTACCGTTGCCGGACCATCCGTCAGCACGCCGCCGTCTAACCTGGGCAGCAAGGAGCCGATCCCCAAGCGCCTGCTGGAGAAGACCAGCGCCGAGAAGCAGCTGGCCGCCGCGGCGCCGTTCAATCCGAACAAGCCGGGTGAATACGGCGACGCCTCGCGCACGCCGCTCGAGGGCGACCACCACCAGCCGTCGACCCCTGCCGCGACCGGCAGCACCAGCACCGAAATCATTGCCTCCGACAAGGTCGGCAGCGGCCAGCCGCCAGAGGGCCAGAACCCGACCGTGGCGCCGCTCGACCGTGTGCGCGTCGACTCCAGCAACCAGGTGCTTACCACCAACCAGGGTGTGCCGGTTGCCGACAACCAGCACTCGCTGAAGATCGGCCTGCGCGGGCCGACCGCGATGGAAGATTTTATTCTGCGCGAAAAGATCACGCACTTCGACCATGAGCGCATTCCCGAGCGCGTGGTGCACGCGCGCGGCTCGGCCGCGCACGGCTTTTTCGAATCGTATGGCGACTTCAGCGAGCTGACCCGCGCCGTGCCGTTTGCCGCCAAGGACAAGCGCACCCCGGTCTTCGTGCGTTTCTCGACCGTGGCCGGCGAACGCGGTTCGACCGACACGGCGCGCGACGTGCGCGGCTTTGCGGTCAAGTTCTATACCGAACAAGGCAACTGGGACCTGGTGGGCAATAACATCCCGGTCTTCTTCATCCAGGACGCAATGAAATTCCCGGACCTGGTGCACGCCGCCAAGCCGGAGCCGCACCACGCGATGCCGCAGGCCGCCACCGCCCACGACACCTTCTGGGACTTCGCCTCGCTCTCGCCTGAAATCGCCCACATGCTTATGTGGACGATGTCGGACCGCGCCATCCCGCGCAGCTACCGCACGATGCAGGGCTTCGGCGTGCATACCTTCCGCCTGATCAATGCTGCAGGCGAATCGCGCTTCGTGAAATTCCACTGGACCCCGCTGCAGGGCACGCACTCGCTGGTGTGGGACGAAGCGGTGCGCATTTCGGGCGCCGACCCCGACTTCCACCGGCGCGACCTGTGGGAAGCGATCGAAGGCGGCAACTTCCCGGAATGGGAACTGGGTTTCCAGATTTTCACTGAAGAGCAGGCCGCCTCCTTCCCGTTCGACATCCTCGACGCGACCAAGCTGATTCCGGAAGAACTGGTGCCGCTGACCCCGATCGGCCGCCTGGTGCTCGACCGCAATCCGGACAATTTCTTCGCCGAGACCGAGCAAGTGGCCTTCTGCACCGCGCACATCGTGCCGGGCATCGATTTTTCCAACGATCCGCTGCTGCAAGGCCGTAACCACTCGTACATCGACACCCAGATCAGCCGCCTGGGCGGCGCCAACTTCCATGAGATCCCGATCAATTCGCCGATCGTCCAGATCCAGAACAACCAGCGCGACGGCATGCACCGCCAGGCCATCAACCGCGGGCGCGTGAATTACGAACCGAATTCGCTGGGCGGCGGCTGCCCGTTCCAGGCTGGAAAGGTGGGCTTTACCAGCTTCCCGGAAGCCTTCGCCACCGAAGACAAGGTGCGCGGCAACCCGGAGCTGTTCTCCGAGCACTACGGCCAGGCGCGGTTGTTCTTCCAGAGCCAGAGCGCGGCCGAGCAGACGCACATTGCCAACGCCTTCCGCTTCGAGCTGACCCGGGTCCAGACCCTGGCCGTGCGCGAGCGCGTGCTGGCGCTGCTGGCCAATGTCGACGCCGGCCTGGTGGCGAAAGTTGCCGAAGGCCTGGGCATGGACGTGCCGGCGCCGCTGCCGCTGGCGAGCAAGGACCCGATCCCGGCCTACGCGCCGTCACCGGCCCTGTCGCTGCTCAGCCGTCCAGGCCAGACCGGCATCCGCACCCGCCGCGTGGCGATTCTCGTGGCGGCCGGTGTCGATGGCAACGCCGTGCGCGCGATGTATACCGACCTGCTGAAGGACGGCGCCGTACCGCGCCTGGTGGGCAATATGCTGGGTAGAATCAAGACCAGCGCGGGCGACCCGCTGGACGTCGAGATCTCGCTCGAAGCAGGTCCGTCGGTGATGTATGACGCGGTGATCGTGCCGGATGGCGATAAATCGTCCGACCTGCTGGCGAGGAATGCCCATGCCATTGACTTCTTGCGCGAGCAGTATCGCCATTGCAAGCCGATCCTGGCCCTGGGCGGCGGCGCCGATTTGCTCACCAAGGCGATGATTCCGCCGACGCTGCCCGATGGTTCGGCAGATCCGGCGCTGTTGATCGACGGCAGCCTGGACGCGTTCAAGGAAGCGCTGGCAAGCCACCGGTCGTTTGCGCGCGAGACCGATCCGCCGATGGTGTGATCAAGGCGAGGCACGGTTCCTCCACGGAGCCGTGCCTTCGGTGCACCCTTCCTACGGATTACGTCCCGCCTGCATAGCCGTTCTGGCGCCACGCCTCATATACGACTACCGCCACCGTATTCGACAGGTTCAGGCTGCGGTTGTCCGGCATCATCGGCAGCCGAATCCGCTGGGCCGTCGGAAAACTTTCACGGAACGCCGGCGCCAGGCCGCGCGATTCCGGTCCGAACACGAACACGTCCCCGGGCTGAAAACCAGCCTGCGCAAACGGCGCCGAGCCGTGCGTGGTCAGCGCGAACATGCGTGACGGATCGGGCTGCGCATCAAGCAGGAAGGCATCCCAGTCCTTGTGCACCTTCATTGTCGCGTAATCGTGGTAATCCAGCCCGGCGCGGCGCATCTTCGCGTCGTCGAGCGGGAAGCCGAGCGGCTCGATCAGGTGCAGTTGCACGCCAGTATTTGCGCACAGGCGGATGACGTTGCCGGTATTCGGCGGGATTTCCGGTTCGACCAACACTACATGAAACATTCAAACTCCAATATCAATGTGGTGGCGTGCGTGCGAACACCAGGTTCGACACGCGCGCCGCGCCGGCCGCCTTCAGGGTGGCGGCCAGTTCATTCAAGGTATGCCCGCTCGTCATGACGTCGTCGATGACGCCGACGTGGCGGCCGTGTAGCAATGACGCCATGTGCGGCGCCACCTCGAAGGCGCCGCGAATATTACTTGCACGTTCGCGCGGCGCCACGCCCGATTGCGCCGCCGTTTCGACCGTGCGCATGACCAGGCGCGGCTGCAGGGCGACGCCGATCGCGCTCGCCAGCGGCCGGGCGATCTCGAGCGCCTGGTTGAAGCCGCGCTCGGCGAGCCTGCGCGGTCCCAGCGGGACCGGACACAGCAGGTCGGGCAGGGGCCAGCCGGCTTGCGCCAGTACGGCGTCGCGCAGCAAGTGGCCGAACCAGGGCGCCAGCGGCAGCCGCGCGCCGAATTTCAGGCCGAGCACCAGGCCGTCGAGCGGCGCGGCATAGTCGACCGCGGCGAGCGTGGCGTCGAAGGCGGGCGCCTCGGCAATGCAGGCGGCGCAGGTTTGCCCGGGCAATTCATCGCTACCCAAGGGATTGGCGCAGCAGGGGCAGCGCTGAGCGCCGCGACCGGCATAGCGCAGCGTGCAGGGCGCACACACGGGCTCGCGCGCCTCTTCGCCGCACAGT
Organism: Massilia sp.; assembly: GCA_031398335.1. Lineage (GTDB taxonomy): Bacteria > Pseudomonadota > Gammaproteobacteria > Burkholderiales > Burkholderiaceae_D > Telluria. Next base: position 20,812 of record JANNNC010000039.1, read on the forward strand.
GCGCAGGAGCAGGGCAGGAGGGCGCGTGCCAGGGCGCGCGGCCAGCGCGGCATAAGGGCTTCCAGGTACTCAAGCATCGGCCCGGCTCCCCACAACGATGTACACTCCCGCCATTATCTCATTCGAACGCAACAGAATTATGGCTTCTCCCTCGTCCCCATCGAAAATGAGCGCTCCGATTGACGCGATGCGCGTGCGCGCGCTGTTCGCGGAACCGCAGCGCGTGGCATCCGCCGACTTCCTGCGCCGCGAGGTCGCCGAACGGATGCACGAGCGGCTGAGCCTGGTGAAAATCGTGCCGCAGCGCGTGCTCGACGCCGGCTGCGGCGCCGGGCCCGATCTCGGGACGCTGCAAAAGACCTATCCGGCGGCCCAGATCATCGGCATGGATGCCTCGCCAGCCATGCTGGCCGGCGCCAGAACACCGGCGCCCGCGATGCGCTCGCTGAACCAGATGCTCAGCCGCCTGATGCCGGCCAGGGCGGGCGTCGATCTGCTGTGCGGCGACTTCGGCACCCTGCCATTCGGCCCGAACTCGATCGACCTGGTGTGGTCGAACCTGGCGCTGCACTGGCATCCCCAGCCCGACCGCGTGTTCGCCGAATGGCGCCGCGTGCTGCGCGTCGATGGCTTGCTGATGTTTTCGAATTTCGGTCCCGACACGTTCAAGGAGCTGCGCACGGCCTTTGCCGCGCTCGACGAAACGCCGCATACATTACCGTTCGTGGACATGCACGACTTCGGCGACCAGCTGGTCGAAGCCGGCTTCTCGACGCCGGTGATGGATGCCGAGCGCATCACGGTCACCTATGGCACGGTCGCAGCGCTGCTGGCGGACGTGCGCGCGATCGGCGGCAATCCGCTGGCGACGCGCCGGCGCGGGCTGATCGGACGCGCAGCATGGCGGCGCATGGCCGATGCACTCGAGGCCATGCGGGGGCCGGACGGCAAGATCGGGCTGACTTTCGAGGTGATTTACGGGCATGCGTTCCGGCCGGTGCCGAAGACGACGGCGGCGGGGGAGTCGATCGTCCGCTTCCAGCCGCGCAAGCCATAAGCCGGTCCAAGGGGAGGATGGCTAGCACGCTCTTGCCTTGGGAGCAAGGCATTTAAGGCAACGCTCGATGCCATAACGCACGAAATAACACGGCCATAGCAAGGATTTTCCTTGAATAAAAATTAGCGATTTGAGTATAATCAATGACTATTTTTTCGCCCTGTGCCCTGTAAATTTTGGAAAACGGAACGAAAAACTAGAAGAATTAGAAAATTGAATAGCAGCATCAGCAAGTTTCGCGCCCTTCAGTGTGTTTGCAGTTGCTGGAGGACGCGTTATGGTTTTAACCGGTTGCGCGTCCTTACGCCGCGCCGTCGGAAGCCGCTTGCAACTGGTTTCGGAGCGGCGGCGTTTCGTTCATGGAATTGCTGACCGTTTAAAAATATTCTTATTTTGGGTGGTTGGGGACAATTCATGACATATGCAAAGCGACTTCACGCCATGGTGCTCGGTCTCGCAGTATGGACCAGTATCCCGGCACTGGCTGCGCCGGAAATCACGGGGCGGCCGGTGGAACACCAGTTGAACATGCAAACTCCGGTGACTGGGATCGGCGCTGACATCTACAGCTTGCACAACTGGATGATGATCGTTTGCCTGATCATCTTCGTCGCCGTCTTCGGCGTCATGTTCTACTCGGTGTTCAAGCACCGCAAATCGCTGGGCCACAAGCCGGCCACCTTCCACGAATCGACCGCGGTCGAGATCGCCTGGACCATCGTTCCCTTCCTGATCGTCATCGGCATGGCCCTGCCTGCCACCAA
>JANNNC010000047.1:0-22838 GCA_031398335.1 Massilia sp.
TTTCCGTGGAGCTGATAAGCCGCTACCCACCGTTCGACCAACGACCGATTCGCCATGCCATGGCGCTGAGACAGGGCCCGATAGCCACCGCCACCAGACAAGTATTGCTGAACCACCGTGTGTTTGAACTGCTCTGAGTACTTCGACATACTTCTCCCAAAAGTTGTGTCCAACTTTTGGGGGTCAGTTCAAAGTGCCCACCCTACGCTGCGCTCCTGTCCCGGGATGATGGCTGCGTACCTACCGCGCCACGCCCACCAATTTGTGCACCAGCTCCGACGACGTCGAGGCCGAAAACTTGCGCATCAATTTCGCCCGGTGCATCTCCACGGTGCGCGGACTGAGATCCGTTTCGCGTGCGATCACCTTGCTCGTCTTGCCCTCGACCAGCAGCGCCGCGATCTCGCGTTCGCGCGGCGTCAGCTCGGCCGTCACCGGGCGCTTTTCGCTGACGTCCTCGAAGGTCCACACCCCGGCGCCCAGCGGCTCCGTGGCGTTCAGCGCGCGTCCCGCCACGTGGCACCAGAACAGCTCGCCATCGCCACGGCGCATGATGCGCTCGTCCGAATAGCGCCCCCTGGCATTCATGATCGGCACGATGCGGTCGCCCGTGCGCAGGAATTCGTCCATCGTCGGGTACAGCACGGCAAACGACCGGCCGTCGAGGTGGCCATGGTCGTAACCGAACATCGCGGCCAGCGCGAGGTTCGAGGACTGGATCACGCGATTGCTCGAGATACACATGCCGACCGGCGCATGCTGGAAAATCATCTCGTAATCGATGGCGTATGATGGGTTCATGTGAAGCGGTTCTTGTTGCTGAGGCAGGGCCATGGCCGGTAGTTCTACGGTATTGTGCTTTGGGTGGGCGTATTTTATGCTGGGATTCTACTCTGCGGTACATAAAGGAATCCCGGACAGGCCTTACCTGGCGCCAAGGTGCGGGATTCCAACTCAAGCTTTCAGGCTTATTTCATAAAAGGGACGGGTATGAACAAAGTGTATCCTGACGCGGCATCGGCGCTGGCCGGTATCGTGCAAGACGGCCAGACGATCGCGGTCGGCGGTTTCGGCCTGTGCGGCATTCCGGAAGCGCTGATCGAAGCGCTGCGCGACTCCGGCGTCAAGGGACTGACCGCCATCTCCAACAATGCGGGCGTCGACGGCTTCGGCCTCGGCCAGCTGCTGGAAACGCGCCAGATCAAGAAGATGATCGCCTCGTATGTCGGAGAGAACAAGGAATTCGCACGTCAGTTCCTGGCCGGCGAACTCGAACTCGAATTCACCCCGCAAGGCACGCTGGCCGAGAAGCTGCGCGCCGGCGGCGCCGGCATTCCCGCCTTCTTCACCAAAACCGGCTATGGCACCATCGTGGCCGACGGCAAGGAAACGCGCGAATTCAACGGCGAACACTATGTGATGGAAATGGCCCTGCTGCCGGACGTCTCCCTGGTCAAGGCCTGGAAAGCCGACAAGGCCGGCAACCTGGTGTTCCGCAAGACCGCGCGCAACTTCAACCCGAACGTTGCCACCGCCGGTAAAGTCTGCATCGTCGAAGTCGAAGAGCTGGTCGAGATCGGCGAGATCGATCCGGACCAGGTGCACACCGCGAGCATCTTCGTGCACCGCATCGTCCACAATCCGTCGCCGGAAAAGCGCATCGAACAGCGCACCGTGCGCGCGAATTAACAACGACAGCAAAGACGACATCAAGACCACTTTCGGAGACAGAACATGGCATGGACTCGTGATGAAATGGCCGCTCGCGCGGCGAAGGAACTGGAAGACGGTTTCTATGTGAACCTGGGCATCGGCTTGCCGACCCTGGTGGCGAACTATGTGCCGCAGGACATCGAAGTCTTCCTGCAATCGGAAAACGGCCTGCTCGGCATCGGCCCGTTCCCGACCGACGATGCGGTAGACGCCGACCTGATCAACGCCGGCAAGCAAACCGTCACCGCACTGCCGGGCGCCGCCTACTTCAGCTCGGCCGATTCCTTCGGCATGATCCGCGGCGGCAAGATCAACCTCGCCATCCTGGGCGCAATGCAGGTTTCCGAGCGCGGCGACCTGGCCAACTGGATGATCCCTGGCAAGATGGTCAAAGGCATGGGCGGCGCGATGGACCTGGTGGCCGGCGTCAAGCGCGTGGTCGTGGTGATGGAGCACGTCGCCACCGCCAAGGATGGCTCGACCAGCCACAAGATCCTCACGAAATGCGACCTGCCGCTGACTGGCGTCGGCGTGGTCGACCGCATCATCACCGACCTCGGTGTGATCGACATCACGGACAAGGGACTCAAATTGGTCGAACTGGCGCCGGGCGTGACCAAGGAACAGATCGTCGAAGCCACGGCAGCCGAACTGGACGTGTCGGCCGTCTGAGCGTTTAACGGCGGCAAGAAGAAAACGGGGAGCGGCGCAGGCCGCTCCCCTTTTTTTTTCACAGCACGTAGAAATAGATGGTGACGTAATGCGCCGCGCTGCCGGCCAGCACGAACAGGTGCCAGATTCCATGCGCATGGCGCAGCCTGGCATCGAGCACGTAGAACACGATCCCCGCCGTATAGGCAATGCCGCCGCCCAGCAGCCAGGCGAAGCCGGCAGCGCCCAGGCCCGCGTGCAGCGGCTCCAGCATGGCGGCCGCCGACCAGCCCATCGCCAGGTAGACCAGCATCGACAGCACCCGCGCGCCGCTGCGGGGACGGGTTTCCTGCAGGATGCCGACGATCGCCAGGCCCCACACGACCCCGAGCAGTGTCCAGCCGCCGCTGCCGGTCAGCATCAGCATGCAGAAGGGCGTATAGCTGCCGGCGATCAGGAGATAGATGCTGAGGTGGTCCAGGCGTTGCAGCAGTTGCTTGAGGGTCCCGCTCGCGCCGTGGTAAGCAGTGGAACAGACGTACATCAGGACCAGCGAGAGGGCGTAGACGCCTGTGCTGGCAAGGCCCATGTGGCCGTTGGCATCGAACGCGCGTGCCAGCAGCGGAATGCTGGCGCCGAAGGCGAGCACGGCCCCGCCGAGGTGGGTAAAGGTGTTGAGCTTTTCGCCGTATTGCATGGCGCCCTCCGATGAACAGTCAGCTGTCGCTGCTCTTATTCTATCGCCGGGCGCCTTGTTGCGTACGGTGCGGGGCAGGGCGCGTGCGGCCCTGTCTCTTTTATCCCAAGGACCAGACGTACTGGACCGGCACCCAGGCACGCGCCGGCTTGCCGCCCGCAATCGCCGGCGTGAAGGTGCATTTGGCGATCGCTACCCGCGCCGCTTCGTCGAGCAGGACGTCGCCACTCGATTTTGCGACGACCGCTTCGGCGACAGTGCCGTCGGTATCGATCAGGAAGCGCAAGGTCGTCGTGCCTTGCGCGCGCCGGGCCAGCGACTCCTGCGGATACGTCGGCTTGGCGCAGGTATTGAACTGGGCAACGGGCTTGATGTCGCGGGCGTCAAGCGCGAGTACGCCGCTGCCGGGCGTCGTTCCGGCGCAGCCGACAAGGCAGGCCACCGCGATGGACAGGACCGGAAGCGCGGCTTTCCAGTTCGATACTTGCGTGTCGGGACGAACCAATTGTTTGATGCGGGACATGAGATCTCCTCCGTTGGCCGCCTGGGCCAGGTGCTGGGTGGAGAACTGGAGACGTTCCAGTTCGGAAAGTGCAAGGGCCAGGCGCCGCGGGTCGCCCAGTTGCCTTGCCGCGATATCGTCCGCGATCAGTTCGCGCTCGGCACGGATGCGGTGCGAGAGCCACCAGACCACGGGGTGGTAGAACAGGATGGTTTCGATCACGCTCTGCACGAGATTGACCACGTAATCGCAGCGGCGCACATGGGCCAGTTCATGGGCCAGCAGCGCTTCCAGCAACTGCGGCGGCATGCCCGAGATCAAGGACGCCGGCACCAGCACCACCGGACGCCACCATCCGGCGGTGACGGGACTGGCCAGGGCGTCGACCACGCGCAGGCGCAGCGCGCGCGTGATGCCGAACTGCGCCGCCATCGTCGCCAGCCGTGCATTCCAGTGCGCATCCGTGTGCCGAGTCCGGGCCGCACGTTCGACCCATACCAGCCCGAGCGCCAGGCGCAGGGCGAGCACCCCCGCGCACGCCGCCCAGCCGGTGACTACCCAGGCCAGGTGGGCCTGCAGGAAGCCTTGCCAGCCGCCGCCTGCCGCGCCGCCTGCGCCGGGCAGTATCTGCATCAGCACCGGGGTGCCGCTGGCGCCTGCCGTGCCGCCGTGCAGGCGCGCGGCCAGTTCGACCGCCGGCCACAGCAGGCAGAGCAGCAGATGGACGCAGGCCACCGCGTAGCGCGTCCGGGGACGCGCACGGCGCAGTCCGATCATCGCGCAGGCGGCTTCCAGCCCGATCAAGCCGCACTGCCAGACGGAATCGAGCAGGGTGGCGCCGACATGGCCGATCAGTTCCTGCCCGGTCATTGTTCGTCCTCCTTCAGCAGCTTCTCGATTTCGGCGCGTTCCTTCTTCGAAATGCCGCTTTTCAGGGCCGCCAGCACCAGCGCCTTGGCCGAGCCGGCGAAAGCTTTCTGCATCAGGTCTTTCAGCAAATTGGTCTGCAGCGAATCCTTTTCCTGGGCCGGCGCGTAGACGTGCGAGCGTTCGCTCTCGTCGCGCTTGAGCAGGCCCTTGGTGTGCATGATCTGCATCAGGCGCAGCACGGTGGCGTAGGTCACGTTGGGGCGCGTCTGTTGCATGGCCTCATGCACCTGGCGCGCGGTGGCGGCGCCGAGCGGCCACAGCACCTGCAGCAGGTCGAGTTCGGCCGCGGTGGGCTTCAGGATGTCGGAACAGGTTGCCATGGCGATTCCTTCTTGATGCAAGGTGGTATGAAACTAGATTATCTTGTCTAGAAAAGAATGTCTACATCATTTTCAAGCGGGCGTCGACGCTGGAGAAATAAATAGACAAATTTGTCTAGTTACGTCTATGCTTGTTGTTCAAGAACAATGCCAGGAGACTTCATGCTGAAACAACTCGCCCTCGCGGCCGCGCTCGCACTGCCCGTCGCAGCCCACGCTTCGCCCTTGCCGGCTTACCCGTTCGTGCACGTGAGCGCGGAAGCGTCGCGCTACACGACGCCGAACATCGGCGCGATCGACTTCATGATCCTCGCGCTTGACGCCGACCCGGCACTGGCGCGCACGACGATCGAGACGCGCATCGCGGAGGTGCGGGCGCTGCTGGCGCAGCAGGGCATTCCGCTCGAGGACCTGGAAACGCGCGACGTGCGGCGCGAGCCGGGCAAAAACGGGGCGGCCGAGCCGACGGCGCAGGAACTGCGCGTGAGCGTGCACCTGATCGTCCGCGATCTCTCGAAATGGCGCGCGGTCGTCACGCCCTTGCTGGACAAGCCGAACCTGGCCGATTTTGCGACCTCCTTCGACATCGTCGAGCGCGACCAGTTCGAGGCCGACCTGATGCTTGATGCCCTGCGCGACGCGCGCCGGCGCGCCGAAATCATCGCCAGGGGAGCCAAACGCAAGCTCGGCGCCATCACGGCCGTGACACCGGGCGGCGTCAAGAACCTCAGCGCGGCCATCGGGCTGGTGCGGGCGGACGTCAGCTACACGCGCGTCAGGGCCCCGAACGTCGAGGCGCGCAATTTTCTGTCGGTCGATGCGCTGAAACTGGTGCAGCCGCTGGATGTGGTGTTCAGGCTGGAGTGATACCCGGTCGGGCGGGCCAATGCCGGTCATGTAATGACGGCCAGTTCGTCGCGTGCGTGACCAGCATGAGGCGGGCCGCTTATTTCTTCTCGATCTTGCCGTGCACCTCGTTCACCATCATCAGGGCCGCCGAGCCGTAGAACTTGTGGTACTCGGCTTCCATCTCGCCGTTGATGATGACCGGATCGGTGGCGACCCAGGTTTTCGCTGTGTCGATTTCCGGCGTGTTGAAGACGAAGATGCCGCGCCGGCCTTCCTTGCCGTCGAGCGGGCCGGCCAGCACCAGCTTCTTCTCCCCGGCCAGCTTGCCCATGTTCGCGAAGTGGCCCTTGAACATGTTGTTGCGCTCGTCCCCGGCCGTCATCTTCTTCGGGCCGGTCTTCAGGATCACCAGCACATACGGACGCATGCCGCGCTCGTCGGCGCCGAGGGATTTGGCCAGTTCGGCGTCGTAGGCCGGAGCGCTTGCAGGCGCGGCGGGGTTGGCGTTTGCAGCGAAGGGCAGGGCAAGCAGGGTGGCGAGGGCAAGGGCGTGCAGGCGCATGGGGTGTCTCCAGTGTGATTGTGGGCGCGAGCGTAGCATGGGGCTGTGCGAGGGGCAATCGATGTGGTTTGGCGGCGGGGTGTTCGCCGGTACGAACGCGTGGGCTCCCCGTGCCCACATGTACATCCTCCGCGATCCCGCGTCGTCCGCGCATAAAAAAACCGCGCCGAAGCGCGGTTTCTCTTCACCGGGAACGAGCCGAATCAGGCAGCTTCGCGCACCGGCTGCAGACCCTTGGGATCGACGCCGACGCAGGTACCGGCCAGCACCGCATCCATGCGGTCCTTGTCCAGTTCCTTCTCCCACTTCGACACCACCACCGTCGCCACACCGTTGCCGATGAAGTTGGTCAGGGCGCGGCATTCGCTCATGAAGCGGTCGATGCCAAGGATCAGGGCCATGCCGGCGACCGGAATCGTCGGCACCACGGCCAGCGTTGCAGCCAGGGTGATGAAGCCGGCGCCGGTGATGCCGGAAGCGCCTTTCGACGTCAGCATGGCCACGGCCAGGATGGTCAGTTCCTGCATCAGCGTCAGTTCGGTGTTCGTTGCCTGGGCCACGAACAGGGCGGCCATCGTCATGTAGATGTTGGTGCCGTCGAGGTTGAACGAGTAGCCGGTCGGGACCACCAGGCCCACCACCGATTTCGAGCAGCCGAGCGTTTCCAGTTTGCGCATCAGCGCCGGCAGGGCGCTTTCCGACGAACTGGTGCCGAGCACGATCAGCAGTTCTTCCTTGATGTAGCGGATGAACTTGAAGATCGAGAAGCCGGTCAGGCGGGCGATGGTGCCGAGCACGACGAAGACGAACAGGGCGCAGGTCAGGTAGAACGAGCCCATCAGTTTTGCCAGCGGCACCAGCGACTCCAGGCCGTATTTGCCGATCGTGAAGGCCATGGCACCGAAGGCGCCGATGGGGGCGAGCTTCATGACGATGTTCACGACGCCGAAGATCACGTGCGAGACGTCGTCGATGATGCGGGTCGTGGCGCGGCCACGTTCGCCCAGCATCGACAGCGCCACGCCGAACAGGATCGCAATCAAGAGCACCTGCAGGATGTCGCCCTTGGCGAAGGCATCGATGAAGGTGTTCGGGATGATGTTCATCAGGAAGTCGACCGTCGACTGCGACTTGGCCTTGTCCGTGTACTGGGCGATGGCGCTGGCGTCGAGCTGGGCGGGATCGACGTTGAAGCCGGCGCCCGGTTTGGCGACGTTGGCGACGACCAGACCGATGACCAGGGCGAAGGTCGAGACGACTTCGAAGTAAAGCAGTGCCTTGCCGCCGACGCGGCCGACCTTTTTCATGTCCTGCATGCCGGCGATACCGGCGACGACGGTGCAGAAGATGACCGGCGCGATGATCATCTTGATCAGCTTGATGAAGCCGTCACCCAGCGGTTTCATCTTGGTACCGAGCTCGGGATAGAACACGCCGAGCAGGACGCCCATCACGATGGCGAACAGCACCTGGACATACAGGATTTTATAGAAAGGCTTTTTCATGACAACTCTTCACGCGAGGTTGATGGTGACGCCATGATCACGAATTCTCACCTGAGCCGCTATTGTGGATATCCCCAAGGTGGTGAATGACCGTCATTCCGGGTTTTGATGTGGGGGGCAGCGGCGGGCGCTCGATACGGATGAGCAGACCGTAGGGGGGCGTGTGAAAGAGTCGCCATGGCTGCTTTACATTCGACTCGCCGTATCCGAGTACTGTCTTCGCGGTCCGCCGATGCGGCGATGCGGCGATGCGCCTTGCCCTGACGATTTTTTCACACGCTCTACGTCACTGCCGGCGATACACCTTCCCGGCCTTCATCACGAAGCGCACACGGCGCAGCGCCGTGATGTCCGCCGTCGGATCGCCCTCGACCGCGACCACGTCGGCCCAGGCGCCCGGCGCCAGCTGTCCCAGCTCCTTGCCCTTGCCCTTGCCGAGGATTCCGGCCGCCACGCTCGTCGCCGAACGCAGCGCCTCCGTCGGCGTCATCCCCAGCCGCACCATCCATTCGAGCTCGCGCACATTGGTGCCGTGCGTGAAGACGCCGACGTCGCTGCCGTTGCCGATCACGACGCCGATTTTTGACCATCGCCTTCATTTCGTCAAACGTAAAAGTCGGGCGGCTGCTGCCATCGACGCCGGTGCGGTAGTCGGCGTAGATCTTGATCCAGTCGGCGCCGCGCGCGCTTTCCTCGCGCACCGCTTTCGTCACTTCATCGATGCCGCTTGCGGCCTGGGCGCCGTAGGGAATCTCCATGTCGGGCCGGTAGCTGCGTTCGGCCGGGCCGTAGCTGAAGCTGGCCACGATGGCTTTCGTCGCGATCAGCAGGCGCGGACCGGCCACCACACCCAGAGCGGAGCCGCCACGGCTTGGGTGCGGTATGCTGGCGGCCACGTTCACAGGAAGAGGGCACATGGGTCAGGAAGATGCGCAGGTAGCGGCGCTGTTGAAGGAAGCCGTCGCGCTGCACCAGGCAGGCAAGCTGGATCAGGCGCAGGCGCGCTACCGCCAGGTGCTGGCGATCGCGCCGCGCCAGTTCGATGCGCTGCACCTGCTCGGCGTGGTGGAACGCCAGCAGGGCGATGCACAGGCCGCGCTGACGCTGATCGCGCGAGCCATCGCCATCAACCCGGCCCAGGCCACGGCCCACTGCAACCTGGGCGCCGCCCTCCAGGACCTCGGACGCAGCAATGAGGCCCTCGCCAGCTACGACACGGCCGTGCGCCTGAATCCAGGCTACGCGCTCGCCTGGAGCAATCGCGGCAACGCCCTGCGCAAACTGGGCCGGCTGCTCGAGGCGGTTGCCAGCTATGAGCGCGCGCTCGCGCTGCGCCCCGCCTGTCCGGAAGCCTGGTGCAATCGCGCGATGGCGCTGCTCGACCTCGGCGAGGCGCCGGCGGCTTTGGCGAGCAGCGAGCGGGCGCTGGCCGAACGGCGCGTGTATCCGGCAGCGTCCTGCGTGCGTGCGAACGCCTTGTTCCAGCTGCGCGATTTCGACGCGGCCTTGCGCGGCTATGGCGACGCCATTGCAGCGGATTGGAAAATACCCGAGGCGCACGCGGGAAGCGGCCTGGCCCTGCAAAAACTGGGGCGCTTGCAGGAAGCGCTGTCCTGTTTCGACGCGGCGCTGGCGCTGCGGCCCGAGCATCCCGCCAGCCACCAGCAGCGCAGCGACGTGCTGCTGGCCCTGGGCCGGCGCGCCGAGGCAATCGCCGCTTGCGAGCAGGCGCGGGCGCGGGCGCTGGACGCCGGCCAGGACCCCGCGCAGATCGACTTCGCACTGGCCGCGCTCGGTGTCGGCGCGGCGCCCGGGCGTGCGCCAGGCGCCTATGTGAAAGCCCTGTTCGACCAGTACGCCGGCCATTTCGACCAGCATCTCACGGGCGTGCTGGGCTACCGCACGCCGGCGCTGATCGACGCGGCCCTCAAGCGCCACCTTGACCGCACCGACCACGCCAGCGTCGACCTGGGCTGCGGCACCGGCCTGTGCGCGCCTTTCCTGCGGCCGATTTCGCGCAGCCTGCTTGGGGTCGACCTGTCCGAGAAGATGCTGGCGCAGGCGCGCGCCACCGGCTTGTACGACGAACTCGCCTGCGCCGAGATCGGCGCCTGGCTGGCCCAACACCTCGAAACCTTCGACCTCGTCGTGGCGGCCGACGTGCTGGTCTATTTCGGCGCCCTCGACGCCTTGTTCGCCTCGGTGCGCGCGGCCCTGCGCCCTGGCGGCTGGTTCTGCTTCTCAGTCGAAGCAGGCGAGGCAGGCGCGGAAGGTGGCTATGTGTTGTTGCCGTCGAAGCGCTATGCGCATGCGTTCACCTACCTGCAGCGCCTGGCCCGCGAACACGGCTTCGAGCTGGTCGAGGCCGAAGCGGCGGTCGTGCGCAGCGAGAACGGTGTCGAGCTCAAAGGCCACCTGCTGCTGTTGCGCGCGACCTGAGCCTGGCTGGCGGCAAATCGAACCCCCGAAGCGCGTTGCGGTCCAACGCTGAAAGACTATTCACATCGACATCCAGTTACGACCCTTCCTGCGAAAAAGCATGGTTTTACAGACGGCCGCCCTGGGCGCCACCACAGCGCAGCCCTGTGCGACCACCTCGTCAACGGAGCTCCGCCGGCTTTTTACAAGCCGGAGGATGGAGGATCATCATGTCAACTACGTTCGCTGCAAGAATGAAAACAACGCGGTCGGTGCTCGCCGTTTCCATGCTGCTTGGAACGGCCGCGCCCTTTGCCGCCGCCGATACGATTCCGGTGCAAATCCTCGACCCGAACCTGCAGGTCAGCACCTGGGTCGGCGCCGGGCTCGACCAGCCGATCGGGATTGCCTTCATCGGCACCGACGACGCCTTCATCCTGGAAAAAGGCAGCGGCCTGGTGAAACGGGTGACCGGAGGCGTGCTCCAGGCCGTGCCCGTGCTCGATCTTGCCGTCAATTCCGCGTCGGAACGCGGCCTGCTCGGCATCGCGCTGCATCCGCATTTTCCGGCTGTGCCTTTTGTCTACATCCGCTGGACCGAAAGTGCGACCGGGCTGGATACCACCGTGGTGAGCGAGGTGCCGCTGCTGGGCAACCGCGTCGACCGCTTCCTCTGGGACGGTAGCAGCCTGCGGCTCGACCCCAACTTCCGCACCGTGTTCCTGCGCGCCAGGCAGACGGACAATCTGCCCGTACGCGACCACGAGGATGCGGTCAACCCGGCCGAACGGGGCAACCATAACGGCGGGCCGATCCGCTTCGGTCCGGACGGCAAGCTGTATGTCTTCACGGGCGACCTCGGGCGGCGCGGCCACATGCAGAACCTGGTCGCCGGCCCATTCCAGCGCCCATCCTTCCGCGACGACACCTATGGCGGGCCGGCGCCCGACAGCGAGCACCTGTCCGGCGTGGTCCAGCGTTTCGACGACGACGGCGGCACGCCGCGCGACAACCCGTTCTATTTTCTTGGCGCCATCATCGGCGGCGATACCGGCAGGACGCTCCAGACCGTCTATTCCTACGGCCACCGCAACGGTTTCGGCATGGCCTTCGACCCCTACAGCCGCTTCCTGTGGCTGACGGAGAACTCGGACGACGCCTTCAGCGAACTGAACCGGGTTGTGCCGGGCATGAATGGCGGCTGGATCCAGAACATGGGACCCCTGAGCCGTATTGCCGAGTTCAAGCAGATCGAGACCACGATGTTCGGCGGCTCCCTGCAGCAGGTGCGCTATCCGCCCACGCGCATCGCCGACACGGCCGAACGTGCCCGCGCGCGCATGGTCTTGCTGCCCGGGGCGGAATATGTCGATCCGCAGTTCAGCTGGCGCTACGAGATCGGGCCGGCGGGCACGGCGTTTGTACGTGGCGATGCGCTGGGCGCCGAATACGACGGCAGCTTGTGGATCGGTTCGTCGCGCCCCTTCATGCCGACCGGTACCAGCGGCGGCAGCCTGTACCGGTTGCGCCTGGAGGCAAGCCGGCTCGCGGTCGACCTGAGTGCCGACGCACGCCTGGCCGACAAGGTGGCCGACAACCTCGACAAGTTTGACCCGACCGAAAGCGAGACCCTGCTCATCGGCAGGGGCTTCGGCATCACGCCCGCCATCGAGCAGGGGCCGGACGGCAACCTGTACGTCGTGTCGCTCAGCGACGGGGTCGTCTACCGCATCAGCCGCGCGACTGCGCCGCCAAGCCCGGTGGAATGAGGGCAGCGGTCCGGGGCGCATGGGTGGCCAGGCCCGCCAGCGGCAGGCGGAAATGCCAGATGCGCGCCATGTACGCAAAGAAGGCGAAGAACATCATGGCGAAGGCCGTGCCGAAGGCGGGCGTCGACGGCAACGATCAACAGCAGCATGCCGGCAAGGTCGATGCGATCTTCCCGCCGACCGCGCCCCACAGGCTGACTGCCACCGTGCGCTTTTCTTTGGGGAAGGCGTCGAGGATGGTCGTTTCCTTTCGGGGGTGGCGGGATTTCAGTAATATGATGATTGTCATATTTCAGTGTTAAAAAAAGCTGCGGGCATGCCGCAGGCGGTGCCTCAGGCCTTGCCGTTGTACTGGCCGATGAGCGCGGCGCGGGTGCCGGCGAGCATGGCGCTCCCGTCGTCGCCAAGCGCGCGCGCCAGTTGCAGGGCGCCGACCAGGCTGGCGTCCAGGGCAAACGCACGCTCGCGCGGCGCCTCTGGCGGCAAGCATGCGCGCACCCGCTCGACCAGGCCGGTGACGCGCTTGCGCGATACCAGCAGCAGCTCGTCCGACTGGCGCGCGATTTCCGAGCCGAGCGCGGCGACCGGGCAGCCGCGTTCGCAGCTGGCGGCGTGTTCGTCTCCCAGGCAGGCCTCGACCAGCGCCCGCACCGGGCTGGCGCCGGCGTCTTCCAGCGCCTTGATGCGGCGCGACAGGATCTTCACGCTGTCCCGTGCCGCATGTTCGATCGCGGCGGCCAGCAGGGCGTCGCGCGAATTGAAATGGGCGTAGAAGCCGCCGTGGGTGAGGCCGGCTTCCTTCATGACCTCGGCCACGCCGACGCCGGCATAGCCCTGCCGGCGCACGGCGCGCGCGGCGGCGTCGAGGATGCGCGCGTGCGACTGTTCGCGGCGGCTCTGTTTGGTGTCGAGGTGCATGGCGGGTGTTTGAAAACAGGATGGCTTTCATATTATGGCCGTCATATTTCCAGGTCAGGCACTTGTGTGGTCAGCGTTCAGTCCTGATCCTGGTCGGTTACACAAAGACGATTATTCCCGTCAGCGTTTTTGTTGACAGACGAATAACGTAGGGTGGGCACGCGTGCCCCCCCTACGGTGCACTAATGCCTCCACCGTTTCGACAGTCTGGACCGGCAAAAGCACCTTCTGTCCGTCGACGCGTTGTGTACATCTCTTGTTTTTCCTACACTGTCCTGTCCATAAAAACGCCCAGGAGAACAACCCATGCCCAGACGCCGCGCCGCAGTCCTGCTGTTGCCTTTCCTCGCCATCGTCATGCCGTTCGCGGCGCAGGCGCAGGCTGAGCTGACGGCCTTCGATCGCGAGATGGCCGGGCCACGGGCCCAGGTGCTGACGCTCGGCTCGATCCACCTGCGCACGCTGCCCGCCAGCTTCAATCCCGCCGCGCTCGACGGCGTGCTCGATCGGCTGGCCGCGTTCCGGCCAGAGATCATCACCATCGAGACCGAGAACGGCGAGGAATGCGATCTCGCCGCGCGCCATGTCGCCAAGTACGGCGCCGATTATTGCCCGTCGCTCAATGCGGCCCGCAAGGCGACCGGTCTCGACGCACCGGCCGCCATGGCCGCGGCGCACACCCTGCTCAAGGCCTGGCCGGCGCAACCGACCCCCGCCCAGCGGCGCCATCTCGCGGCCCTGTTCCTGGCCTCCTACAACCGCGCCTCGGCCTACGTCCAGTGGCTCCAGCTTCCGATCAGCGAGCAGCGCGCAGGCGACGGCCTGGATGCGGCGCTGGCCAGGCAGCTCGTGCAACTGGAAAAGCGCAACGACGAGAGCCTCCAGATCGCCGCCCGCCTGGCCGCGCGCCTGGGTCTGGCGCGCGTGCACGCGGTCGACAACCATACGGGCGACCATATCGACGTCCCCGACATGAAGGCCTTCGTGCGCTCGATCGAGGCGGCGTGGGCCACGGCCGGCCCGGCCATGCGCGCGCAGATGCAGGAAGAAGAGGTGCTGGCGCGCGCCCCCGACCTGCTGCCCCTGTACCGCGCGATCAACGACCCGGAGCGCCTGCGCGTGGCCGCCGAGGGCAATGTCGTGCCGTCGATGCGCGCGGTCTCGAAACAAGGCTATCCCCAGATATGGGTAGCGGGCTGGGAGATCCGCAACCTGCGCATGGTCGCCAACGTGCGCGAAACCTTCCGCGAGCGTCCCGGTGCGCGCGTGCTGGCCGTGGTCGGGGCCACGCACAAGCCGTGGTTCGACAGCTGGCTGGGAATGCTGCAGGGGGTGGACCTTGTGGATGCGGTCAAGGTATTGAAGTGAAACGCGGCTGTTTCATTGCTTCGAAAAAAACCGCAGTAAAGCATCGGAAAAGGTAGATTTATCCTGATAAATTTGTCGCTACAATCGTGTTGATTAACCGTTTGTCAACCAAAGAAAGAGCGAAATGAACGAAATGCTGGCGTGGGTCATGTCTGGTCTGGCGGTGCAGTTCGATGGGAACATGGGCTGGGCGATCCTGGTGCTGGCACTGGCGATCCGCCTGGCGCTGCTGCCACTGACCCTGCACCTGGCGCGCAGGATGCGGGCGAACCAGCGCATCGTCCAGTCGCTGCAGCCGCAGGTCGAGGCGATCAAGGCGCGCCTGGCCGACAAGCCGGCGGAGATGTTCGCCGCAATTTCGGCACTCTACAAGGCAAATGGCGCCTCGCTGTTCGACCGCTCGACGCTGATCGGCGCCCTGGTTCAGATGCCGGTGTTCGCCCTGGTTTACAAGGCAATCGGCAATGCCAGCGCCGGCGCCGGGCCCTTCCTGTGGATGAAAAGCCTGGCCACGCCCGACGTGCTGCTGTCGGGCGTCGTGCTGATACTGACTGCGCTCTCGGCGTACTACATGCCTTCCGCCGCCCCCGACAAGGCCATGCTGATGGTGCTCATCCAGGTCGCCGTCACCGCCCTGATCCTGTGGAAGCTGTCGGCGGGTGTGGGCTTGTACTGGGCGGCATCGGCATTCGTCAGCGCCGTGCAGACTTTCTTGCTGCGGTATGAACAGCGACGCGTCGCGGTTGGCACGGCGCGCTGAGCGGAAGGTTCTTTACGGTTGCCGGTCCATGAAGCCCGCCAGCTCGGCCGCGATCTGCTGCGCCAGCTGGTGGATGTGGAAACCGTCGACAAAGCCGTGGTGCGCCTGCACCGAGAACGGCAGCTGCAAACGGCCGTTCGGCCCATCCCTGAATTTGCCCCAGGCCAGCGACGGGATGTCGGGCGCGCCGAGCGTCGCGGCCGGGTGCTGGATCGCCGTGAAATCGAGCCAGGGAATGCAGGTGATGAAAACCTGGTCCTTGCACTGGCGCGGCGAAAGGGCGGCGTAGGCGTTGTTCAGCGCCGTCATGGCGCAGGCCTGTTCGCGCGCCGCGACGCCGCGTGCGACGAATTCGCGCAGGTCGTCGCACCAGTCGAAGAGGGCGAAATTGAGGTCCTGGTTGTGGTTGATGACGGTGAACGAGGGCATCAGCCGGTCGATTTCGATGACCTCGCCCTCGAACACGCGGTAGCGGAAGTTTTCGATTTTTAATAGCGAACGCAGGACGGCGCACAGCAGCACATGGAAGGGCGCCAGCTTGTGCTGCCTGCACCAGGGGCGGTAGTCGGGCAGGTCGAGCGGGAAGCAGAGGTTGACCGCGGGGCTGTCCATGCGGTTGAAGAGGTCGAAGCGGTCGCGCCGCCGTTCAAAGTTTTGCATGCGGGAGGAGTGTGCTGGCGTGGCACCGATGACCAGGTGCCGCGTTTGTTGGGCGCGTCCCAGGTGAATCGGGACACGAAAGATTGCGTGGGCACGGGAGTGCCCACCCTACGAAGATCGGAAGACGCCGGGCGTCCCGGCGTTACTGGGCGGCCCAGCCGCCGTCCATGTTCCACGCCACGCCACGCACCTGGCTGCCCGCCGGGCTGCAGAAGAACACGGCCAGCGCGCCCAGTTCGTCCGGGGTCACGAATTCGCCCGACGGCTGCTTCTCGGCCAGCAGGGCTTTGCGTGCTTCGTCGTTCGACAGGTTCTCGCGTGCGGCGCGGTCGTCCACCTGTTTCTGCACCAGCGGGGTCAGGACCCAGCCCGGGCAGATGGCGTTGCAGGTGACGCCGGTCTGCGCGGTTTCCAGCGCGGTGACTTTGGTGAAGCCGACCAAGCCATGCTTGGCCGCGACATAGGCGCTCTTTTGTGCCGAACCCACCAGGCCGTGCACCGAGGCCAGGTTGATGATGCGGCCCCAGTTTTTCTGCTTCATGCCGGGCAGGGCCAGGCGCGAAGTGTGGAAGGCGGAAGTCAGGTTGATGGCGATGATCGCGTCCCACTTCTCGACCGGGAAGTCTTCGATGGCGGCAACGTGCTGGATGCCGGCATTGTTGACCAGGATGTCGACGCCGCCGAATTTCTCCTGCGCGAAGACCATCATCGCCTCGATCTGCTCGGGCTTGGACATGTCGGCGCTGTGGTAGGCGGTCTGCACCCCGAACTCGGCACCCATGTCGGTATGGAGCTTCTCGATCTGCTGGGCGTCGCCGAAGCCGTTGAAGACCAGGTTGGCGCCCTGTTCGGCCAGCGCGCGCGCGATGCCGAGGCCGATGCCGGAGGTCGAGCCGGTGACGAGTGCCGTTTTACCGCTTAGCATGGTCGATTTCATTATTTCCTCTGTTGGGTGGGTGAGCGGGGTGTTTGTACGGAATTGGTAGAATTTTAATCGCTCGGGCAGGTAAAATGTGGGGCTGGTGCTTAACAGCGTAACAATATTGGCATTGAGGACAGGTTATGAGCGAAGCGAGATTGAAAAGCGTGCAGTGCAGCTCGCCCGCCGGCCTGCACCGGATTGCCTATAAAGAGTGGGGCGACCCGGACAACGCGCGGGTGCTGGTCTGCGTGCACGGCGTGACCCGCGTGGCCGACGACTTCGATGCGCTGGCGCGCGAACTGTGCGCTACCTACCGCGTGGTGTGCCCGGACGTGGCCGGGCGCGGGCGATCGGGACGGCTGGCCGATCCGCAGCTGTACGCGCTGCCGCAGTACCTGGCCGACATGGTGACGCTGGTCGCGCGCGTGACCGCCAACGGCGAGGACAAGGTGCACTGGTTCGGCACCTCGATGGGCGGCCTGATCGGGATGGTGCTGGCCTCGCTGCCCGGGTCGCCGATCACGCGCCTGCTGCTCAACGATATCGGCCCGACCCTCGATGGCGCAGCCTTGCAGCGCATTGCCGACTACATCGGCCAGGACCTGCGTTTTCCCGATTACGCGACCGGCGCCAAATTCGTGCGCGACGTGTCCGCCTCGTTTGGCCCGCACACCGACGAACAATGGGACAAGCTGGCCGGCGACGTGCTGCGCCAGGAGCCGAACGGCGAATGGGTGCGCCATTACGACCTGGCGCTGGCCCAGCCGTTCAAGACCATGAACGTCGAGCGCGCAAAGCAGGACGAAGCCTTCCTGTGGCGCGCCTGGGATGCGATCGCCTGCCCGACGCTGCTGGTGCGCGGCGAGCATTCCGACCTGCTCTCGCGCGAGACGGCGCAGCTGATGACGACGTGCGGGCCGAAGCCGCGGCTGGTCGAGATCCCGGGCGTCGGCCATGCGCCGACTTTCGTGCAGCCAGACCAAATCGCCATCGCACGCCAATTTTTTACCGGTTTTTAGCCTTGAAATGAAAGAGAACATGCAAATCACACGACTCCATGTAGGCAAGCGCCTGTCCGAAACCGCCATCTACAACGGCACCGTCTACCTGGCCGGCCAGATCGCCGAAGACACGACCCAGGACGTCGAAGGCCAGACCCGCGAAGTACTCGCGCACGTCGACCGCCTGCTGCAGGAAGCCGGCAGCGACAAGACCTGCATCCTGATGTGCCAGATCTACATCGCCGACATGGCGCATTTCGCCGGCATGAACGCGGTCTATGACGAATGGGTCGCGGCCGGCCACACGCCGCCGCGCGCAACCGTCGAAGCAAAGCTTGCCAATCCGGCCTGCCTGGTGGAGATCGTCGTCACCGCCGCACTGCGCTGATCCATGGTTTCCACGGCCGCCCCCGGCGACGTCACCACCCAGCTCGTTTCTGGCCTTAGTCCCGAGGAATGCGTGCGCGTGCACGATGCGCTCGACTATGCCGCGGCGGCCTATGGCGTGCGCGCCTGCAGCTCCGGCCAGAACGCGTTCGAGTTTTCGCTCGGCGTGGCCGGCACCTTGGCCTACCTGCGCAGCGACGTCGAGACGCGCATCGCCGGCCTGCTGTTCGAGCTGGCGATCGTCGAACCGGCGCTGCTGGAAACGCTCGAGCAGCTGTTCGGGGCCGAGGTGGCCAGCCTGGTGCGCGGCGTGCAGCAACTGATCCGCCTGCGCGACCTCACCGTCGGCCACCAGGCGGTCTGGCGCGGCAAGAACGCGGCCCAGCAGGCCGTGGCGCAAGTGGAAACGCTGCGCAAGATGCTGCTGGCGATGGCGACCGACATGCGCGTGGTGCTGATTCGCCTGGCGTCCTGCGTCACCACCTTGCGCTGGTTCGCCGACCAGAAGCGCTTCGACGACCTTACCCGCGACTACGGGCGCGAAGTGATGGACCTGTATGCGCCCCTGGCGAACCGCCTCGGGATCTGGCAACTGAAGTGGGAGCTCGAAGACCTGGCCTTCCGCTTCCTCGAGCCGGACACCTACCGCCGCATCGCCAAGATGCTGGAGGAAAAGCGGATGGCGCGCGAAGGTTTTGTCGCGTCGTCGATCGAGCGCCTGCAGCGCGAGCTGCAGGCGGCCGGCATCAAGGCCGAGGTCAGCGGACGGCCGAAACACATCTACAGCATCTATAACAAGATGCGCGGCAAGGAGCTCGACTTCTCCTCGCTGTACGACGTGCGCGCCTTCCGCGTGATTGTGGCCGACGCCAAGACCTGCTATACGGTCCTGAGCCTGGTCCACAATATCTGGACCCCGATCCCGAGCGAATTCGACGACTACATCGCGCGCCCGAAGCCGAACGGCTACCAGTCGCTGCATACGGTCGTCACCGCCGAGGACGGGCGTCCGCTGGAGGTGCAGGTGCGCACCCAGGAGATGCACAACTTTGCCGAGTACGGCGTGGCCGCGCACTGGCGCTACAAGGAAGAAGGCGGCTCGAATTTCAAGAGCCAGAAGTACGACGAGAAGATCGCCTGGCTGCGCCAATTGCTGGCCTGGAAAACCGATGTCGTGACGAACGGCGCCGACGTCGTGGCCGCCGAAGAAGACCAGAAGGAGTGGGTCGAGAAGCTCAAAGCCACGACGCTGGACGACCGCATTTTCGTGCTGACCCCGCAGGCACGCGTGCTCGAGCTGCCGGTCGGGGCGACACCGATCGACTTCGCCTACCACCTGCACAGCGAAGTCGGCCACCGCTGCCGCGGCGCCAGGATCGACGGCACGATGGTGCCCCTGAATACCCCGCTCGCGAACGGCCAGACCTGCGAGATCATCACCGCCAAGGGCCCGGCCGGCAGCCAGGGGCCGTCGCGCGACTGGCTCAGTCCCGGCTACACGGTCAGCAGCCGCACGCGCTCGAAAATCCGCGCCTGGTTCCATGCGCTGGAAATGGCCGAGACCCTGGGCCAGGGTCGCCTGCTGGTCGAAAAGTCGCTCCAGCGCGAGGGCAAGACCGCGGTCAACCTCGAAGCGCTGGCGCATAAACTCGGCTTTGCCAAGGTCGACGACCTGTTCGTCGCGGTCGGCAAGGAGAAGTTCAGCCTGCGCCACGTGGAAGCGGCGCTGCACGAAACCGTCGAGGCGCCGCCCCAGGACGACGCGGCGGTCGTCAACAAGAGCCGCGCCTCGAGCGTGGATCAGGGCGCCAAGTCGGGCGTCCTGGTGGTCGGCACCGAGGGCCTGATGACGATGCTGGCCAAGTGCTGCAAACCGGCGCCACCGGACCCGATCGTCGGCTTCGTCACGCGCGGGAAAGGCGTGTCGATCCACCGGCTCTCGTGCAAGAACTTCGCCGAGATGCGCAGCAAGGCGCCTGAGCGCGTGATCCAGACCGATTGGGGCAAGGGTGTCATCGAGACCGTCTACCCGGTCGACATCTTCATCCTCGCGGTCGACCGCCAGGGCCTGCTGCGCGACGTGTCCGATGCGTTCTTGCGCGAGAAGATCAACGTGACGGGCGTGAATACGCAGTCGACCAAGGGCCAGGCGCGCATGGTGTTCACCGCGGAAATCGGGTCGACCGCGCAATTGCAGAAGGCCCTGTCGGGCATCGCCGAAGTCCCGGGCGTGCAAGAGGCACGCCGTTCGTAGGGTGAGCACTTGTGCCCACGCGGTCGTGCCGGTGCGTACCGTGAAAGCGGACAATGCCCGTTACGGTCCGCGTTGTCGTTTTTTGCATTCCATATCGATATGCGTTAGCCGTACCGCGTGGGCTCGAGAACCCACCCTGCGAAAGACATGATGCCCATGCGCCGATCCCTCCACCTCGCCACCCGCCCCAGCCTCTGGGGCCTCGCGCTCGTCCACTACCTGCGCAGCTGGTGGTACATGTTCCATCTCGGCGCGATCGCCATCGTCACCTCGCTCTCGCCCTCGACTTACAACCGCGCCAACCGCCATGCGACGGCGCGCTACATCCACGCCAGCACCTGGCAGGTGCTGCCCTGGTTCACGGTGCTCTCGGCCCTGATCAGCCTCGTCATCATCCGCATCGTGCTGGTGACCGCGATGAGCTACGGCCTGTCGCGCTATGCGCTCGAGATGGTGGTGCGTGTACTGGTGCTGGAGCTCATTCCGCTCTCGGCCGCCTTGTTCGCCGCACTGCGTTCCGGGATGGCGTTCGACGCCACGGCGCTGGGCCTGCCGACCGCCGAAGTAAACGCCGAGGCGCTGCGCTGCATGCGGCGCGACCTGGTGCCGCAGTTGTTCGCCAACGCGTTTTCGGTACTCAGCCTGGCCATGATCAGCTCCACCATCGTTCTGCTGCTGGCCTACCTGAACGTGTATGGCGTCTCGCCATGGGGCGTCTCCGATTACACGCGTACCGTCGGGCGCATATTCGACCCGGTCGTCACCATCGGCTTCGTGCTCAAGACCGTGCTGTTCGGCCTGGCCGTGGCGGTGATCCCGACCGCCGCCATCCTCGAACTGCAGCGCTATCCGCGCCGGCTGTCGTCCAGCGTGCAGCCGGGGGCCTTGCGCCTGCTGTTCGTGCTGCTGCTGATCGAAGGCGCTTCGCTTGCCCTCAAATATATTTAAAAACCTAGCCCATGACCGACACCACCCCTGATGAACCTGCCCATGTCGAAACCAAGGCGATGATCTTGCTGGGCCTCGTCTCGGCCTTGATCATCGCCTTCGTGTTGTACGTGATGTATGCGCGCGGCGTGTTCGAACCGACCCAGCGCCTGGTGCTCACCACCGAAAATTCCGAAGGCGTCATCCCCGGCATGGACATGACCTTCGCCGGCTTTCCGATCGGGCGCGTGCGCCTGGTCGACCTGGCGAAGGACGGCATGGTGCAGGTGCTGGTCGACGTTTCGCAGTCCGACGCCAAGTGGCTGCGCGCCTCCTCCGTCTTCACGCTCGAGCGCAGCGTGGTCGGCGAAACGCGCCTGCGCGCCTTTACGGGGGTGCTGGACGACGCTCCGTTGCCTGACGGCGCCGTGCGCCCGATCCTGCGTGGCGACGTCACCGCCGAAATCCCCGGCCTGGTGGCCACCGCGCGCGCGCTGCTGAACAACCTCGACAGCATGACGGCCGAGGGTTCCAGCGTCGCGGGCAGCCTCGACAACCTGCAGACCCTGACAGGCCGTTTGTCCGGCAAGTACGGGCTGCTCAGCGGCGCGCTGGGCGACGACGAAGCGAAAAAGTTCGTCGGCACCCTGCAGCGCCTGGACGTGCTGCTGGCGAAGACCGACCAGCGCCTGTACGGCAAGAAGGGCGTGGTCGACGATGCCCAGGCGGCGGTGGTCGAGCTGCAGGGCGTGCTGCAGGATGCACGCGCGACCCTGAAACGGGTCGACGCGGTGCTGGTCGAAGCGCAGGCGGTCGGCGCGAATGCGCGCGTGGCCACCGAAGACCTGGGCGCGTTGCGCGGCGAAGTCGAGGCCAGCCTGCGCAAGGTGAATCGCCTGGTCGACCAGGTCAACCGCAAGTGGCCGTTCGCCGGCAAGAACGAGGAGATCAAGCTGCCATGAAAATGCCCGCCCTGTTGATGGCCGTGCTGCTCGCCGGCTGCGCCAGCAAACCGGCGCCGCCAAGCTGGCAGCCGGATGCGAAAGATGCGCTCGACGGTTTTACCGATGACTACCTGCGCGGGAATACCGCGGCGGCGAATGCGCAGTTCGCGCGGGCGCGGCGCGCGACCACGAGTACCGGCCGCGCGGATCTCGTCGCGCAAGTGGAGCTGGTGCGCTGCGCGGTGCTGGCGGCGAGCCTGGAGTTCGAAGAGTGCCCGGGGTTTGCGGCGCTGGCGTCGGATGCGGCGGCGCAGCAGCAGGCGTATGCGGGCTACCTGGCCGGGCGTTGGGAAGGGATCGATGCGGGGGCGCTGCCGGAGCAGCACCGGCCGGTCGTGCTTTCCGGGTCGATGGCGGGCGTGGCGGATCCGCTGGCGAAGCTGGTGGCGGCGGGGGCGCTGTTCAAGGCGGGCAGGATATCGCCGGGCGATATCGGGGCGGCGACTGAAACGGCGTCGCGCCAGGGATGGAGAAGGCCCTTGTTGATGTGGCTAGGGGTGGCGCAGAAGCGGGCGGAGGCAGTGGGGGATACTGCGGCGGTGGAGCAGATCAGGCGGCGGATCGCGTTGGCGTCCGGGCAAAAGTAGATTTCGTGGTGCGCCACCGTGCGTCGGTCGCGGGGGGGGGGGGCCCCCCCCCCCCGCCGCCCCGCGGCGGGTGATCCCCCCCCAAAAACCCCAAAAGCACCACATAGGCCCCCACACCCCCCGGCACGCTGGTG
>JANNNC010000049.1:0-32620 GCA_031398335.1 Massilia sp.
TGGCCGCCATCAGCGCCGTGGCCGCATCCGACGACCCGCCACCCAGCCCGCCTCCCATCGGCAGGATTTTGTCGACGGCGACGTCGATGCCGGGGGCAGGACGGCCATGGCGCTGTTCGAACGCGGCGGCCAGGCGCCCCAGCGCGCGCACGATCAAATCGCGCTCTTCCGGCACGCCCGGCACCTCGGTGGTGCGCCGGATGCGGCCATCGTCACGTACATCGAAATGCAGGGTGTCGCCGCGGCCGATCAGCTGGAACACGCTTTGCAGCAAGTGATAGCCGTCGGCGCGGCGGCCGACGACGTGCAGGAACAGGTTCAGCTTGGCCGGGGCCGGGCAAGCGTGCAGCGATCTTGGCATCATGCGGCCGGGTCGATGAGGATGCGGATCGCCAGTTCGTCGCTGGTTGCGGTGGCGCTGCGTTCGGCCACGATATTGCTTGGCATTTGACCGCCGCCTTGCCCGTTCTGCCAGGACACGAAGCGCAGGCGCCAGCCGTCTTGCGTGAAGACGCTGTTATTGCGCGGGGACGCGGCGAAGCGCTTGCCCGCAGCATCGGTGGCATAGCCCTGCAGCCAGTCGCGCAAGCCCGACACCGGCAGCGACCAGCCCAGCGCCTGGCGCGTCAATGCATCGATGTCGGCGGCGCTACGCGGCGCGCGCCCTGCTTCGGTCAGGGTCGCCTGCTGCGGCGTGACGCTGATGGTGGCGACCGTTTGCTTGAGTGGATTGAGGAAGGCGACGTCGATCTGCCCGGGGCGCTGCGCCCACTCGAAACCGCCGTTCATCGAATTGGGCTGGCCATCCTTCTGGTAACTCACCTGCAGGCGGCCGCTCAGTTCGATGGTGTCGCGGTAAGGGGCGCCGGCCTGGGTGCTGGCGGCGCCCGTCGACTGGGTGGCGGTGGTGGCGCAGCCGGCGAGCGCGGCGGCGAGAACGACGAGGGATAAACGGTGAAGGATCGGCATCGGTCTGGAAAGGAAAAGTGAACAAGGCGGGCATCGCGCCCGCCATGCTAATCACACATTATTTCACAGCGACAGGCGCAGGCGCGCCAGCGTGCTGCGCAGGGTGTCGTTCTGCGGGTCTTTCGCGCGCGCCTCTCGCCACAGCTTCTGGGCGTCGGCCTGCTTGCCCTTCTGCCACAGCACTTCGCCCAGGTGGACGGCGATCTCGGGATCGCGGCGCAGGCCGTAGGCGCGGCGCAGGTGGGCTTCGGCGGCGTCGAGATTGCCGAGGCGATATTGCACCCAGCCCATGCTGTCCATGATGAACGGGTCTTCCGGCGCCATGGACAGGGCCTTTTCGATCAGCGTGCGCGCCTCTTCCAGACGGACGTTGCGCTCGGCCAGCGAATAGCCGAGAGCGTTGTAGGCATGGTGGTTCTCGGGGGCCAGGCGCATCACCTCGCGCAGGGTCGTTTCCATCACCTCGAGGTGGCCGGTCTTTTCGGCCAATAGCGCGAAGTCGTACAGCAGGTCCGGATTGGTGGGGAAGCGCCTGGCGGCGTCCTGCATCAGCGTAAAAGCTTGTTCGGCCTGGCCGGCGTCGCGCAGCACTTGCGCTTCGGTCGCGGCCACCTGCGCCTGCGCCGCCGGCTCGCCGGGTTTCAAGGAAGCGAGCAGGCGGCGCGCGGCCGGCAGGTCGCCGCCCTTGCCGAGCAGCTGGGCGCGGCGCAACTGGGCGCCGAAAGCGGCCTTTTCGTCGCCCTCGGGCAGTTTGTCGAGCCAGCCGACGGCGGCCTTGATGTCGCCGCGCTCCTCGGCCAGCTGCGACAGGATCAGCAGGGCCTTCGAGGGGTCGCGCTCGTCTTCCGGATTACGCCCGAGCACGTCGATGAAACGCGTGAAATAGCGCTCGGCGCCGCTCGGGTCGTTCAGCTGGGTCGACAGCACGCCGAGTGCATACAGGGTCGTGACGTTGTCTGGCTGCTGCTTGTCGAGCAGCAGGAATTCGCTGCGCGCCGCCTCGAACTGCTTTTCGTTGACCAGCAGGCGCGCGTGGGCGGCGCGCACTTCGCGTGCATTCGGATTGACGGCGATAAATTTCGCCAGCAAGTCGCGCACCTGGGCATCGTTCTCGCCGGCCTGGGCCAGGGTGAGGACGGCGATCTCGGAATCAGGTTTCAATGCCAGCGCGGCGCGCGCTTCGCGCCCTGCTGCTGCCTTGTCGCCGCGCGTGAGGGCGCCCTGCGCCAGCACCACGTGGCCTTCGAGGGTTGTGCGATAAGGCGCCACGATGCGTTCCAGCATGGCGCCGCCCGCTTCCTTGTCCTTGGCGCGCGCGAGCAGTTGCTGCACCTGGTAAAGCACGATGCCGCGCACCTGCGCCGGCGCGCCTTCGAGGCGCTTGCGGAAAATTTCTTCTGCGTCCGAGATATTGTCGGACAGGATAACCATCCCCAGATAGTACTGCGTCGCCTCGTCCGATTGCGGGTCGAGCTGGCGCCACTCGCGCACGGCGGCCAGCGTGTCTTCGGGCTGGCGGGCGGCCAGCGCCATTTCCGCGGCGCGCCGCGCCAGGCGCGGATCGCGCGTCTGCTGCGCCAGGCTCAGCATGGTGAGATACGGACCTTGCCAGTCGCCGTTACGGAACGCAAATTCGGCGCGCAGCAACTGGTGCAGCAAGGTGCTCGTCAGTTCGACTTTCGGCAGGCGCGCCGTTTGCGCGTCCGCCTCGGCCTTCGCGTCGAGTTCGGCTTTAGCCTGCGCCTCTGCCCGGGCGTCGGCCTGCGCCGCCGCCGTTGCCTGCGCCGATTGCGCAACAGGCTGCTGCTGTGGCGCCACAGCACACGCCGTCAGCAGACCGGAGAGAGTTACAATGACGAAAGCGTTTTTCAAGGCAAGTCCATGTGTGGAATGATGTCCGATTCTACGCCCAAGCCCCGTCGCGCGTGCGAACCCGCAACACGAATTTACAAGAATTTTGTCAGATTTTCATGCCTGAACTCCCCGAAGTAGAAGTGACCCGGCGCGGTGTCGCGCCGCACCTCGAAGGCCGCATCGTCGAGCAGGTCGTGTTCCGGCGCGAGGGCCTGCGCTGGCCGTTTCCCGCCCATCTGGCCGCGTCCCTGGTGGGCCAGCGCATCGTGCAGGTTGGCCGCCGCGGCAAGTATTTATTGATCGATTTCGCTTCCGGCACGCTCATCATCCACCTGGGCATGTCGGGCCACCTGCGCGTGCTGGCGCCGGGCGTCGAGCCGAAAAAACACGACCACTTCGACCTCGTCGTGAACGACGGCGCGCAAGACCAGGTGCAGGTAAACGTACTACGGCTGCACGACCCGCGCCGCTTCGGCGCCGTGCTCTGGCATGCGCATGACGATGGCGACATCCATCAGCACGTGCTGCTGCGCGGCCTCGGCGTCGAGCCGCTGGAAGATGGTTTTTCGAGCGCCCTCCTGCACCAGGCCACGCGCAAGCGCAGCGCGCCGATCAAGCAGGTGCTGCTCTCCGGCGACATCGTCGTCGGCGTGGGCAATATCTACGCTTGCGAAAGCCTGTTCAAGGCCGGCATCAATCCGAAGACGCCGGCCGCGCGCATCAGCCGCGCCCGCTACGACAAGCTGGCCCTGGCCATCCGCGAGATCCTGGCGGAAGCGATCGTGCAAGGCGGCAGCACGCTGCGTGACTTTATTGCGGTAAATGGTCAATCAGGCTATTTCCAGCAGACATATTTCGTCTATGATCGTGCGGGGGTGCCTTGCAGAAACTGTGGCGCGCCGGTGCGCCAGATCAAGCAGGGGCAGCGGTCGACGTTTTACTGCGCCACCTGCCAGCGCTAGGCAAATTTTATAGTCAGGCGGACTCATGCAAGACATTCAAGAATACGGCACCTGGCGCGCAGCGATCGCGCTGGCGCTCGACGATTACCGCGCGGCGCTCACCCGTTTCGAGGTGTCGGACGCCGCCACCACCCAACGTGCGGCCCAGGCGGCGGCGCGGGTGCGCGACGACCGCCTGTCGGTGGCCTTCGTCGCCGAATTCTCGCGCGGAAAATCCGAGCTGATCAACGCGATTTTCTTTGCCGACTACGGCCAGCGCATCCTGCCCTCCTCCGCTGGCCGCACCACGATGTGCCCGACCGAGCTGCTGTATGACGCTGCCTGGGAACCGTCGATCCGCCTGCTGCCGATCGAGACGCGCGCGCGCCCATTGTCGACCAGCGATTTTAAAGACGACGCCTCCGCCTGGACCGTGCTAGCCCTCGACCTGGAAGCCCCCGAGCGCATGGCGGAAAGCTTCCGCCAGGTCAGCATGACGCGCCGCGTGTCTCCCGAGGAAGCGCAAGCCTACGGCCTGTACGATCCGGAAGATCCTGAACTGGCCGACGCCTTGGGCACGGACGGCCTGGTCGAAATCTCGCAGTGGCGCCACGCCATCATCAACCTGCCGCACCCGCTGCTGAAACAGGGCCTCGTCATCCTCGACACGCCGGGCCTGAACGCGATCGGCACCGAGCCCGAACTGACGCTGAACCTGATCCCGAACGCGCATGCGGTGCTGTTCGTGCTGGCCGCCGAAACCGGCGTCACGCGCAGCGACATTGAGGTCTGGCGCACGCACATCGGCGCGGGGCCGGGGCGCATCGTCGTGCTCAACAAGATCGATGCGATGTGGGACCCGCTGCGCAGCGATGAAGAGAATGAAGCCGAGATCGCGCGCCAGCAGCAGAGCGTGGCGCGGCAGCTGGGGCTCGCGCCCGAGCAGGTGTATCCGGTGTCGGCGCAAAAGGCGCTGGTCGGGCGCATCCAGGGCGACATGGACTTATTCGAGCGCAGCCGCCTGGGCGCGCTGGAAGCGGCCCTGCTGCATGGCCTGATCCCGCAAAAGAAAACCATCCTCGGCAGCGCGCTGCGCGAGGACCTGGCCGCATTGGAAGCCGCGCAAACGGGCGCGCTGGCCTCGCGCGGGCGCGACCTGGTCGAGCAGCTGCAGGAACTCAAAAGCCTGCGCGGCAAGAACCAGAACGTGCTGGCGCACATGATGCGCCGCATCGAGGCCGAACGTAAGGATTTCGACGCCGGCCTGATGCGCTTGCAGGACGCGCGCACGCGCTTTGCCCAGCGCTCGACCGAACTGTATTCGACGCTCGACATGGACGCGGTGGCGTGCCAGGCCGACACCGTGCGCCTGGCGCTGCAGGCATCGCGCTTTGCCACCGGCATGCGCGCGCCGGTGCGCGCCTTCTTTGACAACGCCCGCGTCAGCATGGATGCCGCGGGCGAGCAGGTGCTTGAAATCGGCAAGGTGATGGAGGCGATGCTGCGCGGCTTCGCCGCCGAACACGGCCTCACGCTGGCGGCGCCGATGCCCTTGTCCCTGGCGCGTTACCGCGCCGAGATCGAGGCCGTCGAGGCGCTCTACGTCAGGCAGTTCGGCACCGCGACCCTGTTCATGACCAGCCGCAGCACCTTGCTCGAGCGCTTTTTCGACTCGATCGTCTCGAACGTGCGCCGGAGTTTTCGCGCCGCGAATGCCGAAGTCGAGGCCTGGCTGAAAGTGATCATGGTGCCGTTGGAGACCCAGATCCGCCAGCACAAGGAGCAGCTGCGGCACCGCCTCTCGTCGATCCAGCGGATCCACGATGCGACCGACAGCCTGGAGCAGAAAATCGGCGCCTTCGAGGCCAGCCAGCTTGCACTCGACGGCCAGCGCCGCGAGCTGCTCGCGCTGAACCAGGCGGTCGCCGCCGCGCTCGATGAGCCACGCATGCGGGAGGCCGCATGAAGCGTTTAACCGAATTCGATGACCTGATCGATCCGACTTTTTCAGCAGCCGTGATCGATTGGCAGCGCGCGCACGGGCGCCATACGCTGCCCTGGCAAAACACGCGCGACGCCTACCGGGTCTGGCTGTCGGAAATCATGCTGCAGCAGACGCAGGTGGCCGCGGTGCTGGGTTATTACGCGCGCTTCCTGGAACGCTTTCCGACCGTGCACGATCTCGCCGGCGCGCCGATCGAGGACGTGATGGCGCACTGGAGCGGGCTCGGTTACTACACCCGCGCGCGCAACCTGCACGCCTGCGCGGTGCGCGTGGTGAACGAGTACGGTGGCGAGTTTCCGGTCGATCCAAAGCTGCTGGCCGACCTGCCCGGCATCGGCCGTTCCACCGCCGCCGCCATCACCGCGTTTTCGCATGGCACCCGCGCGGCCATCCTCGACGGCAACGTCAAACGCGTGTTCGCGCGCGTGTTCGGGGTCGAGGGGTATCCGGGCGAAAAGCGCATCGAAGATGCCTTGTGGCGGCGTGCCGATGCGCTGCTGCCCGAGGATGGCATGGAGTCGTACACCCAGGGCCTGATGGACCTGGGCGCGACGCTGTGCACGCGCTCGAAGCCCGACTGCCCGCGCTGCCCGCTGCAGGCGCGCTGCGTGGCCTATGCCACCGGACGCACCGAGGAACTGCCGGTGCGCAAACCGAAGAAGACGACGCCCGAGAAGCGCGCCGAGATGCTGGTCGTGCTGCACGACGGCCACGTGCTGCTCGAGCAACGCCCGGGGAGCGGGATCTGGGGCGGCTTATTGTCGCTGCCGGAAGTCGATGGGCACGTCGGCATCGAGGTGGTGCGCGATGGCGGCGTTCAGCTGGCTGCCGCTTTGGTGGCGCTGGGCCAGGTCGAGGAAGTGCAGGCGCTGCTGCCGCTGGTGCACGTGTTCACGCATTACAAGCTGCACATCTCTCCGCACAAGGTGGTGCTGGCCGCGCGCGGGGCGACACCGCCGGGGCATGTGTGGGTTCGGATGGACGCGATCGGCGATGCGGCGCTGCCGGCGCCGGTCAAGAAGTTATTGATCGACCTGGCGCGACCGAGTTTGTTCGGTTGATCATGCGTCGTACCGCCTGGGCACAGTGCCCACCCTACGTTACGCGACGGCCAACATGCACGACCTTAGCCGTGGTGCACCGTAGGGTGGGCCGGGCGGCGATCCGCTCTCGAGCCCACGCGGTACGGCAGGTGAAAATCGAAATGCCTGCCCAGCGAGCCGCCCCTTACAACTCATCCAGCGAAAAAATCCGCTTGTGCTCGCGGATCGCGTAGCGGTCCGTCATGCCGGCGATGTAGTCGGCGATCTTGCGCGCCTGTTTCAGTTTGTCGCCTGAGCTCACCTGGTAATCCGGCGGCAGCAGCACCGGGTCGGTCATGAAGGCGTCGAACAGCTCGCGCACGATACGGCTGGCTTTGACGCGCATGCGGTTGACCTTGAAGTGGCGGTACAGGTTCGCGTACAGGAAGCGCTTTAACGCTGTCGTCTCGGCGCGCATCGTGTCCGAGAAGCGGATCAGGGGCGGCGCAGCGCGCACGTCGTCGATGTTCGACGGCGCGGCCTCGACCAGCAGCGCGGCCGAAGTCTCGACCAGGTCGGCCGTCATCGCGGTGATCATCAGGCGGATCGTCTCGTACAGCGCGCGCCGGCCCGGCAGGCCCGGATACTGGGCCTCCACGGCCTTGCGGTGGCGCGCGAACAAGTCGACCTCCATCATCTGCCCGGTCGTGAGCAGGCTGGAACGCAGGCCGTCGTCGATGTCGTGGTTGTTGTACGCAATCTCGTCGGCGAGATTGGTCAGCTGCGCTTCCAGGCTCGGCTGGGTCTTGTCGATGAAGCGCTGGCCCAGGTCGCCCAGCACGCGCGCATGCGTCAGCGCGCAGTGTTTTAGAATGCCTTCGCGCGTCTCGAAGGTCAGGTTGAGGCCGTCGAAGGCGCCGTAGTGTTCTTCGAGGTGGTCCACCACGCGCAGGCTTTGCAGGTTGTGCTCGAAACCGCCGTAGTCCTTCATGCAATCGTTGAGCACGTCCTGGCCGACGTGGCCGAAAGGCGTGTGGCCGAGGTCGTGCGCCAGCGCCGTCGCTTCGACCAGGTCTTCGTTCAGGCGCAGGCTGCGCGCCAGCGTGCGGCCGATTTGCGCGACCTCGATCGAATGCGTCAGGCGCGTGCGGAACAAATCTCCCTCGTGGTTCAGGAAGACTTGCGTCTTGTATTCGAGGCGGCGAAAAGCCGTCGAGTGGATGATGCGGTCGCGGTCGCGCTGGAACTGGCTGCGCGAGCCCGGCGCGGGTTCGTCGAAACGGCGCCCGCGCGACCCCTTCGAATGCGCGGCATACGGGGCCAGGTGGGCGTCGAAATCGATCATGCGCGGGGCCTCTTCAATGGACGCAGGCGTCCAGGGTGGCGCGCAGGAGTTCGTGCGGCACGCTGGCGATGCTCGGGCTGCCCAGGGGTTTGACGAGGATGAACTTGATCGCCCCGCCCTCGTTCTTCTTGTCCACTTCCATCAGCTCGATCCAGCGCTCCAAGCCCAGGTCCGGCGCCACCGTCGGCAGGCCGGCAGCACGCACCAGGGCGCGCACCCGCTCGAAGGCGGCAGCGTCGATGAAGCCGAGGCGGCGCGACAGGTCGGCCGCCATCACCATGCCGCAGCCGACGGCCTCGCCGTGCAGCCAGGCGCCGTAGCCCATGCCCGCCTCGATCGCGTGGCCGAAGGTGTGGCCGAAGTTGAGCACGGCGCGCAGGCCGCCTTCGCGTTCGTCCTTGCGCACGACGTCGGCCTTGATCTCGCAGGAACGCGCGATCGCATGCGACAGCGCGGCCTGGTCGCGCGCCACCAGGCGCTCGATGTTCGCTTCGATCCAGTCGAAAAATTCGGCGTCCAGGATGGCGCCGTGCTTGATGACTTCGGCCAGGCCCGCCGACAGCTCGCGGCTTGGAAGCGTCGACAGCGTGCTGGTATCGGCCAGCACCGCGCGCGGCTGATAAAACGCGCCGATCATGTTCTTGCCGAGCGGGTGGTTGATGCCGGTCTTGCCGCCGACCGAGGAATCGACCTGGGCCAGCAAGGTAGTGGGAATTTGCACGAAGGGCACGCCGCGCATGTAGCTGGCCGCGGCGAAGCCGGTCAGGTCGCCGATCACGCCGCCGCCGAGGGCGATCAGGGTCGTCTTGCGGTCGCATTTATTCGCCAGCAGGGCGTCGAAGATCGCCATCAGCGAACCCCAGTGCTTGTGCGCTTCGCCGTCGGGCAGGACGATCTCGACGACTTCGCGTCCGGCCGCGCGCAGCGGCGCGGCGATTTTTTCCAGGTACAGCGGCGCGACCGTGGTGTTGGTGACGATTGCCGCTTTCCCCCCGCCGACCTGGCGCGCAAGCAGCACGCCGTCGTCGAGTACGCCGGGGCCGATGGCGATCGGGTAGCTGCGCTCGCCCAGATCGACGTTGAGATTGATGTTTGCTGTTTGGTTCATCGATGCCGCCCTTGCGCGCCGCGAGCGCGCCGTGTTGAGCGCGTCAAGCTGGTCCAAAATTGTCTGAACCATCGATTGTACGTTAGGTCGGCCGGTATCGATGACGAGGTCCGCGATCTCGCGGTACAGCGGTTCGCGCTGCGCCAGCAATTGCTCGAGCTTCTTGCGCGGGTCGGCGGTTTGCAGCAGCGGGCGGTTCTTGTCGTGCGAGGTGCGTTGCAGGATGCTGCCGATGCCGGCGCGCAGGTAGATGACGGTGCCGCGTTCGGCCAGGTAGGCACGGCTGGCGGGGTCGAGCACGGCGCCGCCGCCGGTGGCCAGCACGATGCCGCGCGCGCTGGTGAGTTCGCGGATCATGTCGGCTTCGCGCCGGCGAAAGCTCGCCTCCCCCTCGATTTCGAAGATCCACGGGATCGTGGCGCCGGTACGCGCCTCGATCGCATGGTCGGAATCGACGAAGCGCCTGCCCAGCCGGCGCGCCAGCAGCCGGCCGATGGTGGTCTTGCCGGACCCCATCAGTCCGACAAGAAAAATATTATTGCTTTTTGCTTCAGACACGGTATCGACGTCGCCTAAAAGACAAACGGCCAGAAGAGCCTGGCCGTTTGTAGTTACGGTTACCCGGTTACGGGCAGCTGAACGTCAGTTTAAACGGAATCGTGGTGACAACCTCGCCTGGTGTCGTAACGGTGACGTTAAATGTTGCCGTGACCGGGGCGGTACAGCTGCTTCCGGTCGGGCTGGAGATCGCAAACGTATGCGACGAACCCTGCGCACCCAGGACGTTGTTGCCGGTGATGTCGTCGCCAGCTACCGAATGCGGATAGATGTTGGGAACGGTGGCCGGCACCACCGGTGCCGCAACGCCGTTGACCATGTTCGTGATCTCGACTTTGGTGCGGAACGGCAACGGATTGAGGTTAACGTCGTTGAGCTGCAATACGAACACCTTGGACGCCGTCGCGCCAACCGTGCCCAGGTCCGTCGTACCCGAGAGCCGCACCGAGCCGCCGTCGATAAAGGTGTTGGCCGGCGTGCTGCCGCTGAAGAACAGGCTGATCTTGCCGAAGATGGTGTTGGTACCGTCGGTCGTGCTGGCGCAAACCGTGGCCAGGCCGGGACGGGTGCTGTCCGGGCTGACACCGGAAGCGCTGCCGGTATTGCAAGGCGTCGCCGGCTGGCCGGGCGTCGCCGTGCGTGGATTCTGCATTCGGAAGTCAACCGGACAGCCGCCGTTGACCGTAATGCAGCCGCCCTTGTCGGAGGAGCCGACCGAACCCATGTTGGTCTGGAAGACCACGGGGGTGCCGTCCGGGACCGGATTATTCGATGCATCGCCGATCATGGCCTGGATAATCGTCGCCGGTTTGGCCGGGCTGCTCTCTTGCAGCGATTCAAGGTTGAATTGACCGGCGCTGAGGGAGAACGCGCGTTGGACCGGAAGGCCGGTCGTCACGACGATCGAATCGGACGAGGTCGAGATATCGGCATTGTTCGTCGTCGCCGTGTTGGGCAGGGTTGCGATCACGCGGAAGGTGGTCGGGACGGTCCCCGAATTGACGGTCGTGATGACTTCGCCGTTCTCATCGGTACTGTCGCTGACCTTGTTAAGCGTCACTAGTGCGCCGGGCACGGTGAAGTTGACGACGCGGCGCGGCAAAGGCTGGCCGAAGATGTCGAACACGCGGAACTTCAGGGTGGCTGTTTCGGTGCGATTGATACCCCCCTGGCCGCGGATCACGATCGATTTGTCGGTCGGGGCCGCCGAGACGAATTGCACGGACGAAGCGGCGGGCGGTGCGATCTTGAGCGAGGCCGTGGCCGGGGTCGAGACCCCATCGGACGAGACGGTGATGACGTCGTCATTGGCGCAGCCCAGGTCGCGATACACGGTCTGGGCAGTGCCGTTATTCGTGGCAACCGTCGTGGCCAGCGATGCCTTGCCCGCGGCCACACAGGCCGAACTGAAGTTCACATTGACCTGCTGAGCGGTGTAACGCACGCCACCAGCGAGCAGATCGACCGACAGCACCATCGAGCCGTAGGCAGGAATGCTGTTCGGCGTCGCGCTGAGCGTTCCGAAGGCCAGCGTGGTGGCGCCGACCATGTAATTGCTGTCGGCGGTCACGGTGCTGCCAGCGACGCTGCTGGTCACGGTCAGCTTGGCGGCGCCGCCGGCAGCCAGGCTGGCAGCGCGCATCGTCACGCTGGCCATGCCATTCGCGTCGGTCAGCGCCGTACCCGCAGAAGGCGAGAATATTGCCAGCGTGGCGTCGGTAGCGAAGGTGACGAGCGCGTTCGGCACCGGCTTGCCCACCGCGTCCTTGACCAGCGCCTTGACCGTCAAAGGCGTCGCCCCGGTCAGCGAGTTGCTGGCCTGGCCGCCAGTCGAGACCGTACTCATGGTGACGGTCGGGACGGCCGCCGGCGTCGTTGGCGTCGTTGGCGTCGTTGGAGTGGTCGGCGTGGCGCCGCTGCCGCCGGATGCGGCCGGCACCGCGCCGGGATCGCCGCCGCCGCCGCCGCAGGCGGACAGGACCGCCGCGGCGATCAAGGTGAGCGCCGTGCGCTTGATGAGGGCGGGCGAAATGTGTGTCGAGGTCTGCTGCATGATGGTCCAGTTCTTGTTGGTTGTACGAGCCGCTCTTGATGCAAACGGCATATTCCGGGGATTCTGAAACGACGCAGCGACGCGCCTTTCGGTGCGTCGCTGCGTGATATCGAATCCCGGTTATTCGTGAATGCGCTGTCTTTCGGCGCTCAGCGGCCCGCTGGTGCGCGGTCGGCCACGATCTTCGGCGTAATAAAAACCAGCAGTTCGGTCTTCGTGTTCTCGCGTCCCTGGGTCTTGAACAGGTAGCCGAGCACCGGGACGTCGCCCAGCAGCGGCACCTTCGACACGTTGCTGCGCTCGGTCTGCTGGTAGATACCGCCCAGTACCACCGTGCCGCCGTTTTCGACCATGACCTTGGTTTTGACGTGCTGGGTGTTGATCGCAAAGCCGGCGCGCGTCTCTTCGCCCTTCGAATCCTTGCTCACGTCTACTTCCAGCACCACGTTGCCGTCCGGCGTGATCTGCGGCGTCACTTCCAGGCGCAGGTTCGCCTTCTTGAATTCGATCGAGGTGGCGCCGCTGCTCGAAGCCACCTGGTAGGGCAGTTCGATACCCTGCTCGATCACGGCCACCATCTTGTCTTCGGTGACCACGCGCGGGCTGGAGATGATCTTGCCCTTGCCATCCGCTTCCAGCGCCGACAGTTCCAGGTTCAGGAAACGGTTGTCGGCCGACGAAAACAGCGAGAACGCCAGGCTGGCAGGCGAAATGCCGC
Source organism: Massilia sp. (assembly GCA_031398335.1). GTDB lineage: Bacteria > Pseudomonadota > Gammaproteobacteria > Burkholderiales > Burkholderiaceae_D > Telluria. The sequence continues at coordinate 12,574 of JANNNC010000049.1, forward strand.
CAAGCGCCGCCGCCGGCAGGTTCACCATGGTGGTGTTGCTGTAGGAAGAGCCGTCTTCCGGGGTCTGCAGCGTGTCCTGGCCGACGCCGAGCAGGTTGCCGCCGATGGCGATCCGCTTGTTGCCGCCGATGCCGTAGCCCTGGTCGCCGCCGCGCAGGGCGCGCATGTCGTTGAAGCCGATTTTCGCGCCCAGGTTGCGCGAGAAACCGTCGTTCGCTTCGACCAGGCGCGCTTCGATCAGGACCTGCTTCGAGGCGACGTCGGTCTTCTGGATCAGCATGCGGATGTCTTCGATTTTCGACGCGATGTCCGTCACAAACAACTGGTTCGTGCGCGGATCGATGATCGCGCTGCCGCGCTTGGAGAGCACGCGGTTGCCGGTGTTGGCGGTGGCCGCGCCGCTGCTATCCAAGCCGAACACGGTACGGAAGGATTCCGCCTTCTGGTAATTGAGCTGGAAGATTTCCGAGCGCAGCGGTTCGAGATCGGAAATCTGCGCGCGCTGCTCGAGTTCGAGCTTTTCCTTGGTCAGCAGTTCTTCTTTCGGGGCGATCCAGATGACGGTGCCGTTCTTGCGCATGTCCAGGCCCTTCGACTGCAGGATCACGTCCAGCGCCTGGTCCCACGGCACGTCCTTCAAACGCAGGGTCAGGCTGCCGGCGACCGAATCGCTGGCGATGATGTTCAGGCTTGAAATGTCGGCCACCGCCTGCAGCGCGGCGCGCACTTCGATGTTCTGGAAATCGAAACTGATCTTCTCGCCGCGATAGCCCTGCGTGCCCTGGACCAGCTTGTTCGGGTCTCCCTTGACCGGACGCACGGCGACGATCAGCTGGGTGTCGCTCTGGAACACCGACTGCTCCCACTGCCCTTGCGCTTCGATGACCATGCGCACGTTGGCGCCGATGCTGCTGGTCGTCACGCGCGACACCGGGGTGCCGAAATCGGTCACGTCCAGGCGCCGGCGCAGGGTTTCCGGCAGGCCGGTATTCATGAAGTCGACCTGCACCTTGTTGCCGAGCTGGCGCACGTCGACGGCGACGGCATTGTTCGGCAGGTCGACCACGACCCGGCCTTCGCCCTCGAGGCCGCGGCGGAAGTCGAGGTTGCGCAGGGTCTGGCGGATGGCGGGGACGTCCGGCATGGCTTGCACCGGCGTTGCCGCCACCGGCGCGCTGGACGCCGCCGCAGCGCTGCCGGCCACCGTCACCACGACCGACTTGCCGTCGATGGCGGTCGAATAACTGGCCGGACGTTTGAGGTTCATCACCAGGCGGGTACGTTCGCCGGCCTGCACCACGTCCACGCCGCGCACTTCGCCGAGCTTGATTTCTTGCGTACTTTTACCGGTGGCGTTCGTCGTGGCGCCGAAGTCGAGCGCGATGCGCGCCGGATTGGTGATCGCAAAGCCGAGCGGCAGCCGGGTCGGGGCATTCTTCATCGCGATGTTGACCACCACGTTCGCGCCCTGCTGGTTGGCGCTGATCGATTCGATGGCATTGTCTGGCAACGGAGCCTGCGCCTGCGCCGTGCCGGCGCCGAGCGCCAGCAATACCGGCAGCAGCAGCGTTTGCACGCCGCGCGTGAACCTCGTGATTGCGAATGGGGTCATTTGGCGATCTCCTTACTTTCCTGCAATTCCAGCTTCGATATCCGCTCGACCCAATCGCCGCCAGCGTCCTGTACCATTTCCCGGATCTCAACCGCGGCCGGGGTCACGCGCGTTACCTGGCCGAAGTTCTGGCCCAGGCGTTGTCCTGCCCGCACGCGGTAGACACTGCGTTCGATCTGCACCAGCGCAAAACTGACACCGGCCTTCTGCATCATACCGACCATCCGCATGGTGTCGAGAGGATAGTTCTCCAAGGCTTCACGCGGACGAGTCAGGTCCGGCTGCACCGCGTTCGGCTGCGGCGCCATGGAGCCGGGACCGGCCAGCTTGGCAGCGCTGAACGGGTCGGGCGCCTGCGCCTGGTTGTAGGCGTAGGGCACGAATTCCTTGGGCGCCGGCAGCGGTTTCACCATCGGCTTCGTTTGCGCCCTGGTCTCTTCCATCCAGGTGCGCACTTCGCGCACGTCGCTGTCGCCGCAGCCGGCCAGCACCAGGGCCGCCAGCGCCAGCAGCGCACTGTTCGTTTTCATCATGGCGCGGCCTCCGGTTTCTTGTTCTTCTTCGCTTTCAGGCGCGCCACTTTCTGCGTTGCCAGTTCGTCGGCGTCGAGGTAGCGGAAGGTTTTTGCAATCGCTTCCAGGGTCAGGCTGCCGTCCTTCTCCGTCTTCAGGCGCATGTCGTTGAGCGTGACGATGCGCGGCAGGTGGGCCATGTCGGCGGCGAACGCGCCCAGGTCATGGTAGTTGCCGGTCAATTTGATGGCGATCGTCAGTTCGGCGTAGTAGTCGCGCACCACGATCTGGTCGGGGCGGAACAGTTCGAAGGCCAGGCCACGGCCGACGCCCGCCTGGTTGATGTCCGACAGCAGCGCAGCCATCTCGGATTTGCTCGGCAGCTGCTTTTCCAGGCGCTCGACCGACTGGTCGACCTGGATTTTTTGCGCCTGCAGCGCTTCCAGGTTGACGGCCTGGGCAACTTTTGCGCGGTATTCCACGCGCAGCGTCGCTTCCTGGTTGGCCAGCGACTCCTGGGTTTCGAACTGCCCGCTCCAGTACAGGAAGTAGCCGAGCGCGACGACCAGCGCCATCACGCCGGCCGCGCACAACAGGCGCGGGGCGAGGGGCCACAGGCCCGGCGGGCGGCCCTGCAAGTCCTGGAATTGCGCCGACAGGTCGGCGCCGAATTGTTTCAGGTCGATGTTCATGGGGTGCTTCCTTGCGCCTTGGCGATGCCGGCCAGCGGGGCCTTGCCTTTGCCCTCTTCCGCTTCTTCGCTCGGGGGACGCTTGATGGACACGGCCAGCGTGAACTCGACCGCCTTGCGCACCAGCTTGTCCTGGGTCAGCGTGGCCGCCTTCACTTCGGTCAGCTCGGGACGCTCGAGCCAGGGCGAATTGCCGGACAGGTTGCGCAGCAGTTCGGCCACGCGCTCCTGCGACTGGGCGTAACCGTTGAGGACGACTTTCTGGCCGTTCTGCTCGAAGGATTTCAGGTACACGCCTTCGGGCATCTGGCGCACCAGTTCGTCGAACAAATACACCGGCTGATTCCGGTCGCCCTGCAAATCCTCGACCGCCTGCTGGCGCGACTTTAACGCGTTGATTTCTTCCTTGAGGGTGGCGATGTCCTTGATCTTCTTGTCGAGTTCAGCATTTTCCGTCGACAGCACGGCGTTGCGCTGTTCCTGGATCGCGATGCGGCTGGCGTTCCAGCCGCCGACGAGCAGCACGATGGCCACGCCCATCAGGCCGCCGAGCACCAGCATGGCAATGAAAGCCGCCTGCTTCTGTTTGCGTTTCGCTTCCCGGTGCGGAAGCAAATTAATACGGATCATCAGCCAAACCTCCGCAGGCCGAGGCCGCATGCAACGAGATACCCCGGCCCCTCGGCGCGCAGCTGCGCTTCGCGCAGGCCGGGAGCGAGCAGCATGCCGTCGAAGGGCGTGACCGGCGCGGTCGGGATGCGGGTGCGCCCGCCGATCAGTTCGACCAGGCCCGGCAGCTGGGCGCTGCCGCCGGCCAGCCAGATCTGGTCGATGCGGGTGTAGGGGGTCGAGGTGAAGAAGAACTGGATCGCGCGCGTCACTTCCATCGCCGCGCTCTCCAGGAAAGGCGTCAGCACGTCGGCGCGGAAGTTTTCCGGCAGGTCGCCGGATTTCTTGCGCGTTTCCGCTTCCTCGTAGGCCATGCCGTAAGTGCGCACGATGTCCTGGGTCAGCGTGTTGCCGCCGAACGGCTGCTCGCGTTCGTAAATCGTGTCGCCGTTCTGCAGCACCGAGACATGGGTCATGCCGGCGCCGATCTGGAACAGGGCGACAATTTTTTCACTGCCACTCGGCGCAGCGCGCTCGAGGGCGGCGCGCGCGGCATACGATTCGATGTCCATCACGGTGGCCGTCAGGCCGGCCGCTTCGGCAAGCGCGACGCGGTCCTCGACCTTTTCGCGGCGCGCCGCGGCCAGCATCACTTCCATGTCGTCGATCGAATTGGCGGCCGGGCCGACCACGTCGAAGTCCAGGCTCACTTCGTCGAGCGCGAACGGGATGTACTGGCTCGCTTCGGATTCGACCTGCACTTCCAGCTGGTCTTCGGCCATGCCGGCCGGCAGGATGATCTTCTTGGTGATGACCGCGGCCGGCGGCATGCCGAGCGCGACGTTGCGGGCACGGGTGCCGCTTTTCTTCCAGATGCGGCGCACGGCCTCCGCCACCTGGTCGAAGTTCTCGATGTTACCGTCGACCACGGCGCCGCGCGGCAGCGCTTCGAACGCGTACCGCTCCAGGCGCAGCACGCCCTTGCCAGCGTCGGCCACCTCGACCAGGCGCAGGCCCGATGTACTGATGTCGAGCCCGGCGAGCGGCGGGCTCGACTTCCCGAACAAGGAACCTAGATTGATCACGCGCGTACTCCTCAGCTGCGGCCCGTTTGGCAGGCCAATTTCTTCAACGCCCGCGTGCGGGAAAAATCTTCTGCAAAAAACCGGACTTGGTGCCCATATATGAGGCACTACATTAAATCGTAGCGACAATAGTGCGCCCCGACAAGATATTTCTACACTGGAACATTACAATCCGGCGGGGATGCCACACTCTGATATTCCCTTGGTAATACCCCTTGTCAGGCATGCCACACACCTCGAACGGCTGAGTCCGCGCCACCGCCCAAAGCAGTGACTTATAATGAGGCGGATCAACACAGTGAAGCCCAGCATGAAATCCTCCCAAACGACGAATACCCCGGCCCCGAACAAGTACAGCCCGAAACGCCTGCTCCTGTGGGCGTTCGGCGCACTGGCCGGACTGGCCCTGGTCGGCGTGCTGCTGGTGGTGTTCGCGCTGGCGATGGCCTACCCGAACCTGCCGGCGCTCGACACCATCACCGACTACCGCCCCAAGATGCCGCTGCGGATTTTTACCGCCGATAATGTCCTCATCGGCGAATTCGGCGAAGAGCGCCGCACGCTCGTGCGTTTCAAGGAAATCCCGGACGTGATGAAGAAGGCGGTGCTGTCGATCGAGGACGACCGCTTCTATCAACACGGCGGCGTCGATTACTGGGGCGTGCTGCGCGCGGCCCTGCACAACGCCACCAGCGGCTCGCGCCAGGGCGCCTCGACCATCACGCAACAGGTGGCACGCAACTTCTTCCTGTCTTCCGAGCAGACCCTCAAGCGCAAGGCCTATGAAGCGCTGCTGGCCTGGAAGATCGAGAAAAACCTCACCAAGGACCAGATCCTCGAGGTCTACATGAACCAGATCTACCTGGGCCAGCGCGCCTTCGGCTTCCAGTCGGCGGCCCAGATCTATTTTGGTAAAGACCTGCGCGACATCACCGTGGCGGAAGCGGCGATGCTGGCCGGCCTGCCGAAAGCGCCGTCGGCCTACAACCCGGTGGTCAATCCAACGCGTGCAAAAACGCGCCAGCAGTACATCCTGCAGCGCATGCATTCGCTCGGCTACATCACGCCGGCGCAATTCGAAACCGCGAAGAACGAAGAGCTGGTCATCAAGACCGACAGCACCGCCTTTGGCGTGCATGCCGAATACGTGGCCGAGATGGCGCGCCAGCTGGTCTATGAACAGTTCAAGGAAGACACCTATACGCGCGGCCTGAACGTGTTCACCACGATCACCAAAGCCGACCAGGATGCGGCCTACCTGGCCGTGCGCCGCGGCGTCATGGATTACGAGCGCCGCCACCCTTACCGCGGCCCGGAGTCGTATATCGATATCCCGAAGGACAAGGCCGATGCGGATGAGGCGATCGAAGCAGAACTGGCGGAGAAGCCCGACAGCGACGACATCGTGGCGGCCGTCGTGCTGCAGGCATCGAGCTCCGGCGTGACCGCGGTGCTGGCCTCGGGTGAAGAGATCAAGATCGCCGGTCCCGGCCTGTCCTTCGCCTCGAGCTGGTTATCAAGCAAGGCCGCGCCGAACCGCCGCATCCGCCGCGGCGCCCTGATCCGCGTCATGCAGGACGGCGGCGTCGACTGGAAAATCACGCAGATGCCGCTGGTCGAATCAGCCTTTGTCGCGGCCAGCACCGAAGACGGCGCGATCCGTGCCCTGGTCGGCGGCTTCGATTACAACCGGAATAAATTCAACCACGTGACACAAGCCTGGCGCCAGCCAGCCGGGCTCCTCATTCAAGCCCTTCATCTATTCGGCCTCGCTCGAACGCGGCCTGTCGCCGGCCACGATGATCAACGACGCGCCGATCTCGTTCGACGCCGGCCAGACCGGCGGCCAGGCCTGGGAGCCGAAGAACTACGATGCCAAGTACGAAGGCCCGATGTCGATGCGGCGCGGCCTGACCAAGTCGAAGAACATGGTCTCGATCCGCATCCTGAACCGCATCGGCGCACGCTACGGCCAGGAATACGCGACCCGCTTCGGCTTCGATCCGGACAAGAACCCGCCTTATCTCACCCTGGCGCTGGGCGCCGGCGCCACCACGCCGTTGCAGATGGCCGGCGCCTACGCCGTGTTCGCCAACGGCGGCTACCGCATCAGCCCCTACCTGATCTCGAAGGTCACCGACAGCGCCGGCAAGGTATTGTCGGAAGCGCGACCGGAGCGCGCCGGCATGGAAGCGAACCGCGTGATCGACGCCCGCAACGCCTTCCTGATGGACAGCATGCTCAGGGACGTGGCGCGCTACGGCACCGCGGCGAAAGCCTCGCAACTGCTCAAGCGCACCGACATCGCCGGCAAGACCGGCACCACCAACGACTCGATCGACGCCTGGTTCGCCGGCTACCAGCCGAAGGTGGTCGGTATCGCCTGGATGGGTTACGACCAGCCCAAGAACCTCGGCAACAAGGAAACCGGCGGCGGCCTTGCGCTGCCGATCTGGATCGGCTACATGCAGGCCGCGTTGAAGACGATGCCGGTGGAAGAACGCACCGTGCCGCCGGGGCTGATCATGGCCAACGGCGAGTACTACTATGCCGAGAACCCGCCGGGGACGGGGGTGCAGTCGCTGGATGTGGGAACGACGCCGGCGCCGGCGCAGCAGAAGGCGCAGGACGCGGTAAGGAATGAGTTGTTTTAATAGTTGAAAGAATATTTCACCGGGCCTTCGTCCGTGAAATATTCTTTCATGTTGTTCGACGTGTGAACGTGCGTAACGTGTGGGCTCCCGCGCCCACGCGTTACGCACGTGCGCCGATCGAATCATCATCGGCCGCCCCGCGGCCTGACCTCACCCCAACCTGACCGGCGCCCCACCCTGCTGCGTCGCCACTTCCGACAAGGCCAGGAAAAACTCCGTATCGTCGCGCGTGTTGCGCCACTCGTCGCCGACGCGCTTGTAGTGGAAACCGCCCGAGCGCGCCGCCATCCACATTTCCTGCAGCGGCGCCTGGCTGTTGACGATGATCTTCGAGCCGTTGGCGATGAACTCGATCTCGAGCACGTTGCCGTTGCGCTTGCATTCGACGTCGACGACGTCCTGGTCGTTCAGCTTGTCGAAACAGGTCTCGATGCGGTTCAGCGTCGAATCGGCCAGGTCCAAAAATTCGGATTCGGTCATGCTACACTCCAAGGTCTTAATCAAACCGTGATTCTAATCGTGAAGTCACCTTACGCGTTTACTGCTGCGTTTACTGCTGCGCTTTCTTTTGCCGCCGCGCTCGCCCTCGCCGGCTGCGGCCAGACCGGCCCGCTGACCATGCCGGTCAAGCCCGCGAAACCGGCCACGCCGCCAGCCACGGTAGCCACGCCCACGCCGGCCCAGCCCCTGAGCCCGACTCCCGCCCCCGTTCAATAATATCCATGTCCCATTTTTCGTACCAGGACGGCGCCCTGCACGCCGAGCGCACCCCTTTGTCCAACATCGCCGAGACCTTCGGCACGCCGACCTATGTGTACTCGAAAGCGGCGCTGCTGGAGAACTTCGCGGCGTACAGCGACGCCTGCGCGGGCCGCGACGCCCTCGTCTGCTATGCGATGAAGGCCAATTCGAACCTGGCGATCCTCGACCTGCTGGCGCGCCAGGGCGCCGGCTTCGACATCGTCTCGGGCGGCGAACTGCTGCGCGTCATCGCCGCCGGCGGCGACCCGGGCAAGGTGATTTTCTCGGGCGTGGGCAAGACGGAGAGTGAGATGCGCCTGGCCCTGGACAAGGGCATCCTGTGCTTCAACGTCGAGTCGATTCCCGAACTGCACCGCCTGAACGAGGTGGCCGCTTCCATGGGCAAGCGCGCCCCGGTCTCGCTGCGCGTGAACCCGAACGTCGACGCCAGGACCCACCCGTATATCGCGACCGGCCTGAAGGCAAACAAGTTCGGAGTGGCTTTTGATGACGCGCTCGACACCTACCGCGCCGCCGCAAGCCTGGCGAACCTGGACGTGGTCGGCATCGACTGCCACATCGGCTCGCAACTGCTGGACGACGCGCCGCTGCTGGAGGCGCTGGATAAACTGATCGAACTGATCGACACGCTGGACCAGGAAGACATCCACATCCACCACCTCGACATCGGCGGCGGCATCGGCGTCGACTATGGCGCCGCCGGCGAAGCGCCGCCGGTGCCGGTTGGCCAGTACTTGAAACGCCTGTTCGCCCGCATCGACGCCTGGCGCGCACAGCGCCACGACGGGCGCGCCGTGAAAGTCATCTTCGAGCCGGGCCGCTCGATCGTCGCCAGCACCGGCGTGCTGGTCACGAAAGTCGAATTCCTGAAGCCGGGCGCGGAAAAGAGCTTCTGCATCATCGACGCCGCCATGAACGACATGATGCGCCCGACCCTGTACGGCGCCTGGATGGACATGAAGGCGGTACAACCGGGCAGCGCTGCGCCGGTGCTGTACGACGTCGTCGGCCCGATCTGCGAGTCGGGCGACTGGCTGGCGCGCGAGCGCGCCCTCTCCGTGCAGCCGGGCGATCTGCTCGCGATGATGAGCGCGGGCGCCTACGGCATGACGATGGCCTCGAACTACAACACGCGCGGCCGTGCGGCCGAAGTGATGGTCGATGGAGACAAGGTGCACCTGATTCGCCAGCGCGAGAATCCTGCCGAGCTGTTCGCGCTGGAATCGATGATCAAATAAGCGGCGCTACTGCGCCGACGAAAAAAACCGCGCCCTCTTTCGACGGCGCGGTTTTTTGTTTTTACGACCCTGGCTTAATTGCTTGGCGAGACCTGGGCAATGAGGCCGGTGGCAATCGCTGCCAGCACGTAGTCGTTGCCGATGCGAATCCAGTGATGGCCGCGCGATGGCGCGCTCAGGCGGCGTTCGCGCCAGTCGCTCACGACGTAGCGATTGGTCCGGTATTCCTGGTGCAGGCGCTGGCCGCGGCGCAAATCGTGGCGCGGAACACCGCCGCGGTAGTCGTCGCGGCGAAAGTTCCGCGCATTGTGATAACGGTCGTTGCGGTCGTTGCGATCGTTTCGGTCATTGCGGTCGTTGCGGTTGTTGTCGTAACGATCGTTGCCATGCTCACCGCGGTAAGGAACGCTACCAGACGTTTCAGGGCCTAGGTACCCCGGCGCTTCAGGCGCGCACCGCGGTGCGCGACTTGACCCGGCTCCAGTACACCCGCATCCCCAGCAGCACGATCACGATCGCCGCGAACAAGGCCGGCTGCGCCAGGTTGTTCTTGGCCGCCTTCATCCACCAGAAATGCAGCACGGCCAATGGCGCGATCAGGTAGATCAGGCGGTGCAGCCATTGCCAGCGCTTGCCGCCCAGGCGCTTGATCATGCCGTTGGTGCTGGTGGCCGCCAGCGGAATCAGGAGCACGAAGGCGGTGAAACCGACCAGGATGAAGGGCCGCTTGGCGACGTCGCGCAGCATGGCGGAGACGTCGAAGAAATGGTCGAACCAGAGGAAGGCGATGAAATGCAGCAGCGCATAGAAAAAGGTGAACAGCCCCAACATGCGGCGCAATTTCAGCAGCCAGTTCCAGCCGCTTGAACGGCGCAGCGGCGTCACCGCCAGCGTGATGCACAGCAGGTATAAAGCCCAGTCGCCCGTCTCGTGGGTGATGTATTCGAGCGGGTCGACCGGCACTTGCCGCAACACCAGCCACAGGCCCCACAGGAAAGGCAGCAGCGCCGCAATGAAGACCGCGCCTTTGATGAGCGAGACCTGTCTGGCGGAGGGATTAAACGCCATCGTCAAAAGAATTTTTTCAGGTCCATGCCCGCATACAGCGAGGCCACTTCGGGGTAGCCGTTGAACATGAGCGTGTCGCGCTTTTTCTTGAAGAAGCCGTCTTCGCCGATGCGGCGTTCGGTCGCCTGCGACCAGCGCGGGTGGTCGACCTTCGGGTTCACGTTCGAATAGAAGCCGTATTCGGACGGCGCCGAATCGTTCCAGGCTGTTTTCGGCTGGTCGCGCGTAAAGCGGATGCGCACGATCGACTTGGCCGATTTGAAACCATACTTCCAGGGCACCACGAGGCGCACCGGCGCGCCGTTCTGGTTCGGCAGCACCTGGCCATACATGCCGACGGTGAGCAGCGCCAGCGGGTGCATGGCTTCGTCCAGGCGCAGGCCTTCGACGTAGGGCCAGTCGAGTACGGGACTGCGCAGGCCAGGCATCTGCTTGGGGTCGGCCAGCGTCGTGAATTCGACATACTTCGCGTTGCCGTTCGGCTCGACGTGCTTGACCAGGTTCGACAGCGAGTAGCCGACCCAGGGAATGACCATCGACCAGCCCTCGACGCAGCGCAGCCGATACACACGCTCTTCCAGCGGCGCCAGCTTGATCAGGCTGTCGATGTCGAGCCGCAGCGGCTTCTTGATTTCGCCGTCGACCAGCACCGTCCACGGTCGCGTTTTGAGGGTGTGGGCGTTCTCGGCGGGGTCGCCCTTGTCCAGGCCGAACTCATAGAAATTGTTGTAGCCGGTGGCGTCCTTGAAGGCGCTGCGCGGCTCCGTGGTGGACAGGGCGGGATTGGCTTTGGCGGCCAGCTTCTGCCCTGCCGGCGTCTGCGCGAACGCTTCGCGGTTGGCCATCTCCCACAGCGCGCTGCCGGCAACGGCGCCGGCGGCCATGCGGGCGATGAACTTGCGCCGCTCTTCGTAGACCTCGCGCGGCGTGATGTCGGAAGCGAGCGGCGGATTCACGCCATCGCGGGAGGATTTGATGAGCATTGCTTACTCCAGGCAAGTTGATTCGTTACGATACACGAATTCGTCAAATTGCCTTGCCTGGTAGTGAAGTTTTACAGTTCCCCGTAGGAATGCAGACCGGACAGGAACATGTTCACGCCGAGGAAGGCGAAGGTCGTGACCAGCAGGCCCACCACCGACCACCAGGCCGCCACCCGCCCGCGCAGGCCCGACATTAAACGCATGTGCAGCCAGGCCGCGTAGTTGAGCCAGACGATCAGGGCCCAGGTTTCCTTCGGATCCCACGACCAGTAGCCGCCCCAGGCCTCGGCCGCCCACAGTGCCCCTAAAATGGTGGCGACCGTGAAGAAGGCGAAGCCGACCGAAATGGACTTGTACATGACGTCGTCCAGCACTTCGAGGCTGGGCAGGCGGTCGGCCAGGATGCCGTGCGATTTCAGCAAATACGCGGTGCCGACCATCGCCGCCAGGGCGAAGGTGCCGTAGCCGATGAAGTTGGCCGGCACGTGGATCTTCATCCACCAGCTTTGCAGCGCAGGCACCAAAGGCTGGATGGTGGCGGCGTCGCGCGAGACCGTGTACCAGAGCAGGAAAGCGACGGCCGCGCCGATGATCAAGAGGACAAATGCGCCCAGCTGGCGCGTGGCGTAGCGCTCTTCGTAATACAAATAGAACAGGGCCGTGATCATCGCGAACAGGATGAACACCTCGTACAAATTCGAGACCGGGATGTGGCCGACGTCGGCGCCGATCAGGTAAGACTCGAACCAGCGCACCATCATGCCGGTAAAGCCGAGCACGACGGCGGCCCAGCACAGGCGCGAACCGATCGCCATGCCTGCTTCAGACCGGGCCAGCAGGCCGATCCAGTAGAACACGGTCGAGAACACGAACAGCGCGCTCATCCACAGGATGGCTGACTGGCTCGACAGCATGTACTTGAGGAAGAATCGCTGTTCCGCCGCGGCGAGCGATCCGCCGTAGAGCGAGATCGCCCACAGCGACAGCAGCGCCACGACCGGAATCAGCCAGCGCACCGGTTTCCAGTGCCAGCCGAGGGCGGCGAAGGTCGGCGCCGTGAGCAGCAGGATCGCGCGTTCGTAGCCGTCCATGTAGGCGGCGTAGCGGTTCAGGGCGAACAGCACCGCTGCCAGCAGGCCGGCGCCGAAGAGCCAGTCGATGACGCTCAGGCGGCGGAAATAGCCGGGCGCTTCCTTGTAGATCACGCCAGGGTTTGGTCGGGATGCTTCCATGCTTGTCTCCAGTGCCGTTGTTTATCCAAACTCGACTGCCAGCTTACGCCGATTTACGCCGATTGCGGCAGTTTGGATGCCAGCTCGGCGAACTCTTTATCGAAGTCCAGCGTCTTGCGCTGAGTACTCATTGCCATCAGGGCGTGCGCCCCACCCTCCTGCTTGCGGACCCAGATCCACAGGCGCCGCTCGCGAATATAGAACATCGCGAAGATGCCGGCCACCAGCAGCACGCAGCCGAAATACACGATCTTCTTGCCCGGCGAACGCGTCACCTGCAGTACCGAGGCCTTGACTTCGACGAACTCATCCAATTGCAGGTAGACCGGCGCGCCATAGAAAAAACTGTCGGACAAGGCATTCGTGGCCAGTTGCAGGAAGCGCGCATGGGTGTCGTTGCCGTCGACCGCAGCCTGGCCGTCGCGCGCGCGCGCCGCTTGCCACAGCTCCCACAGCACGCCGTTGAGCATCTTGATGAAGACGGCCGCCGCCTTTTCCTGTTCGGCCGCCGGGATTTTTTCAAGGAACTGGGCGACGGCCACAAAGCCGCCCGGCGTGCCCGCGCCGGCGAACATGCCCAGCGTGCGTTCGGCCGACTCGCGCAGCTGGCCGGCAAAACTGTCACCGCCCGGCTGCCCCTGCGCCATGGTGCGCGCGGCATAGCGGCGCGCGGCCTCGGCGCGCAGTTGCGGGTCGGCCAGCGCCGCCCGCAGGCGCATCCATTCGCGCACGCTGTAGGCCTCGTCGGCGGGAATGCGCAGGAAGCGGAACGATTCGGACGGGCTGGAGCGCACGCCGGCCAGGTAGACCTGGCTACCCTCGAGCGTCACCGGCTGCATGTAGTTCAGGAATTCCTTTGCCTGGCCGGTCTGGTCGCGCAGTTTGTATTGCACGCTCGGGCCCACGTTTTTCAGGTCCTTGTTGTCGGCATTCTTGCCGGCCGAACCCGAGGCCTTGCCGAGCGTGGCCGTCAGCTGCTCGTTGATCGACTGCACCTTGGTCACCGCGCGCACGTCGTTATTCGCCGCCACGTTCTCGACGTTGAACGGGCGGAAGCCCGACCACTCGACCGAATACGTCGTGCCGCCGGCCTTCAGTTCGGTGGCGCCATTGACTTCGCCGGCGATCGGGAAAGCGCGTGCCTCGTTGCCCGCCATCGGGAAGCCGGTCAGCTTCATCCGGCTGCCACCATCCTCGAAGCTCGACTGGTAGACAGCCACGCCCTTGTAGATCAGCGGCTCGTTGACCTTGATGGTCGCCGCGAAGGTTTTACGGTCCTCGCGGTCGTGCACGACGACGTCGCTGGCGAACAGCTTCGGCATCCCGGTCGAATAGAACTCGATGTGGAATTTTTTCAGCTCGAGGTCGAAGGGCAGTTCCTGCAGCAGCGTGCCGCTTGCCTGCGCAATCGAGGCGACGCGCCCGGTCTGTCCTTCGGCCAGCAGGATGTTGCCGCGGTAAGTGGGGTTCGCTACGGAGAGGCGGTGCCGGGCCGGCACGTCGGCGATCAGGCCGCCGCCGGTGTACGGGGTCTTGCCGAGGAACCACTGCTGCAAGCGGATCGGCAATTCGGAATCGAGCATGCCGCCCAGCAGGATCACGATGATGGCCGTGTGCGCGAAGATATAGCCGAACTTGTTGCCGGCGCCCTTTTTCGCCGCCACCAGGGTGCCGTTGTCCTTCTCGACGATTTTGACTTTATAGCCCGCGTGCCCCAGGCGCAGCACGCTCTGCTGCACCAGCGCGGCGGCCTCGAGCGGGGCGACCCACTCGCTTTTATGGTGGAAATTGCGCAGCGACTCTTCGCGCACCGAGTCGCGCCAGCTGCGCATGTCCTTCATCATCTTCGGGGCGTTGCGGATCACGCACAGGCTGGTCGAGACGATCAGCACCAGCAGGATCAACAGAAACCACCAGCTGGTGTAGACCGTATACAGGCCGAATTTGCGGAACACTTCGTACCAGAACGGGCCGAACTGGTTGACGTAGTTCGGCATGATGTCGCTCTGGCGCAGCACGGTGCCGATGATGGCCGCGATCGACAGGATCATCAGGAGGCTGATCGCAAAGCGCATCGACGAGATGAGCTCGGCGATGTCCGCCGGGCTGCGGCGTCGGGTCTTCAGTTCAATTCCGGTAGTGCTCATGGTTCTGCCAGCTTCCAGCAAAAAGGGCGCCAGCTTGCACTGTCGCCCTTTTCGTTACTAAGTCATACCGTTGATTAACGCAGCCCCGCGATGTAGTCGGCCACGGCCTTCATCTCGGCATCCGACATGCGCTGGGCCAGCGTCGTCATCTGCGCGCTGTTGCTGCGCCCGCCCGTGCGGAAGGCAAGCAGCTGGGCGGTCGTGTAATCCTGGTGCTGGCCGGCCAGGCGCGGATACTGGTTAGGGATCCCGTTGGCGGCGGCGCCGTGGCAGCTGGCGCAGGCGGCGACGCCCTTGTCGGCAATGCCGCCGCGATAAATCTTGCGGCCCAGTTCGACCGTGTCCTTGTTTTTCGCTGCGCCCTGCTTGGTTTTCTGCACGGCGAGGTAGGCCGCGACGTTGCGCTTTTCCTCGTCGGTCAGCATCTTGGCGTAGGTGGTCATGACCGGATTGACGCGTTGCGGCGTCGTGAAGTCGACCAACTGCTTATGGGTATAGGTGTCGAACTGGTTCGAGAGCTTCGGATTGACTGCGATGGTCGAATTGCCGTTTGCACCGTGGCAGGACAGGCAGGCCGGCAAGCCGCGCGCGGTATCGCCGCTCTCGTACAGCGTGGCGCCTTTGGCCGGGTCGGCTTTGACGGCGGGACGCTGCGCTTCGGCCGCGCCAGCAATGCCGCCCAGCGCCAGGCTTGCAACCAACAACGATTTCACGAACACCGCGCTAGCGGACGGTACAGACACACGATTCATTCGAGCACCCTGAAAAAGTCGACAACAGTTTGATATATAGCGGCCTACTAACGCCCTTGACAACCCCTTATTGTACAATAGCTTTGTTTCCCTACTGCTTCATTTCATTGCATTTTTCATCTCTCCCCATGTCCAAACTCTGGCAAGCCCGCTTCTTCACGACCGTCAATCAACTGCGCGATCTCCCCAACACCGTGGTGCCCGAGATCGCCTTTGCCGGCCGTTCCAACGCCGGCAAGTCGACCGCGATTAATATCCTGACCAACCAGAAGGGCCTGGCGTTCGCGTCCAAGACCCCTGGCCGCACCCAGCACATCAATTATTTCTCGATCGGCGGCGCCCACGTCGGCCAGCACCGCAAGGACCCGACCATCGTCGATGAAATCCGCTGCCTGCTGGTCGACTTGCCGGGATACGGCTATGCCGAGGTGTCGGGCACTGCCAAGCTGCACTGGCAAAAGCTGCTGGGCGATTACGTCCAGCGCCGCGAGCAGCTGGCCGCGCTGGTTCTGATCATGGATTCGCGCCGCCCGTTCACCGACCTCGACACGCAAATGCTCGAATGGTTCGCCCCGACCGGCAAACCAATCCACTGCATCCTCACCAAGGCCGACAAGCTGAACCGCAACGAGCAGGCGAATGTGCTGCGCGAAGCGAAAGGCGTGCTGGAAAGCTATGTCGACGAGGATGGCGAAGGCTTCCCGTTCACGGTGCAGCTGTTCTCGGCCCTGAAGCGCATCGGCATCGAGGAAGCGGACGCCAAGATCCAGGAGCTGGTGGGCCTGGATATCGAAGCGCCTGAAATCGACGACGCCATCGACGGCGGCAGCGACGAACAACAAGCGGACGACAGCACCAAGGCCCCCGACCAATCCTGAAGAGAAAGCGACCACGATGCCTTCCATCATTACCGGCCAGTACCCAGCAACGCGCATGCGCCGCATGCGGCGCGACCCGTTCTCGCGCGCCATGATGCGCGAAAACACCCTCACCGCGGCGGACCTGATCTATCCGGTCTTCATCCTCGACGGCGAGAACCAGCGCCAGCAGGTCGCCTCGATGCCGGGCGTGGAACGGATGTCGGTCGATATCTTGATGGGGGTTGCCGAGGAATGCGTGGCGCTCGGCATTCCCGTGCTGGCGCTGTTCCCGGTCATCGATGCGTCGCTGAAAACCTATGACGGGGTCGAGGCGACCAATCCGGACGGGCTGGTGCCGCGCGCCGTACGCGCGCTCAAGAAAAACTTCCCGCAGCTGGGCATCCTGACCGACGTCGCGCTCGACCCGTTCACGACCCACGGCCAGGACGGCTTGCCGGACGAAAACGGCTACATCGTCAACGAGAAGACGATCGACATGCTGGTGAAACAGGCGCTGGCCCAGGCCGAAGCCGGCGTCGACATCGTCGCCCCCTCGGACATGATGGACGGGCGCATGGGTGCGATTCGCAAGGCCCTCGAAGAACGCGGCTTCATCCACACGCGCCTGATGGCGTATTCGGCCAAGTATGCCTCGGCCTTCTACGGCCCCTTCCGCGACGCCGTCGGTTCGGCCGCGAACCTCGGCAAGGCCGACAAGAATACTTACCAGATGGACCCGGCCAACAGCGACGAGGCCCTGCGCGAAGTGGCGCTCGACCTGGCCGAGGGCGCCGACATGGTGATGGTCAAGCCGGGCATGCCCTACCTGGACGTGGTGCGGCGTGTAAAAGACGAATTCAAGGTGCCGACGTTTGCCTACCAGGTCAGCGGCGAATACGCGATGATCAAGGCGGCCGCGCAGAACGGCTGGCTCGATCACGACAAGGTCATGATGGAATCGATGATGGCGTTTAAACGCGCCGGCGCCGATGGCGTGCTGACGTATTTCGCGCTGGACGTGGCGAGGAAGTTGAAGGCGGGCGGCTGAGTAGCCAGACATCCGCGATCCCGAATAAAAAACCGTGCCCGAGGCACGGTTTTTTTATGCCTGCGAAAGGCTCAGTACACTTCGACGTCCACGGCCACCAGTTCGACCGCGCCGGCCTCGCCCATCCCGTGGTGCCCCATCGCCGCGTGCAGGGGGACGATCCGTACCCGCCGCGTGCCGTCGCTGCGCTGGCCGGTGCTGGTTCCGCCCAGCTTCTGGCCCAGCGGCAGCGCGAACGACAGGGGGCCGCTGTGGCGATGGTGGCCGAATATCATGATGGTGCCGAGGCAGAACGGGCTGGAAGCATCGATCTCGTGCAGTTCCTCGGGGCCGTTCAGGACCACGACATAAGGATCGTGCGCCATCTCGTGGACGTGCAGCGTGATGTTGGCCACCAGCGTGGCGCCGGTCGGCACGGCGGAAACCGTGTGCGCGTGGTGTGGGAAGGACGGGTTGTGCCGAGGACCAGCCCAACGGCAACAGGCTCGCGCCGAGGGCCGCGCCGGTTTTGATCAGGGTGGCACGGCGAGAGGGATCGAAGGCGGGAGGCAGCTTCTTGCTCATGCGAGGCTCCGGGTGCAAACCGCTTCGGACATTCTTACAACGCAGAAATCTGTCAGCGTACCGGCGGCCGGTAGTCCGGGAACATTTCCTTCATCAGGAAGGCCTGCAACTCGGCCGTGTCGCGGGGGCGCGCACTCATCGTGATCACCTTCCCCAGGCGGTGCGAATCCCACTCGAAATCGCCCGTCTTTTCCTTGCGGATCAGCTCGATCATTTTCTTGACCACGGCCGTCTCGACATCCGGCTCGCTACCCTGCTCCACCGTGACCGAAGTCAGCCAGCGGCGCTTGAAGTTCGGGTTCCAGCCGCGGAACTTCAGGTCCATGCTGTGGAAGGTCTTGTTCGAGATCGAAAAGACGCCGCCGCTCTCATTGGCGTCGTCCTGGCCGCGCTTGTTGATTGCCGCAATATTCGCCAATGCATTGCGGGTACCGCGCGCGGCTTCGCTTTCTTCCGTTGAAGTGCTCGGATCGGTGGCGCCGCGTGCCTGGCGGCGCTTGGCGAGGTAGGCCGCCATGTCCATCTCGGGCGGAATTTCCTCGCGCCTGGTTTCCGGCACCGGCTCCGCTTTTGCCACCTCGACCGGCTTTTCGTCCGGGATGGTGATGGTGTCGGGCAGGCGCTCGACGCGCGGCGTCGTCGGACGGGGCGTCGTCTTCGTGGGTTTGGTGGGCGTGCGCGCGGCCGACTTTTGCGGCGGCAGCTGGGCCGGCTTGGCTAGCGGTTGCACGTAGACGACTTCGCCGCCAGCCGGTGGACGGGCTTTTTTCTCGGTCTTTTCCGGCTGATAAAAATACAGCGCGACGAGCAGCAGGTGCAGCAGGAGCGTGACGGCCAGGCCCGTGCGGTTGGCGCGGCGGTCTCCATACTGCGGCACGACCCGGTCGGGCAGGACCTGGCCGCAATGTGCGCAGACGTCGCTGTTGTTCGTGCAGGTATGGGGATCGTCACGCAAGTTCAATAGCACTTCCTGGAAGTCAAGGTCGGCGGAAAAGCGGCCAGTGGCGAAGTCTACCCGGTTTGGGATCTTCCCGCAGCGCCGCCGTTGCCACGCAGTTGCCGCAGTGCAGTTCACCCCGCTCATACGCCCAAGGGGCGCTTGAGCGGGATGCGTTCACTGGCGCTTACAGGCTTGCCATCCTGACAGTTGTTACAACCTGTTTCAGGCAGCCCGTGACGGGTGCTTGACCGCCTCGTGCGGCGCGTGCGGCGCGTGAGCGGTCTCATGCGCAGCCACGTCGACGTCGGTCATCGGGCCGGTGCCGCTGTACCTGTCGAGGTACAAATAGATTACCGGGGTGATGTACAACGTGATCACTTGCGAGAAGATCAGGCCGCCCACCACGGCCAGGCCCAGCGGCTGGCGCAACTCGGCGCCGGCGCCGATGCCCAGCGCGATCGGCAGCGCGCCCATCATCGCTGCCAGCGTCGTCATCAGGATCGGACGGAAGCGCAGGATACACGCTTCGCGGATCGCTTCCTCGGGCATCATGCCGGCATTTCTCTGGGCATCGAGGGCGAAGTCGATCATCATGATGGCGTTCTTTTTCACGATACCGATCAGCATCAGGATGCCGATCATCGCGATCAAGGTCAGGTCCATGTCGAAGATCCACAGCGTCAGCAGCGCGCCCACCGCCGCCGACGGCAGGCCGGCCAGGATGGTCAAGGGGTGGATATAGCTTTCGTACAGCACGCCGAGCAGGACGTAGATGACGCCGATTGCGGTGATGATCAGGATCAGCTGGCTCGACTGGGTGTCCTGGAACACGGCGGCATCGCCACCGTACTGGGTGATGACGGACGCCGGCAGTTTCATCTCGCGGCCCATCTCTTCGATGGCCGCGGTGGCGTCGCCCAGCGGCACGTCGGGCGCCAGGTTGAACGACAGCGTGATTGCCTGGAGTTGTCCCTGGTGGTTGATCGCGATCGGGCCGACCGTGCGGCGCACGCTGGCAAAGCTCGACAGTTTTACCAGCGCGCCCGACGTCGAGCGCACCGAGACCTTGCCCAGCGCATCGTCGAAATAGCGGTCGGCTTCGGCCGCTTCCAGGATCACGTAATAACTGGCCGCGCTCGAATAAATGGTCGATACCTGGCGTTCGCCGAACGCCGCGTACAGGACCGTGCGCACGTCGGCCATCTCGACGCCGAGCAGGGCCGCCTTGTCGCGGTCGATGTCGAGGGTCGCTTGCAGGCCGCGGTTCTGCGAGTCGCTGGTGACGTCGCG
>JANNNC010000093.1:0-18852 GCA_031398335.1 Massilia sp.
CTTCTGCTATCACAAGAAATTGTCGATCGCCGCGAACTGCCGCATGTGCCTGGTCGAAGTGGAGAAGGCGCCGAAGCCGATGCCTGCCTGCGCCACGCCAGTGTCGCCGGGCATGATCGTGCGCACCCACAGCGACAAGGCTGTGCAGGCGCAGAAGTCGGTGATGGAATTCCTCTTGATTAACCACCCGCTCGATTGCCCGATCTGCGACCAGGGCGGCGAATGCCAGCTGCAGGATTTGGCCGTTGGTTATGGCAAGAGCAATTCGCGCTACAACGAAGAAAAGCGTACGGTCGCGCCGAAAGAAGCTGGCCCGCTGATCTCGATGGAAGAGATGGCGCGCTGCATCCAGTGCACCCGTTGCGTGCGTTTCGGCCAGGAAGTGGCCGGCGTCATGGAATTCGGCATGCTGGGCCGCGGCGAGCACTCGGAAATCACGACCTTTGTCGGCAAGACTGTCGATTCTGAAGTGTCGGGCAACATGATCGACCTGTGCCCGGTCGGCGCCTTGACCAGTAAACCTTTCCGCTACACCGCACGTCCGTGGGAACTGTCGCGCCGCAAGTCGGTGTCGCCGCACGACTCGCTCGGCACCAACCTGATCGTCCAGGTCAAGGGCGGTAAAGTGATGCGCGTGCTGCCGCTGGAAAACGAACACATCAACGAATGCTGGCTCTCGGACAAGGACCGCTTCTCGTACGAAGCGCTGGACAATGCCGACCGCCTGATCAACCCGATGATCAAGCAGGGTGGACAGTGGCAAGAAACCGACTGGCAGACGGCGCTGGAATACGTCGCCCACGGCCTGCGCAACATCCGCCACGAGCACGGCGCCGACAGCATCGCTGCCGTCGCGACTGCCCATTCGACGGTGGAAGAGCTGCACCTGCTGAATAAATCGATGCGCGCATTCGGCGTCGAGAACGTCGACTTCCGCCTGCGCCAGGGCGATTTCGCGCTGGACGGCAGTGTCACGCCATGGCTGGGCATGCCGATCGCCGAACTGTCGAACCTGAAACGTGCGTTTGTCATCGGCTCGTTCCTGCGCAAGGACCACCCACTGGTCGCCACGCGCCTGCGCACCGCTGTCAAAGGCGGCGCCAAGCTGTCGATCCTGCACGGTTCGGACGAGGACAACCTGATCCCGACCGCCAACAAATTCATCGCCGCGCCGACCGACTGGCTCGCCGCCTTGTCGGAAATCGTGTCGGCCGTGGCCGGCGCCAAGAACGTGGCCGCACCATCGGGCTTCGAGAACGTGCACGCGGGCGACGTGGCCAAGGGGATCGCTGCATCCCTTGGCGCCATCGATGGCGACCTGCCGGGCGCTGTGCTGCTGGGTAACTCGGTGTCGCACCACCCGCAAGCCTCGCAGATCCACGCCGCCGCGCAATGGATTGCCGACGCCACCGGCGCCAAGTTCGGTTACTTCGTTGAAGCGGCGAATACCGTCGGCGGCCACATCGTTGGCGCGACCACGAATGTCGATTTGTTCAGCGTACCGAAGAAAGCTTATGTCTTGCTTAACGCCGAGCCGGAACTGGATGCCGCGAATCCGCAGCAAGCCATGGCCGCTTTGCAAGGCGCCGACATGGTCGTCGCCATGTCGCCGTTCAAGCATGGCTTCGAGTATGCCGACGTGCTGCTGCCGATCGCGCCGTTCAGCGAGACCGCCGGTACCTACGTCAATTGCGAAGGCCGTGCACAAAGCTTCAACGGCACCGTGAAACCGCTGGGCGAAACCCGTCCGGCCTGGAAAGTGCTGCGCGTGCTGGGCAACCTGCTCGGCCTGCAAGGTTTCGATTTCGACACCGCCGAATCGATCCGCGACGAAGCGCTGGGCAAGGGCGTTACCGACCTGCAAGCGAAGCTGAACAACATCAGCAAGCTGGCGCCGCAAGCCGCTGCCCGTACGGAAGAATCGGGTTCGCTGCAGCGCCTGGCCGACGTGCCGATCTATTTCGCCGACGCGATTGCGCGCCGTTCCGAGCCGCTGCTGCGCACGGCCGACGGCCAGCAGCCGCTGGCGCGCCTGCCGAAAGCCCTGGCCGAGCGCCTGGGCGTCAAGTCGGGCGACGTCGTACGCGT
Source organism: Massilia sp. (assembly GCA_031398335.1). Classification (GTDB taxonomy): domain Bacteria; phylum Pseudomonadota; class Gammaproteobacteria; order Burkholderiales; family Burkholderiaceae_D; genus Telluria. Next base: position 2,089 of record JANNNC010000093.1, read on the forward strand.
CACGCAAGGCACCGGCAGCGCGCTGCTGGTTGCCGACATCGACGCCCGCCTGCCGGCGAACGTCGTGCGCGTGGCCGCCGCGCATCCGGCAACCGCCACTCTGGGCGCAATGTTCGGCGCCATCACCGTTGAAAAAGCAGGGGAGGGCAAGTAATGGCAACGCCCGGTTATATCGATAGTTTTTACGAGTTTGGCGCGGCCAGCCCGATCGCCCCGGTCTGGCCGGTGATCTGGACCGTGATCAAGATCCTGTGCGTGCTGCTGCCGCTGATGGGCCTGGTTGCCTACGCCACCCTGTGGGAACGTAAACTCATCGGCTGGATCCAGATCCGCGTCGGTCCCAACCGCGTCGGTCCCATGGGCCTGCTGCAGCCGATCGCCGATGCCCTGAAGCTGCTGCTCAAGGAAATCGTGATCCCGTCGAAGGCCACCACCAAGCTCTTCGTGCTGGGCCCGATCATGACGATCATGCCGGCGCTGGCCGCCTGGTCGGTCGTGCCTTTCGGTCCCGGCGCGGCACTGGCCAACGTGAACGCCGGTTTGCTGCTGCTGCTGGCGATCACCTCGATCGAAGTCTACGGCATCATCATCGCCGGCTGGTCGTCGAACTCGAAGTACTCGTTCATGGGCGCCATGCGCGCATCGGCCCAGATGATTTCCTATGAAATCCCGATGGGTTTCGTGATGGTCGTGGTGCTGATGGTCTCGGGCAGCCTGAACTTCTCGGACATCGTCGCCGGCCAGAACATCGGCATGGCAGCCTCGAATGGCCTGAACTTCCTGTCGTGGAACTGGCTGCCGCTGCTGCCGCTGTTCGTCATCTATTTCGTCTCGGGCCTGGCCGAATGCAACCGCCACCCGTTCGACGTGGTGGAAGGCGAGTCGGAGATCGTCGCCGGCCACATGGTCGAGTACTCGGGCATGTCCTACGCGATGTTCATGCTGGCCGAATACGCCAACATGATCCTGATCGCCACCCTGGCGGCCATCATGTTCCTCGGCGGCTGGCACGCACCGTTCTCGTTCCTCGAATTTGGCGGCGCATTCGGCGGCTTCTTCTGGCTGTTCGCGAAGATGTTCCTGCTGGTGTCCCTGATGATCTGGGTCCGCGGCACCTTCCCGCGTTACCGCTATGACCAGATCATGCGCCTCGGCTGGAAAGTCTTCATTCCGATCACGCTGGTGTGGCTGGTGCTGGTCGCCGGCGTCATGCAGACGTCCTGGAATATCTGGAAGTAAGAAAGCATATTCACATGAACCGAATTAAAGAAATCCTCGGCAGCCTGATGCTGACCGAACTGTTCAAGGGTCTGGCCCTGACGGGCCGCTACGCCTTGTCGCGCAAGATCACGGTGCAGTATCCGGAAGAAAAAACGCCGATGTCGAACCGCTTCCGCGGCTTGCACGCGCTGCGCCGCTACCCGAACGGGGAAGAGCGCTGCATCGCCTGCAAACTGTGCGAAGCGGTATGCCCGGCGATGGCCATCACGATCGAGTCGGCGCAGCGCGAGGACGGCACCCGCCGCACCACGCGTTACGACATCGACCTGACCAAGTGCATCTTCTGCGGCTTCTGCGAAGAGTCCTGCCCGGTCGACTCGATCGTCGAGACCCACGTGCTGGAGTACCACGGCGAAAAGCGCGGCGATCTTTATTACACCAAAGAGATGCTGCTGGCCGTGGGCGACCGTTACGAAGCCGACATCGCCGCCGCCCGCGCGGCTGACGCGAAGTATCGTTAAAAGAAAAGGTCCCGTCAGTCATGCAATTCACAACTGTGTTGTTCTACGTCTTCGCGGCGATCATGGTGCTGTCCGCGCTGCGCGTCATCACCGCGAAGAACCCGGTACACGCCGCGCTGTTCCTCGTGCTCGCATTCTTCAACGCGGCCGGCATCTGGCTGCTGCTGAAGGCCGAGTTCCTGGCCATCGTGCTGGTGCTGGTCTATGTCGGCGCCGTCATGGTGCTGTTCCTGTTCGTCGTCATGATGCTCGACATTAATATCGACCGCATGCGCGAAGGCTTCCTCGGCTACCTGCCGATGGCCCTGATCATCGGCGCCGTCGTCGTCATCGAGATGGCGCTGGTGCTGTGGAATGGCTACAGCAACTTTGCCCAGACGCCGGAAGCGGCCGCGCTGAACATCGGCGGCACCAAGGAGCTGGGCCTGCTGATCTACACCAAGTACATCTACGGCTTCGAGATTGCCGCCGTGATCCTGCTGGTGGCGATCATTGCCGCTGTTGCCCTGACCCTGCGCAAGCGCAAGGACAGCAAGGCCATCGACCCGGGCGCCGCCGTGCGCGTCCAGCGTAACGACCGCCTGCGCATCGTCAAGATGGCGCCGGTGAACCAGCGCGCCATCGACGAGGCCAACGTGGCCGCCGCCGCTGCCGCCGCTGCGCAGAACAAGGAGCAGAACTCGTGACTTTATCGCTCGCACACTACCTGGTCCTGGGCGCGATCCTGTTCGCGATCTCGATCGTCGGTATTTTCCTGAACCGGAAGAACATCATCATTTTGCTGATGGCCATCGAATTGATGTTGCTGGCAGTGAACCTGAACTTCATCGCCTTCTCGCATTACCTCGGTGACGCGGCAGGGCAGATCTTCGTGTTCTTCATCCTCACCGTCGCGGCCGCCGAATCGGCAATTGGCCTGGCGATCCTGGTGGTCCTGTTCCGCAACCTGGACACGATCAATGTGGAAGACCTCGACAGCCTCAAGGGCTGACCGGTCTCGGTTGATTAACAATAACGATTAAGGTTCAACATGGCGGGGCAACTCTCTTCCTCACTCTTACTTGCGGTGCCGCTGGCGCCGCTGGCGGGATCGGCAATCGCCGGCCTGCTGGGTACCAAGTTCCTGGGTAACATGGTCGGCCGCAAGGTCTCCCACACGGCAACCATCCTCGGTGTCCTGATCGCCCTGATCATCTCGGTGCAGACCCTGATGGCAGTGCTCGATGGCGCCTCCTTCAACCAGGACATCTACACCTGGATGCAGGTCGGTACCGTGAAACTGGCGGTCGGCTTCCAGATCGACGCGCTGTCGGCAATGATGATGTGCGTGGTCACGTCGGTGTCGCTGATGGTCCACATCTACACGATCGGCTACATGGCCGAGGACGAAGGCTACAACCGCTTCTTCTCGTACATTTCGCTGTTTACGTTCGCGATGCTGATGCTGGTCATGTCGAACAACTTCCTGCAGCTGTTCTTCGGCTGGGAAGCAGTGGGCCTGGTGTCGTATCTGCTGATCGGCTTCTGGTACACCCGTCCGACCGCGATTTTCGCCAACATGAAGGCCTTCCTGGTCAACCGCGTCGGCGACTTCGGCTTCATCCTCGGTATCGGCCTGCTGCTGGCCGCCTCGGGCACGATGCACTACGGCGAAACCTTCGCCCAGGCCGACAAGCTGGCCGGCATGATGGTGCCGGGTTCAAGCTGGCCGCTGCTCACCGCCGCCTGCATCTGCCTGTTCATCGGCGCGATGGGCAAGTCGGCGCAGTTCCCGCTGCACGTCTGGCTGCCGGACTCGATGGAAGGCCCGACCCCGATCTCGGCACTGATCCACGCCGCGACGATGGTTACCGCCGGTATCTTCATGGTCGCGCGCATGTCGCCGCTGTTCGAGCTGTCGGACGGCGCATTGAGCTTCGTTATCGTCATCGGTTCGATCACCGCGCTGTTCATGGGCTTCCTGGGCATCATCCAGAACGACATCAAGCGCGTCGTCGCTTACTCGACGCTGTCGCAGCTGGGCTACATGACGGTCGCGCTGGGCGCCTCGGCATATTCCGTCGCCGTATTCCACCTGATGACCCACGCGTTCTTCAAGGCATTGCTGTTCCTGGGCGCCGGTTCGGTCATCATCGGCATGCACCACGACCAGGACATGCGCAACATGGGCGGCCTGCGCAAGTACATGCCGATCACCTGGATCACCTCGCTGCTGGGCTCGCTGGCCCTGATCGGTACGCCATTGTTCTCGGGCTTCTACTCGAAAGACTCGATCATCGAAGCGGTGCACGCCTCGAACATCCCGGGCGCCGGCTTCGCCAACTTCGCCGTGCTGGCCGGCGTCTTCGTGACCGCCTTCTACTCGTTCCGCATGTACTTCATGGTGTTCCATGGCGAGTCGCGCTGGAACCATCCTGTCAAGCACAGCGAAGGGCATGATTCGGACGCGCACCATGAGGAAGACGAACATGACGCGCATGGCGACGACCATCATCATCACGGCCTGCAGCCTGGCGACAAGCCGCACGAGTCGCCATGGGTCGTGACCCTGCCGCTGATCCTGCTGGCGATCCCGTCGGTCATCATCGGTTACCTGACGATCGGCCCGATGCTGCACGGCGACTTCTTCAAGGGCGTGATCTTCGTCGGCGAGAACCACACGGCGATGGAAACCCTGCGCGAGGAATTCCACGGCGCGATGGCAATGGCGACGCACGGCCTGCTGACGGCGCCGTTCTGGCTGGCACTGGCGGGCGTGGCACTGGCCTACTACTGCTACATGGTCAATCCGCGTGTCCCGGCCTGGTTCTATGCCAAGTTCACCTTCCTGCACACGCTGCTGGACAACAAGTACTACATGGACAAGTTCAACCAGGCCGTGTTCGCCGGCGGCGCACGTGGCCTCGGTAACGGTTTGTGGAAGGCGGGCGACCGCGCGCTGATCGACGGCCTGCTGGTCAATGGTTCGGCCAAGATGATCGGCTGGTTCTCGACGATCACCCGCACCTTCCAGACCGGTTACATCTATCACTACGCGTTCGTGATGATCGTGGGCGTCATGGCGACCCTGCTGTACTTCTTCCCGTTCTGGCGCTAATCACAGGCAAAGAAAAAGACAAATGATGCAGTCTACGATCTCTACATTTCCTCCTTACCTGAGCCTGGCAATCTGGCTCCCGATCCTGTTCGGCGTGCTCGTGCTCGCCGTGGGACGCGACAAGAATCCAGGTTTCAGCCGCTGGCTGTCGCTGGCTGGCGCGGTCCTCAGCTTCGTCGTGACGATTCCGCTGATCACGAACTTCGACAATGCCGCCCATGGCATGCAGTTCTATGAAGCCACGCCGTGGATCGGCGCCTTCAACATCTTCTACCGTCTCGGTGTCGACGGCCTGTCGCTGTGGTTCATTCCACTGACGGCCTTCATCAACATCATCGTCATCGTGGCGGCATGGGAAGTGATCGAGGAACGCGTTTCCCAGTACATGGGTTCCTTCCTGCTGCTGTCGGGCCTGATGATCGGCGTGTTCGCCTCGCTCGACGGGTTGCTGTTCTACTTCTTCTTCGAAGCAACCCTGATCCCGATGTTCATCATCATCGGCGTCTTCGGCGGCCCGAACCGCGTGTACGCGGCATTCAAGTTCTTCCTGTACACGTTCTTCGGCTCGCTGCTGACCCTGATCGCGATCATCTACCTGTACAACGTGTCGGGCACTTTCGACATCCAGAAGTGGCACGTGCAGCCCTTGAACATGAAAGAGCAGATCCTGATCTTCATCGCCTTCTTCATGGCCTTCGCCGTCAAGGTGCCGATGTGGCCGGTGCACACCTGGCTGCCGGACGCCCACGTCGAAGCGCCAACCGGCGGCTCCGTCGTGCTGGCCGCGATCATGCTGAAGCTGGGCGCCTACGGCTTCCTGCGTTTTTCGCTGCCGATCACCCCGGACGCCTCGCACTACATGGCGCCGTTCGTCATCGTGCTGTCGCTGATCGCCGTGATCTACATCGGCCTGGTGGCCCTGGTCCAGAAGGACATGAAGAAACTGGTCGCCTATTCGTCGATCGCGCACATGGGTTTCGTGACCCTCGGCTTCTTCATCTTCAACGACATGGGCGTGCAGGGCGGCATCATGCAATCGATCTCGCACGGCTTCGTGTCGGGCGCGATGTTCCTGTGTATCGGCGTGCTGTACGACCGCATGCACTCGCGTGAAATCGCCGACTACGGCGGGGTCGTCAACACGATGCCGAAGTTCGCCGCGTTCGCCGTGCTGTTCTCGATGGCCAATGCCGGCCTGCCTGCCACGTCGGGCTTCATCGGCGAGTTCATGGTCATTTTGGGCGCCGTGCAGTTCAACTTCTGGACGGGCCTGCTGGCTGCAACCGCGCTGATCCTGGGCGCCGCCTACTCGCTGTGGATGGTCAAGCGCGTGGTCTTCGGGCCAATCGGCAACAAGCACGTGGCCGAGCTGGTCGATCTGAACAAACGTGAATTCGCGATCCTGGCCGTGCTGGCAATCGCCACGCTGTACATGGGCCTGTATCCAGCGCCGATCGCCGAGACGCTGCAAACCTCGGTGGCCGATCTGCTGCAGCACGTGTCGGTCAGCAAGCTGCCTCAATAAATCGAAATCAACGCCATGAACAACACATTGCTAGCGGCGACCGACACCAACCTGGTGCCGGTCTATGCCGAAATCTTCCTCTTGATCGCGGCCTCCGCGATCCTGCTTATCGACCTGTACCTGAAAGGGGCGCGTCGGGATATTACTTACTACCTGTCGCTGCTGACCATCGTCGGCTGCGCGGTCCTGAGCTGGGCCGACTACAGCGCCGGCACCACGGTTTACACGTTCAGCGGCATGTTCGTCTCGGACCCGATGGCGAACCTGCTGAAACTGTTCACCTACCTGGCAGTCGGCGTCACGCTCGTGTATTCGCGCCAGTACGCCGGCCAACGCGGCATGCTCTCGGGTAACCTGGGCGGCGAGTTCTACGTGCTCGCGCTGTTCACGATGCTGGGCCAGATGATCATGATCTCGGGTAACAGCATGCTGTCGATCTACCTGGGCCTGGAACTGATGTCGCTGGCGCTGTACGCGCTCGTCGCCCTGCGCCGCGACCACGCGACCTCGACTGAAGCGTCGATGAAATACTTCATCCTCGGTTCGCTGGCCTCGGGCTTCATGCTCTACGGTATCTCGATGATCTACGGCGCCACCGGCTCGCTCAACCTGCCGGACATCGCCGCCAGCGCCGCCTCGGGTGCGAACCGCACGATGCTGGTCTTCGGCCTGGTGTTCCTGGTCGCAGGCATGGCCTTCAAGCTGGGCGCGGTGCCCTTCCACATGTGGGTGCCGGACGTCTACCAGGGTTCGCCGACGGCAGTCACCCTGCTGCTGGGCGGCGCGCCGAAGCTGGCCTCGTTCGCGATGGTCATCCGCATCCTGGTCGAAGGCCTGGGCGAGCTGGCCTACGACTGGCAGCAGATGCTGCTGGTGCTGGCCGTGCTGTCGCTGGCCATCGGCAACCTGACCGCGATCGCGCAGACCAACATCAAGCGCATGCTGGCTTATTCGACCATCGCGCAAATGGGCTTCGTGCTGCTGGGCATGCTGGCCGGCGTGGTCGGCGACGACCGCTCGAACATGGGCGCCGCCTACAGCGCCGCGATGTATTACTCGATCACCTACGTGCTCACCACCCTGGGCAGCTTCGGCCTGATCATGATGCTGGCGCGTTCGGGCTTCGAAGCCGAGCAGATCGCCGACTTCAAGGGCCTGGGCCGCCGCAGCCCGTGGTTCGCCGTCGTCATGACCATCCTGATGTTCTCGCTGGCCGGCGTGCCGCCGATGATGGGCTTCATGGCCAAGTGGGCAGTGCTGCAAGCCGTCGCCAACACCGGCGCCGTCTGGCTGGCAGTGGTCGCGGTGATGTTCTCGCTGATCGGCGCCTTCTACTACCTGCGTATCGTCAAGACGATGTGGTTCGACGAAGCCGCCGACACCAGCCCGATCGTCACCCATGGCGACATGCGCGTTGCACTGTCGATCAACGGCGTCGCCGTGGTGCTGCTGGGCCTGATTCCGGGCACGCTGCTGAGCGCCTGCCTGCATGCGATGCAGCTGACCCTCAAGTACTAAAATCGTGGATATCTCGTTCGCCACCTGGATCGTGGTCGCCATCGCCCTGGCGGCGGCCAACCTTCCATTTGCGAACGAGCGCGTGTTCGGCTTCATTCCACTGAAGCCCGCGCAAACCGGGGAGGCGCGCCCGAAACCCTTCCTCGCACGCCTGCTCGAGCTCCTTGTTCTATACTTCCTCGTCGGCGCACTGGCGTATCTGCTGGAATCCCGCATCGGCAACGTGTTTGCCCAGGGCTGGGAATTCTATGCGGTCACCGGCTGCCTCTTCATCGTGCTGGCGTTTCCAGGATTCGTTCTGCGCTACCTGAAGCGCCGCTGATTCGTTTTCAATCAACGCTGCACTCAGGAGTCCAATGGATTCGCATCTCAAGGAAATCCGCCTCGACGGTGAAATTGCCTACGACGGCAATTTCCTCAAAGTCTCGCGCGACCGCATCCAGCTGCCGGACGGTAAAGTTTCGCACCGCGAATACATCCGCCATCCGGGCGCGGTCGTGATCCTGCCGCTGTTCGACGATGGCCGCGTGCTGCTGGAGCGCCAGTTCCGCTACCCGAACGACCGCGTCTTCGTCGAATTCCCGGCCGGTAAAATCGATCCGGGCGAGGCGCACCTGGCCTGCGCCAAACGCGAGCTGGAAGAAGAAACCGGCTACACCGCCACCGACTGGCGGTATGTCTGCACCATCCACAATGCGATCGCCTACTCGGACGAGCACCTCGAGCTGTTCCTAGCGCGCGGGCTCACGGCCGGCGAGGCCAAGCTCGATGAGGGTGAGTTCCTCGAGATCTTCACCGCCACCGTGCCGGAACTGCTGGAGATGGTCAAGGCAGGGCAGGTGACCGATGTGAAGACCATCATCGGCGCGTTCTGGCTCGAGAAGATCGCCAACGGAACCTGGTCGCCCGCCTGAGCAGATTTGCCATGAAACGCCTGTTCGCGCTGCTGCTCCTGTGCGCCTGTGCGCAGGCCAGCGCGCGCACGGCATTCCAGGCGCTCTGCGAAGACACCATCGGACAAAGCGTCTCGGTCTTGAGCTCGCAGCAACAAGGCTACCGGATCGACAACACTTACTCCTTCCACGGTTTGTCGAGCATGAAGGGCGACCGCACGCCGGGCAGCTATGTGCTGGGGCTGACGCGCACCGAATCGCGGGTCTTGATCGGCGCGCGCAGCCGCATCCTGAGCGACCCCGCCAGCGGCTACGAATGCGTGGCGCCGCGGCTCGAGGTCAAGCTGACCTACCTGCCGATCGTGGTCTATGTCGGGCGCGAATTCGTTCCCGGCACCTGCGCCTACCGCGAAATCCTGGCGCACGAACTGCGCCACCGGGACATCTACCTCGGTTACCTGCCGCAGGCCGAAAAGGCCGTCAGCGCGGCGCTGGCGCGGCGCTTCCAGGGCAAGCCCCTGTACGCGCTGGCAGGCCAGGTGCGCAAGCTGCTGCAGCGCGAGATCGACACGGCCTGGCTGCCGTTCATCAAGAACGAAATGGTCAAGGTCGAGCGTTTGCAAGCCGCCATCGATACGCCGCAGGAATATGCGCGTCTCGGCAAAGTTTGCAAAGGTGAGGTACAGTCCCTTATCAGACCGGCAAAGACCAAACGAACCACATGAACTCCCTGGCACCACGCTATTTCGCATTGATCCCCGCCGCCGGTGTCGGCGCACGCATGGCGGCGAGCGGACCCAAGCAATACCTGAAAATCGGCGGCAAGCCGATGCTGCGTCACGCCATCGACGCCTTCCTGTTCAGCGAACTGATCGCGCACATCTATGTCGTCGTGAGCGCGGACGATCCGGTCATCGACAGTGTCGTCCCGCGTCACGGCGTGACGGTATTGCGCTGCGGCGGGGCCACCCGCATGGAGTCGGTACGCAATGGCCTGGCTGCGCTGGCGCCCACGCTGCGCGAGGACGACTGGGTGCTGGTGCACGACGCCGCCCGTCCCGGCCTCGACGAGCCGCTGATCGAAAAGCTGATCACCGCCACCGGCGAACACCCGGTCGGCGGCCTGCTCGCACTGCCTGTGGTCGACACCGTCAAGCACAGCATCGGCGGCGAGGTCGGCACCGTTTCGCGCGAAGGCCTGTGGCTGGCCCAGACGCCGCAAATGTTTCGTTATAAATTGTTGCGCGAGGCCCTGGCGGCCGCGCGCGATCCGCAGCAGATCACCGACGACGCTTCGGCCGTGGAGGCGCTCGGCCTGTCCCCGAAACTGGTCGAAGGCCACCCGCGCAACATGAAGGTGACGCTGCCCGTCGACGTGCCCATCGCCGAAATGTACCTGGCAACGGCCCAACCCGCATTACTTTAAGCACACCATGGCACTCGCATCCTACAACCCGACCCCACCATTTCGCATCGGCACCGGCTACGACTGCCACCGCCTGGTCGAGGGGCGCAAACTCATTGTCGGCGGCGTGACCATCCCGCACCGCCTCGGCCTGTTCGGCCATTCCGACGCCGACGTGCTGCTGCACGCGATCATCGATGCGCTGCTCGGCGCCGCCGCCCTCGGCGACATCGGCAAGCATTTCCCGGATACCGACCCGATGTTCGCCGGCGCCGACTCGCGCACCCTGTTGCGCGAAGCCGCAACACGCGTGGTGGCCACCGGCTACACCATCGGCAACATCGACGCGACCATCATCGCCCAGCAGCCGAAGATGGCGCCGCACATCCCGCACATGGTCTCGCGCATCGCCGAAGACCTGGGCGTGTCGCCGCAGCAGGTCAACGTCAAGGCCAAGACCAATGAGAAGCTCGGCTACCTGGGCCGGGAAGAGGGCATGGCGGCGGAAGCGGTGGCGATGCTGATCCGCGCGGCCTGAGGCCTGCGCGTCTCGGTGCACCAGTTAGTTCACGCGCTTCGCGGCCGCGAATGCAAGCGCGGAAATGCCGGTGGCCGTGCCGAGGAACCACGTGATCAGCGTCGATTCGAGTTGGGCGACGTCGGCCCTGGTGGCCGAGTTTTTGGCCAGCCCTTCGGCGATGGTTTCGATTTTGCCCAGACGAACATCAACGGAACGCATGTCTTTCCGGCATTCGTCGCCAAAATTTTCCAGCTTTGCGATTCTCAGTTCCATGTTGTCGTCCTGGGCGGATTGTGAAACGGTGTGGATCGGATCGCGTGGCGGTTGAGCAAGCCCCTTCGAGGCCGCGCCAGGTGCTGGTGCTCTGTTGGCCGAAGCCGTTTTTGTTGTCTGTTCGTGCTTGCTGGGGCAATCTCTCGCGGCACGATCAAGGTGCGTCAATCGTGCGCCAATGCCTGAGTCCTGCTTGAGCATGGCCGCTACGTATGGTTGGATCGGCAAAACCCGCTGACGATCCCTCGACAGGCTTGCGCGGCGTCAGCAAACCAGGGTTCAGCGCCGCGATGGCAAGAACCGGGCACTACCAGCAAGGCCCGCGGTTCGTTGTTAAACTCCCATTCCAGTTCCGCCTGCGTGTGCATGCGGCAAAAACAAAAACGGGATGAAGATGAGCACCCACACCGACATGTCGCCGCGCGCCGCCTGGCTCCTGATACTTGCCGCCAGCGCGATCCTGATGATCACGATGGGCGCGCGCCTGACGACCGGCCTGTTCCTCTCGCCTTTGAATACCGCCACCGGCCTGGGCGTGGCGACGATCAGCTTCGCGCTGGCGGTCGGCCAGTTCATGTGGGGCGCCTCGCAACCGGTCTTTGGCGCCATTGCCGACAAGTACGGCCCGGGGCGCGTGATCGTGCTCGGCGCGTTGCTGCTGGCCGGCGGCCTGGCCGCCACCCCCTTCGTCAGCTCGGAATGGGGCCTGCTGCTGACCATGGGCGTGCTCTCGGCTGCGGGCGCCGGCGCCGGCAGCTTCTCGATCCTGATCGGCGCCACCGCCCAGCGCCTGCCGCCCGCGCGCCGCCCGTTCGCCTCGGGCTTCATCAATGCCGGCGGCTCGTTCGGCCAGTTCGTCTTCTCGCCGCTGATGCAATTCATGATCGCCGGCCCGGGCTGGATCATCGCCATGTTCACGATGGCGGCCACGACCTTGCTCACCATTCCGCTGGCCTGGCTGATGCGCGGACGGAAGGCGGCGCAGCCCACGGTGGCCGCCGCGGGCGTGGCGCCCGTGATCGGCATCGGCCTGACCCAGCAGCTGCGCGAAGCCCTGCGCGACCGCAGCTACCTGTGCCTGCACGCGGGCTTTTTCACCTGCGGCTTCCACATCGCCTTCCTCGTCACCCACCTGCCGGGGGAAGTGGCGCTGTGCGGCCTGCCGATCGGCGTGGCCGGCACCGCGCTCGGCCTGATCGGCCTGTTCAATATCGCAGGCAGCCTGACGGCCGGCGCGCTGTCGACACGCTATCGCATGAAAAACCTGCTGGCCCTGATGTACTTCAGCCGCGCGGTCATCATCGCCATTTACCTGATGGCGCCGAAAACGGCCTGGACCTTCTACATCCTGGCCGCTGCGCTCGGCTTTACCTGGCTGGCCACGGTGCCGCCGACCGCCGGCCTGGTCGGCAAGCTGTTCGGCACGCGCTATCTGGCCACGCTATTCGGCCTGACGCTGCTGTCGCACCAGATCGGCGGCTTCTTCGGCGCCTGGCTGGGCGGCCTGTCGTTCGTGCGCTTCGGCGACTTCAGCTGGATGTGGTACGCCGACATTGCCCTGGCGCTGGCCGCGGCCCTGGTCAACCTGCCGATCCGCGAGGCGCCGGTCGTGCGTCCCGGCGCGCCGCTGGCGAAGGCCTGAGGCGTGGCGCGCGACACCTGGGCTTACCGCGAAGTGGCCGTGCACTCGGTGGCGCACCCGCGCACGGGCCGGCTGCACATCCACCCGATGCCGGGCCAGGCCTTCGCGCCGTCGATGCGGGTGCAGTGCGCGCGCGTCCTCTCCGACCCGGCGCGGTATCCGCCCGGGACCCGCTTTCTCCTGAACGCCAAGCTGACCGACCGCCTCGGCGGCGAACCTTTCCTGTTCGCCTGGCACGGCGACCCGGTGCAGGTGCTGGGCCCGGCGCAGGCCCGCAAATTCCTCGCAGCGTTCCGGCGCGGCCGCATCTGACAGGCGGGCCGAGCCGCGCGCGCGGCTTGCGGCCAAATGGTTACCATCGGGACTTTGAACCGAAGAAAGAGGAACCGCATGGCAACCAAAAAAATTGCAATCGTCGTAGGCAGCCTGCGCAAGGACTCCTACAGCGGCAAGCTCGCGCGCGTCTTGACTCAACTGGCCGAAGGCAAGCTCGACATGCAAATCGTCGAAATCCGCCACCTGCCGATGTATGACCAGGACATCGACACCGACACGCCGCCGCCGGCCTATACCGCCTTTCGCGAGCGCATCCGCGCCGCCGACGGCATCCTGTTCATTACCCCGGAATACAACCGCTCGGTGCCAGGCGCGCTGAAGAACGCGATCGACGTCGGCTCGCGCCCTTACGGCAAGGCGGCCTGGAGCGGCAAGCCCTGCGCCATCGTCAGCCAGTCGCCGGGCGCGCTCGGCGGCTTCGGCGCCAACCACCACCTGCGCCAGATGCTGCCTTTCCTGAACATGCCGGCCATGCCGGCGCCGGAAGCCTATCTCGGCGGGATCGCCGACAAGTTCGACGGCGACCGCCTTACTGACGAGTCGCTGCGTGGTTTCCTGCAGACGTTTGTGGACACTTTCGCTGCCTGGGTCGAGCGTAACGCCGGCTGAACCGGCATACGCGCCAGTACGGGCGTCCTGCCCGGCATGCGGCCCCGTCATCGTGTGATGACGGGGCCATTTTGTTTCCACTCAGCCTTTTTCCGCATGGCCGTAATATTTTGCTGCGACTGCACACGTTTGATCCAACGCAAACGCAGGACATGGTACTGCCCTAGCCTTGAGGCTTCGTTCGAAACCGGCCCACCTTGCAGTCGCATGGCGCTTTCGGGCGAACGATTCCATTAACCATCACCCATAAATGAGGCAACGCATGTATCCATTCTCGCAATCGGTCACTCCCGCAGTACGCACCCACCTGGACGCGCAGACCGCCTTCATGAACGACATGTCGAAATCGCTCTTCCAATCCTTCCAGCAGATGTGCAACCTGAACATCCAGCTGGTACAGACCATGCTGGAGGAAACCACGCTGGCCAGCCAGCAAATCCTGACGGCCGACCGCCAGACCGAAGTATTGAGCGCCGCCGCATCGCGCGCCCAGCCCGCCACCGAGAAGCTGCGCGCATACCAGCAGCACATCTCGCGCGTGGCGGCCGACTCCCAGGTGGAGCTGGCCCGCGTGACCGAAGAGCACGCGCAAACCACCGCCCGTACCGCGCGCCAGCTGGCCGATGAGGTATCCCGTACCGCGTCCGAAGAAACCCAGCGCGGCCTGCGCCAGGGCCAGGACACGCTGCAGCGTTTCGTCGATCCGTTCAAGACCGGTAATGGCCATGACCGTGCCCAGGGCAGTGCCGCAGCGGGCGCCAGCATGCAAAGCGGCGGCGCGGGCTCCAGCCAGGGCGGCACCGCCCAGCGGTCCGATGGCAACCCGGCCGGTTCCCAGGGCGGCCAGGGCGCGTAGCAAGGCGCTTGAGGCAAAGCGCTTGAGGCAAAGCGCTGCGCCGCAGGAATAAGCTGAAGAAAGCGGGGAGCCAGTCCGGCCGGCTGGCTCGCCGTTTTGGACAGACTTATTTGGCGGCAGCATCTTCCCCATCCTGCCGTTCACGGTCGAGCTTTTCCTTCATCGCCACCACGTCCGCCAGCAAATCGTCCACGCTGTCGTCCGGCGTGGCGCGCATCTCTGGCGGCAGCAGCACCGACATGTACAGTTCGTCGGCCAGGCGGCCGTTGCGCTGCTCGTTGCTGATCAGGACCAGTCCCGATCCAAGCACGGTCAGCGCAGCGCAGATGATGGCGTAACGCCGGCGCGGCTCCGGCTTCACGGTCGTCAGGTGAAAATAGACCATGCCGGCCACCAGCAGGATCGCCACGTGCGAGCCGTAGCGGGTGAAGACTTCGATCGACCAGGCATAGCCGACGGCGGAGGACGCCAGGCGAAACAGCATCAATGCGGCGATGCCGCAGCCGAAGATAAACAGGTGGCGCCCCAACCGTGCATGGCGCCCGAACAGGCGGTTGCCGAAGGCCCACAGGCCGCTCCAGACCAGCCCGGCGCCCAGGCCATAGGCGAGCGCCAGCAGGTAGCGGAAAGGGCGGAAGGCTTGGGTGTCGGCCAGCCACATGGTGAACAGGGCCACCATGCTCACCAGCAGGGCGCCGGCGAGGCCGGGCAGGGCGCCTTCCCAGCCGTGCATGGTGCGGTCGACCAGTTCGTCCGGTACCGGAAAATCGGCCGCGCGGATGCGCAGCGTCGTGTGGCCCAGCCGCACGACCGTGGTGCCGCTCAAGACCAGGCGAGCGCTGCGCTTGCCCGCGTGGACTACACCATTCCGGGTGCCGAGCTCGCGCAGCAGCAGGGCGCCGTCCGCGCTTGCCTCGACCAGCGCATGGCGTGGCGCGGCGTAGGCGTCGTCGAGGATGTAATCGTTGTCGTAGCCGCGTCCGATACGGATCGGCAACTGCTCGATCCGGTGGCGGTGCAGAACGTCGCCGTTGCGGGCGAGGGTTTCGATGAACCACGGGCCCTTCATACGCGCGTCTTCATAATTTCCCGCTACGCCCGAGCGCATTCAGGAAAGCGCGCGCCACGCGCATGCCGTTCTCGAACGACACGCCCGACACGTCGAGCCGGCTTTGCAGGCTGGCCTGCGGATTGTCGGTGCTCGCCGTCAGCAGCGTGAAGTTGTACAGGCCCGGAAATTTACGGTAGGCGCGCACGCAGGTCACGGCGCGCAGCGGCAGCGTGTTCGAGTGCACGAAGCGCTCGCTGCACAGCGGACCCGTGAGGCGCGCGTCGCGCGTATTGCCGAGCCGGTCGACGCCGAACTGGCTGCTGGCCAGGGCCGCGAAGCGCAGCGGATGCAGGTTCGCCGAGCGCAGGTAGTTGTGGGTCATCGACACCTGGCCGGTCTGCTGGGTGTCCGAGACATAGATGGCCGACTCCATCGCGCAGCTGAGCGTATCCGAGCTGAACGTGGCCTCGGCCATGAAATTCGAGCGGCCCCAGCAGCGGACCTGGCCGGATTCGCGTACCGGCACCAGGTAGGGGCCCATGTTCTTGATCGCCAGCGGGGTGTCGAGCAGGCGCGCGACCATCGCGCGCTGGTGCGCCAGCAATTGCTCGGCAATCAGGGGATTGAAATCCCGGGGCGTCGTTCGCTGGAGGGAAACCCGGCGCAGCAAGTCCTGCGCATACTTCACCGGCACCAGGAAGCTGACCGCCTCGCCATCGCGCCGCTTCGACACATTGATCCCGGCGACGGTGCCGCCGGCCGTCACGCTCGGCCCGCCGCTCATGCCCGAATTGATCGGGCCGCTGAAGATGAGCTGGTCGTAGAAGCTGCGGCTGACCACGCCGTTATACGCGCCTTCCGAAATCGCGAAGCCCAGGTCGAGCGGATTGCCGAGCGAGTACAGGTCCTGGCCCTGAGTCAGTTTCACCGGTTTCTCCGGCACGATGAAAAATCCGCTGCCGTTGCGGTTCACGCGCAGCACCGCCAGGTCGTGCAGCACGTCGACCGCCAGCAGCTCGACCGGCCCGCGCTTGCCGTCGGTGTCGACGTATTCGCCGGCATACACGTCCGGGTCGAGCGCCATCTGCGAGACCACGTGGTAGTTGGTCAGCACCAGGCTGCTGGTGCCGACCAGGAAGCCGGAGCCGACGGTCGACTGGGTGCGCCCGTTTTTCAGCAGCATGCGGATCTGCAGCAGGTCGGCCTGGGCGGACGAGTACAGTTGCTGCGCGGCCGAGGACGGCGGGGGCAGGGTGGTCGTGGGGTCGAGTTCGCCGGGACCGGGCGCCGGCGGCGT
>JANNNC010000099.1:0-1738 GCA_031398335.1 Massilia sp.
ACGAAGACTTCACCGTGCTGCATCGGGCTCATCGTGCCCGGATCCACGTTAATGTAGGGATCGAGCTTGAGCATGGTGACTTTGAGACCGCGCGATTCGAGGATCGCAGCGAGAGAAGCGGCCGCGATTCCCTTGCCCAGGGAAGACACGACGCCGCCAGTGACGAATACAAATTTGGTCATTGTGCTGAAGGTGCCGAATGGCACGCGCGGGAAATCGAAATTATACCTTAAACAGGCGAAACCATCTTCACCAAGAGGCTCCCGCCGGGCTGACACGGCCGTTTCCGCGCCCCGTGCGGCATTTCGCCGGCTTTGCCTGTTTCGTTAAGACAACAGCTTCTGCCTTTACGGGACGGAAGCGTCCATATACTGCATAGATGCAATTGCAATTGCCCTGCACCAAGGTTACAGTCGGTTTTCTCTCATTTGTACAGGCAGGAACATCATGGGCTTTTTCAACAACCTCAACATCGGCAAGCGCCTCGCGATCGGCTTCGCGCTGACCCTGGCCATGGCGGTCCTGATCGCCGTGGTCGGCATCGCGCGCGTCAACAGCGGCGCTGCCAGCACCGCCCAGGTCCTGGCCGAGCCGCTGGCCAAGGAACGCATGATCAGCGAGTGGTACACCCAGATTTTCGCCGCGGTGCGCCGCACGGCCGCCATCGTCAAGAGCAGCGACGCGGCACTGGGTCCTTACTTCAAGGAAGACGCGGCCCAAACCGGCAAGCGTTCCAGCGAACTGATGAAGCAGATCGAGCCCATGATCGCAGCGGGCGAAGAGAAAGCCCTGTTCGACCGCATTGGCGAACAGCGCAAGGTGTACTCCGCCGCGCGCGACGAAGCCGTCAAGGCCAAGGCCGATGGCGACCAGGAACTGGCCGTACGCATCCTCGACGAACGCTTCACCCCGGCAGCCAAGGCTTACCAGGAATCGATGCGGCAGCTCGTTGCCATGCAGGCTGCGAACATCAGCGCCACGGCGCGCACGATCGGCGAGCGCGCCGACAGCAGCGAAACCGTGATCGCCCTGCTGGCCCTGTTCTCGGTGGTGCTTGGCGTGATCTCCTCGTGGCTGCTCACGCGCGGCATCGTGCGTCCGATCCGCGAAGCGGTGGCGCTGGCCGAGACGGTCGCCAGCGGCGACCTGACGCGCCGCATCGACGCCACCTCGCGCGACGAAACTGGCGCCCTCCTGCGCGCCCTGCGCCACATGAACGACAGCCTGGTGCAGATCGTCACCGAAGTGCGCGGCGGCACCGATACGATTGCCGGGGCCTCGGGCGAAATCGCCGCCGGCAACCTCGACCTGTCGTCGCGCACCGAACAGCAGGCCGCCTCGCTCGAGGAAACGGCCGCCTCGATGGAGCAGCTCACCGGCACCGTGCGCCAGAACGCCGACAACGCGCGCCAGGCCAACCAGCTGGCGATCACCGCCTCGAACGTCGCCATCGAGGGCGGCTCCGTGGTCGGCCAGGTCATCACGACCATGGGTTCGATCAACGAGTCCTCGCGCAAGATCGTCGACATCATCGGCGTCATCGACGGCATCGCCTTCCAGACCAACATCCTGGCGTTGAACGCGGCGGTCGAGGCTGCCCGCGCCGGTGAGCAAGGGCGTGGCTTCGCGGTGGTCGCATCAGAAGTTCGCAGCCTGGCGCAACGCTCTGCGGCGGCGGCCAAGGAGATCAAGACCTTGATCGGCGACTCGGTAGAAAAAGTCGCGGAAGGCAGCAAGC
>JANNNC010000110.1:0-17096 GCA_031398335.1 Massilia sp.
GTACAAGTTATGCCTGATGACCATAGCAAGTCGGTCCCACCCCTTCCCATCCCGAACAGGACCGTGAAACGACTTTGCGCCGATGATAGTGCTGCAACCAGTGTGAAAGTAGGTTATCGTCAGGCTAGTTATAAGAGAAAACCCGCTGATTAACATCAGCGGGTTTTTTTTCGTCTTCTGGTTTTGTCCTGACGCCGTTGAATGATCATCCGGTGAGGCGGTGTGGGCACGCGTGCCCACCCTACCAGCCCAGTCAGTACTTCTTTACACACCCCAGAGGATGTCGCACTTGTGGTCGCGTGCCGCGCGCAGCATCTCAAGCATCGGGTAGGCGCGGGTCGAGAAGCTGACCATCTGCACCTGCTCGTGATCCGGATCGTCGTCGTCTTCACTGCGATGCGCCTTGATGTCCTGCTCGACCAGCTCGGTCGGCGGGTGCTTGCGGCTTTCTTCGATTTCGTGCTCGAGCAGCGTGACGGCGCGCTCGGCTTCGGCGGAGGTGATGACGCCGATCTCCGGCTCCTTGTGCAGCAGGTCCAGAATCCGCTTCGCGTGATCCTGGTACATCATCACGTCGGGATAGGCCTTGCTCTTGAAAGTAATTAACATGATGCGGTCCCGTATTTTTTCGTCGTAACTAAACGATAACACGAGTGCCGGGCGCGGTCATCTGGCGCACGTCTTCAGCGCGTGCGCCGACGCAGCAGCCAGGCAAGCGGCATGGTTCCCAAGGCAAGCGCCGCGGCGGCACCGATGCCGCCGGCGGAGGCCATGCTGACCGGGGCGCCCCCCAGCGCGCGCGACGACAGCAGGGCCAGCGCGGCCCAGCCGAGCACATTGCCGAGTTCGAGCAGTCGCGTGCCGATACTGCGCTGGCCGCGGTTCTTGAATTCGCCGCGCGTCGTCGGCGTGCCCGTCCACACATTGATCAGCGCCGCGCCCATGACGGCGCCGACGACAGTGACTGTGGTCAGTCCGCCGGCCGTGGGCGCGCGCACTGCCAGCCACAGCAGGGGAAGCACCACCAGCGTGAATACCGGAAGGACGGCCGCAGCCAGTTTCGCCAGGCCTAGCGTCCTGGCTCTGGCAGGCGAGGTTTGCAGCAGGTCGGGCGCATCTTCCGCCAGCACGATGATCCAGGACAGCGCGGCACTGAGCGAACCGCACAGCATCGTCAGGCCGGCGGCGATGGCCGGAATTTGCAGCGTGTTTTTTCTGAAGATGAGGAAACACAGAGGCACCAGATACAGCAGCTGCAGCAGCACTTGCGAGATCAGGTGCGGGTCGCGCCAGACCAGGCGCCATTCCTTGACGATCACGACCGTGACGAGGCTGCGCTCGAAGCGATAGCGTACCGGCCCCGTGCGCGCCGACACCCGCTCGCTGCTTGCCGCCTGCTGCAGGCCGCGGACAAAAAAGCGGTGCGTCGATTGCACGGTGAGTAATGCAGACAGCAGCCCGATCCCGCCGATGATGGCCACCGCGCCGCCATCGCCCAGCGCCGCCCGCGCCGGCAGCAGCAGCGCACTGTCACCATCCAGCAATTGTGCCGCCGCCATGACGGTCGCCATCGCCGATGGCGCTGCACCGCTGTCCTGCGACAGGAAGGTGCCGGCCTGCGACAGCAGGAACAGGAATGCGCCGGCCAGGGCGCCGAGTACCTGCGCCACGACCCGCGTCCGGCGCGCGCCGAGCAGGCGGACCAGGGTGAGCGTGAGCAGCATCGCCAGCGAGGCGGCGAGCACCGCCATCGCAAACAGGACGGGATACACGGCCAGCCAGCGAAATTGTCCCAGCAGCAAACCGGCATGGGCGAAGGGCGCGAGGAAGAACAGGTAGAGGGCGGTGACACCGAAGGCGATACTTGCCAGCATGACGCTGAAAATGCTGCGCGAAGGCAGGGGGGAGGACAGCAGCAAGTCCATGTCGCCGCGCACGAACAGCGTCTCCACGCTCGCCTTCAAGGCGCTCGAGAGCATGAAGAGGAAGGTCGCCAGCAGGAGCGCGGTGACCGCAATGACGAATTGCCATGGCGGCAGGCCGGCTGACGGACCCATCGCGCGCAGCAGGGCGAATACGCCGGCATGCAAAGCCATCCAGAGCAGCAGGCCGCCGCCCACCACGCGCCAGTTCCGGCGGCGCGGCGCGCCAGGCTTCCCGGCAGCCAGGCTGGTGTACCAGAACAGCCGCAGCTCATGGCGCAGCAGCCACAGGGTCGTGCCCGGCGCCAGGTTCACGCCGGACCCGTCAGGCGCAGGAACATGTCTTCGAGTGTCGCGCCCGGTGTCGCCACACGCAATTCGTCGAGCGTGCCCTGGGCGATCAGGCGCCCGTGCTGGATGATGCCGATGCGCTGCGCCAGGCGCTCGGCCACTTCCAGGATGTGGGTGGTCAAGATGACCGTCCCTCCCGCGGCGACGTGCGCCAGCAGCAGGTCCTTGACCTGGCGCGCGGCGCCGGCGTCGAGGCCGGTCAGCGGTTCATCGAGGATGAGCAGTTCCGGTTCATGAATCAGGGCGCCCGCCAGCGCCAGCTTTTGCTTCATGCCGCGCGAGAAACCCTCGGTCAGTTCGTGCGCGTGCTGTTCGAGGTCGAGCCATGCAAGCAGCGCGCGCGCGCGCGGCTCGGCCGCCTTGCTGTCGATGCCCCACAGGCCGGCAACGAACTCCAGGTATTCGGTCGGTTTCAGCTTCCCGTAGAGCATCGGGTCATCCGGCAGATAGGCGATCCGGCGTTTGGCCGCAGCCGGATCGACGGCCAGGTCGATACCGAGTACCTCGATCCGTCCCGCATCCGGTGCCAGCAAGCCGGCAACCATGCGCAGGGTCGTCGTTTTGCCCGCCCCATTCGGACCGAGCAGGGCATAGAATTCGCCGCGCGCGACGGTGAGGTCGAGGCCATCGACCGCGGGACGGCCAAAACTCTTGCTGAGCCCGGTCAGCGCAAGCGCGGGCGCGTCAAGCTTCACAGTGGTTTGAACGAAGAAATGAACTGGTCAGTGTGTTCGGGCACCATCTTATTCGCCTTGCCCATCACGATCACCTGGTAAAAGCGCTTGCCGTTGGCGACGAAATGGCCCCGCAGCTTCATCGGTTGGCCGTTCGCGGTGCCGACTGCGTCGATGTCGACGGCCATATTGCCGCCGGCCGCGGCAGCGCTTTCACTGTCGACCCTGGCGCCGATGTTGCGCAGTAGCGCGCTCTTCATCGCGGTGACCGCAACCTGGGCCTGGGCCGGGTCCGGGGCGACGCCGGTGCCGACCGCAAACATCACGCCCTCGATTTCGGCGGCCGTCATCGTCATCTCGACCTGCAGTCCGTTCAGGTCGACGCTGCGCGTGTGCGTTGCCGGCTTGGCCGGGAACATGATCCCGTAGGGAGCGTCGGGACTGCTGTAGTCGCGCCAGTTATAGGTCGGGTTGCATCCGGACAGCGCCAACATGCCGCCGAGCGCCATCGTCAAAAATAGTCGTTTTTGCATGTGCCGATGGTAGCAGGGCGGCTCTCCCCGCGCCACCTCGGCCGCGCGCTCAGCGTTCCTGCAAGCCGCGCCGGTACTGCACCGCTTCGGCCATGTGCGGCGCCCCGATCGCCGGCGTTCCCGCCAGGTCGGCAATGGTACGCGCCACCTTCAGCACCCGGTGGTAAGCGCGGGCCGACCAGTGCATCAGCGACATGGCCGAACGCAGGGTGCGCTCGCCGAGCGGGTCGAGCGCGCAGTGGCGTTCGATTTCGTGCGTGCTCAGGCGCTGGTTCGGCTTGCCCTGGCGCTCCAGCTGCATGGTATGGGCGCGGGCGACGCGTTCGGCGATCGCCGCGCTGGGCTCGCCATCGGCGCGCGTGCCCATCGCATCGGGCGACATGGCACTCACTTCGATCTGCATGTCGATGCGGTCGAGCAAAGGGCCGGAAATGCGGTCGCGGTAACGCAGCGCCGTCTCGTTGGTGCAGTGGCACTTGCCCGAGGGATGGCCCTGCCAGCCGCAAGGGCAGGGGTTCATCGCGGCAATGAGCTGGAAGCGCGCCGGAAAGTCGGCCTGCTGGGCCGCACGCGAGATCGTGATGCGGCCCGACTCGAGCGGCTGGCGCAGCACCTCGAGCACCTTGCGGTCGAATTCCGGCAGCTCGTCCAGGAACAACACGCCGCAATGCGCCAGCGAGACTTCGCCCGGACGCGGCACACCGCCGCCGCCGACCAGGGCCACGCCCGAGCTCGTATGATGCGGGCTGCGAAACGGCCGTACGCGCCAGCGTTCCGCGGAAAAACTGCCGTTCAACGATTGCACGGCCGCCGCTTCCAGCGCTTCCTCGTCCGTCATTGGCGGCAACAGGCCGGGAAAGCGCGCCGCCAGCATGCTTTTCCCCGCGCCGGGCGGTCCCATCAGCAAGAGCGAATGGTTGCCGGCCGCGGCAATCTCGAGGGCGCGCTTGGCATGCTGCTGGCCCTTCACGTCGGAAAAGTCGGGATAGTGCACCGGCTGCCCGGGCCGCTCGTTGCGGTAGCGCTCGAGCCGCGCACTGGCGTCGCTAGCCGCGAAGTGGGCGCACACCTGCAGCAGCGTATCGGCCGGATAGATGGCGGCGTCCATCACCAGCGCCGCTTCGTCGGCATTGGTGCGGGGCAGGATGAAGGCGCGGCGCGTGTCGCCACCGCGCCCGATCGCAAAGGTCATTGCCAGTGCGCCGCGAACCGGACGCAATTGTCCGGAGAGCGACAGCTCGCCGGCGAACTCGTAGCGGTCCAGTTCCTGGGCCGGGATCTGGCCGGAGGCGGCCAGGATGCCCAGTGCAATCGGCAAGTCGAAGCGCCCCGACTCCTTCGGCAGGTCGGCCGGCGCCAGGTTGACGGTGATGCGGCGCGACGGCATCTCGAAGCCGACGTTCTGCAAGGCGGCGCGCACCCGGTCCTTCGCCTCGCGCACTTCGGCATCAGGCAAACCCACGATCGTCAGGCCGGGGAGTCCGTTGGCAAGGTGGACTTCGACGCTGACGGAAGGCGCTTCCATGCCGGCCAGGGCGCGGCTTCGTAAGACGGCGAGACTCATGGGACTCCTGACGGATGCGGGACTGGCACGATGGTGCGCCGCCGTGGGGGCGCGTCCTTGAGCGCTGCCAATCGTGCGCGGGACGGGGAACACGGAATCGCCGAGGACTGACATAGAGCGCAGCGATGCACTCGTCATAAAGATGTCGTGGTTTTCTGTGAAAGTCCGAGCGTACCAAAATGCGTGCATTTTTGGATATTTCACCCTCTTGCCGCCGCGAGACTATTTTTAGATGGGTTTGTTTATTGGTTTTTTCGAAAAATTCGTTTGGTATTGACTTATAGCAAGCCGAGCTTCATTGTTTGAGGTCCAAGCAGGGATTGCAACCGACCGCATCAATAAGTCCGGCAGTCCGATGCAGGTGTGGTGCTTCATGGCGAATAAACGGTGGTTCAACCGTTTATTCTTCGTCTGGTTAAATATTAGGGATATAAAAACGTGAAAGTTCTCGTTGCGTTGATGATTAGTGCCGGCATCCTGTCGCCGGTGTGCGCTGCTGGGGCGACCGCCCCGGCCAAGTCGGCCATCCAGGCTGGTCCAAGCAAGGTGACCTCGGTGGAAGGTATTACCGAATACCGGCTGGCGAACGGCCTGCGGGTGTTGCTCTTCCCGGACGCGTCCAAGCCGACGCTGACGACGAATATGGTTTACATGGTCGGTTCGCGCCACGAGAACTACGGTGAGACCGGCATGGCGCACTTGCTGGAACACCTGCTGTTCAAGCCGACCGCCAATTTCGGCGTCAAGAAGGGGACCAAGAGCCCGGTCGAAGTGCTCAATGGCCTGGGCGCCGACTTCAACGGCACTACCTGGTACGACCGCACCAATTATTACGCGACCTTCCCGGCGAACGACGACAACCTGCGCACCATGCTGGCGCTGGAAGCGGACCGCATGATCAACGCCCCGATTTCGCAGGACGACCTGTGGAATACCAAGACCAACAAGGGCGAGATGACGGTCGTGCGCAACGAGTTCGAGATTGGCGAGAGCAATCCGGTGGGCGTCACGCTCCAGCGCCTGCAGGCCGTCGCTTTCGATTGGCACAACTACGGCAAGTCGACCATCGGTGCGCGTTCCGACATCGAACAGGTGAACATCCCGCGCCTGCGCGCTTTCTACAAGCAGTACTACCAGCCCGACAACGCGGTGCTGATCGTCGCCGGCCGCTTCGATGAAGCCAAAGTGCTGGCCCAGGTGAATGCCCTGTTCAGCAAGATCCCGAAACCGTTGCGCGTGATACAGCCGACCTATACGGCGGAACCGACCCAGGACGGCGAACGTTCCGTCACCGTGCGCCGCTCCGGCGGCACCCAGTTCGTCGGCGCCGGCTACCACGTCGCGCCGAGCGGGCACCCGGATGCCGCCGCGCTGCAGGTGCTGGGCCGCATCCTGACCGATGCGCCGTCGGGCCGCCTGCACAAGGCGCTGGTAGAAACGAAACTGGCAACCGGCGTGAATGGCATGGCGGTCAGCAACCTCGAGCCAGGCTACCGCATCTTCGGCGCGGTGGTGCCGAAAGGCCAGCCGCTGGCGCCCGCCCAGGACACGCTGCTCAAGGTGCTGGAAGACCTGAAATCCAATCCCGTCACCGACGCGGAAGTGGCGCGCGCGCGCCAGACCATCGCCAAGAACATCGAACTGGCGATGAACGACAGCGCCAGCCTGACGATCGGCCTGACCGAAGCGATGGCGGCGGGCGACTGGCGCCTGTTCTTCGTGAACCGCGACCAGGTCGAAAAGGTCGACGCCAAAGCCGTGCAGGCAGCGGCCGAGAAATACTTCAAGGCCTCGAACCGCACGCTGGCCGTGTTTGTCCCGACCGATGCCGCCGATCGCACCGACGTGCCGGGCGTGGTCGACATCGCCGCCGTCGTCAACGACTACAAGGGCCGGGCCGTGATGGCGCAGGGCGAAGTGTTCGACCCGAGTCCCGCCAACATCGAAACGCGTACCCAGCGCTTCAAGCTGGCCAACGGCCTGAAGGGCGCACTGCTGCCGAAGAAAACCAAGGGCAACCTGGTCACCGCGACGATCCAGCTGCGCTTCGGTACCGAAGAAGCGCTGCGTAACAAGGCAACGGCCGGCAGCTTCACGGCTGGCCTGCTGAGCTACGGCACCCAGGAAAAATCGCGCCAGCAGTTGAAGGACATGTTCGACAAGCTCAAGGCCCAGCATCGCATCATGGGTGGCGCCGAAGGCCTCACCGCATCGGTGACGACCACGCGCGAGAACCTGCCTGCCGTGATGGACCTGGTGGCGGAGATGCTGCAGAAACCGGCCTTCGCGGCGACCGAGTTCGGCGAGTTCCAGCGCGCCAACATCAATGCGACCGAGCAGGCGATTCCGGAACCGAATCCGCAAGCCAGCGTTGCGCTCTCGCGTTTGCTCGACACCACGCCGGAAGGCCACGTCAAGCACGTGATGACGCTCCAGGAAAAACTCGCTTCGCAGAAGGCGACGACGGCCGATGAGGTCAAGGCCTTCCACACCGCCTTCTACGGTGCGAATAACGCCACCTTCGCCGCGGTGGGCGACTTCGATCCGGCCACGCTCAAGGCGCAGGTCGAGCGCCTGTACGGCAAGTGGAACGCGCAGCAGAACTATGTGCGCGTGCCAAGCAGCGTCAAGCCGGTCTCCGGCCAGAAGCTGGCGCTGGAAACCCCGGACAAGGCCAGCAGCATGCTGCTGGCAGTGCACCCGGTGCCGATGAAGGACGATGCGAAAGCCTATCCTGCGCTGTTGATGGCAAACTACATGCTCGGCGGCGGCGCCCTGCGTTCGCGCCTGGCGGACCGGATTCGCCAGAAAGAAGGCCTGTCCTACGGCGTCGGCTCGCAGCTGAATGTCCCGATGCGCGACCCGGCCGGCATGTGGATTGCGTACGCGATGAGCGCGCCGCAAAACACGGCCAGGGTGGAAGCCGTATTGCGTGAAGAGCTCGCACGTGCGGTGAGCGAGGGCTTCACCGACGCCGAACTGATCGAGGCGAAGAAGGGCTGGTTGCAAGGCGAGGAAGTCTCGCGTACCTCCGACGACGCACTCGCCGGCGCCTTGGCCGAGTACCTGTCGCAGGACCGGACGATGGCATTCGATGCCGGCGTCGAAGACCAGGTGCGCAAGCTGTCCCTGGCACAGGTGAATGAAGCGATGCGCGAGTTCATCAAGCCGGGCGCCATCTCGTTTATCGCGGCGGGTGATTTCGCAAAAGCGGCAAAGGCGGCCAACGGCGTCAAATAAAACGACGATCAGGCTTGAATATGAAGACGCCCGCCTGATGGTATATCAGCCGGGCGTTTTTATTTTATCGGCGGGTTTTTTTCGCATACTATAAATTTCCGATAAGCACCGAGGACTTCCCCATGACGATGGCGTGGACGCATCTCCTGAATATCGCATTGCATATCGGCGCCGGCATCGCTGCGATCGGACTCGGCTTTATCATGCTGGCCTCGCCCAAAGGCACGCCGAAGCATCGCAGGCGCGGGCGCCTGTTCGTGGCATTCACATGCATCGTGTGCGCGACCGGCATCATCGGCAACGTCTTCTTCCGCTTTATTCCCTTATTCGCCGTGTTGACGGTCCTGGTGAGCTATCAACTGGCCAGCGGATGGCACGTCATCTTTACCAGGGCGGCCGGGCCGAACCGGGTCGACGTATTATTCGCAGTCGTGGCTGGAGCATGGGCGCTGTACCTGATACCGCTCCTGATCGACAGCGGCACGCAAGCGTCGGCGGCGATCGTCATCTATGCGTCGATGGGCGCGCTGTTCGTCCTGCTCGCTTACGATGCGGCGCGCTGGTGCTTTCCCCGGCATTGGCATGCGGCGCTCTGGCGCTACGAACACATTTATAAGCTGATATCGGCACTGTTTGCGATGCTGTCGGCGGCTACTGGCAACCTGATCCGGGTTGCACAGCCCTGGTCGCAATTGCTGCCCTCCGTACTGGGCGCCGCAGCGATCCTGTGGTTCTTCGATCGCAATTGGCGGGCTCGGCGCCAGGCGCCTGCGCATGTTGGAAACGAGGCTGGCGCGAGCGAATAGTGCTGCTACACCAGCTTGTCGATCATTTTCGTCAACGGAATCACGACAAACACGGCGGCCAGCATCGCTCCGGCCGTGATGTTGAATCCGTTCAGCCAGCCGCCTGGCTTGCCGTCGTCCTTGACCGCACGCGTGCTGACGAACCAGGCACCGCTGGCAATGAAGGGCAGGCACGCGAAGGCCAGCACGCCCAGGAAGGGCAGGCCCGGCAAGCGCAGGGGAGCGACGGCAGACAGTGCCCACGACACCATGACCAGCAGCACGCCGAAACCGAAGCAGTGATTCCACTCGACGGTCCATGATAGTGGCAAGGAAGCAATATTCATTGCTGCGTGCCCTGTGCCGCGTGGAGTCAGGTGGCTCGGCGTTCCTCCACCCTACACATACCGATGATCGTCGGGTGGAGTCCCGACTCCACGCCCTTGAACCCATGCGTACCGCAACGCTCAGGCCTCAGCCCCGTCACCAAACGCCGGCCCCGCCAATTCCAGCAAATGCCTCCGCACGCCATCCGGCCACTGCGCGACCAGCCCCCGGAACCGCGCGCCATCCCCCGCAAACAGCGCCCGCGACGCCTCCTCGAACCCGGCCGCATCTCCCATCAGCTCATGCATGAAACGGTAGGCCGCATCGCGCGCCTCGCGCAGCGCGTCGGCCGCG
Source organism: Massilia sp. (assembly GCA_031398335.1). GTDB lineage: Bacteria > Pseudomonadota > Gammaproteobacteria > Burkholderiales > Burkholderiaceae_D > Telluria. The sequence goes on from JANNNC010000110.1 coordinate 9,751, forward strand.
CGGGCATCGCGCGAAGCGAGTTCGACCAGCTTGCGCAGCGCCACCGACGCGCCGCCGGGCTGCGTCGACAGCCATTCCCAATGGCGCGGCAAGAGCGTTACTTCGCGCGGAACCACGCCCAGCTTCGGACGGCCGGCGCTGCGCACCGGCGCGCGCGGAATGCGCTGCACCACGTCTTCTTCGGTACCGGTGAAATTGATTTCAATGGGGTGGCTGGTCGCCGCATCGAGCAGCGCGATCGAACGCTCGCTATCCTGGTCGAGGGCCGCCTTGACGGCCCGCACGACGTCGACGAGCTCGCCCTCGGCCAGGAGGTCGGTTCCGGCAAAGGCGATGCAGTGGCTGGGCAGCATGGGATTCTCCTGAAGCAGGGCGCGCCTGGACAGGCACGCATGCCAAGGATATTACCCGGATAAAAATAGGATGGCAATACCATCCGGGTAAAATTCTGTGCAGCCTCAGCTGGCGCCAGGCTCAGCGGTCCAGCACGGCCCCTACTTTGTCGGTCACGTCGATCTGCGGCCGGTGCCAGATCGTGCGCGTCAGGACCACGTCGACCCCTTGCTGGGCGGGCAGCTTTTGCACGATGTCGTGGATGCGCCTGGCGAGGAGTGCCCGTTCGGCGTCGGTGCGTTCGGCAAAGTCTTCGGCGATGCTGGCCTGGGCGCGGCGCACGGTGCGTTCGAGTTCGCCTACCGCGCGCGCGCGCACCAGCTGTTCGCGGTCGTCGAGCTGCGGGGCGTCCTGGGCCAGCTTGTCGGACAGTGCGCGCAGCTGGCGCAGCTGGGCCTGGATTTGCTGGCGCCGCGGCGCGAACTCGGCCTCGATCTTCGCGGCGGATGCGCGCGCGCGTTTCGAATCGACCAGCAAGCGCTCGACGTTGACGACGACGACCCTGGCTTGCGCCGCATAGCCGCTGTCCTGGGCGCGCGCCGCGCCGGCCAATGCCAGCCCCAGCACCAAGCTGGCCGCGCTCGCATACTTCATATGCATGTTCAATGGTTTCCCCTGCCGGTCGCGGGGCGGACATCGCGCCCGCTGCGCCTGTCAAACGACTTCATTCATATTTCCTTCAGATTCGTGGCGACGATCCCCGGTCCATAGGACCGCCGAGGCATCGTCGGCGCTTTTTACGGCCAGGCCGCCGGAGGCGCCTGCGGCTTCGTAAGTACGCAGTTCGTCCAGCAGCACCGCCAGCCCGGCGCTGCTGCAGCGCTGCGCCAATTCCTCGATTGTATAGAGTCCGTAAGAATCGACCAGCCGATAAAAGCCATCGGTCATCGCCAGCACGGCCGCGCCCGGCGGCAAACGCAGCGCGTATTCGCGCGCCTTGAAGGCGCCTTGCGGCGCCAGGCACAGCACGTCCGGGGCAGGCGCGGCGTGCTGGCATTCGCGCCGCGCGCGCAGCATCGGCAGCAGGCGCGCGCGCCGCAGCGCCGGGTCGAGGACGCCCTCAAGGCCGAGGCCGGCCATTGCCTCGCGCAGCACGGCTTCGTGCGGATTCACATACGGATCGAGGTCGAGCGCGGCGCCATCGCGGTGGATCACAAACGCCTTGCAGTCGCCCAGGCAGTAGACCGACAGCGAGAGATGATCGGGCATGCGCCGGAGCCGGATCCAGGTGAGGGCGGCCAGCGGATGCGCGAAGCTTGGCACCGCCACGTCGCCGGCGCGCGCCAGATAATCGATGCGCACCGCGTCGACCGCCCGGTGTACGCAATCGCCTTGCGCCAGGCCAGCGGCGATGGAGGGTTCAAGCGCCGCGGCAAAGGCTTGCACGAACCAGGCGACGTCGCCCTGGTGTGAATCGACGTAGTCGTTGTCGGCCACCGAGGTCGCACCGTCGAGCACGAGCAGGTCGGTCAGAGCGTCGCTCTCGAAGACCGCGATCAGGTCTTCATTGATGCCGCTGCCAGGGGCGCGGGAAATTTGTTCGGTCGTCATCTACTTCGATCCTGGTCGCATGATCCTGCGATGGTATCACCGCGCCGGCGCGCTGGAAGGACAACTCAGCCGCATTCCCCCACATACTGGCAGTTGTCGCAGCGCGTGCAGCCCTCGCTCTTGCGCAGCGCGCGGGCGCCGCATTCCGGGCATTTCGCACCAGGGGCGGGCGCTGCATCAGGCACGCCCGCGGCATCGAGAAGCGCCGCATCGAAGGCTGCGCCGCGCGCGGCGAGCTGGCGCGCCAGTTGCGCCACCGGCACCTGGTTGCCCTGGTTGTCGAGGAAACCGCGCCCAATCAGGATCCGCTGCAGCATGAAGCCGACCGCCGCCGCTTCCGAATCGTGGAACACCGGCACCCGGCTGCCGTCCTCGCGCGTCAACAGGCCGCAGCGCACCGGCCCCTTTTCCCAGACTACGTCGCGCATGTCGGCCAGGGCTTTCGCGATCGGCCCGCCGGCGCGCGCCAGCATCGACAGCAGGCGCATCGAGGAGGTGATCCACTGCTGGCCGTCGCTGCGCTGGTTGGCCGGCATGAAGAATTCGAAGGGGCGCTCGATCGTCACCGGCACCCCGTCCAGCAGGCCATCGACGCGGATGAAACTCACCGTCAGGTACAGGGTCTTGCGGCCTTCCTGGGTCGAATACGCGACCTTCGAGGTGACGGAGTCGAGTTCGCCGAGCGGCCGCCCGTCGAAGCGCTTGCGCAGCGGGTCTTCATCCGGCCAGACCGGGTCGTCGTCCGGGGCCACCGCGCCCAGCACGCTGCCCAGCACCGTGTTCGGGCGATAGGTCGCCAGTCCCTTCAGGCCGGCGCGCCAGGCTTCCAGATACAGGCCGCGAAAATCGGCGTATGGATAATCAGCGTCCACGTTCACCGTCTTCGAAATCGACGTGTCGATGAAGGGCTGGACGGACTCCAACATGCGCAAGTGGTCGTCGGCGCGCATTTGCAGGGCGGTGACGAAATGCGGCGCCAGCGGGCCCTCCGGCGTGGCTTCGGGATCGAGGCGCCGGTACAGGCGCCAGGCATGGTCCTGCACCTCGTAGGCGCGCATCGAATCGTCCGGCATGCGCTTCTTGCGCTGGTAGGTCCAGGAATAGGCCGGCTCGATGCCGTTCGAGGCATTGTCGGCAAAGGCCAGCGCGATGGTGCCGGTCGGCGCGATCGACAGCAGGTGCGAATTGCGGATGCCGTGCGTGCGGATAGCTTCGCGCAGTGCCTGTGGCAGGCGCGCCACGAAGGCACCCTCCAGGTAGCGCTCGGCATCGAACAGGGGAAAGGCGCCTTTTTCGCGCGCCAGTTCGCATGACGCGGCATACGCCGCGTCGCGCAGGGCTTCGGCAATGCGCGCGGCCAGCGCGCGGCCCTCGGGCGCGTCGTAGCGCAGGCCCAGCATCACGAGCGCACTGCCCAGCCCAAGGAAGCCGAGGCCGATGCGGCGCTTGGCGCGCGCTTCCGCCGCCTGTTGCGGCAGCGGCCATTCGGTGGCGTCCAGCACCAGGTCGAGCATGCGCACGGCGACTGCGGCCACTTCGCACATGCGCTCGAAATCGAAGCGGGCCTTATCAGTAAACGGCTGGTCGACGAAGCAGGTGAGATTAACGGAACCGAGATCGCAGCAGCCGTAGGCGGGCAGGGGCTGCTCGCCGCAGGGATTGGTTGCGCGCAGCTGCTCGCAATACCACAGGTTGTTTTCGCCATTCATGCGGTCGATGAACAGCACGCCCGGCTCGGCATGGTCGTAGGTCGAGGCCATGATGCTGTCCCACAGCGCGCGCGCCCGTACTTGGCGCCAGACCCAGAGGCCGTCTTCGCGCCTTTGGGCGCCGGCCTTGACGAATTCCTCGCCTGGCTCGGCGCGGTGCACGAGGGAAAAGGGGGCATCCGCCTCCAGGGCGTGCATGAAGGCGTCGCTGACGCCGACCGAGATATTGAAATTCGAGAGGGCGCCGCGGTCCTTGGCGGCGATGAAGCGTTCGATGTCGGGATGGTCGATGCGCAGCACGCCCATCTGGGCGCCGCGCCGGGCGCCGGCCGATTCGACCGTGCGGCAGGACGCATCGAACAGTTCCATGTACGAGACCGGCCCGGAAGCGCGCGAGCGGGTGCCATGCACCACAGCCCCGAACGGGCGGATGGCGCTGAAGTCGTAACCGACGCCGCCGCCGCGGCGCATCGTTTCAGCCGCTTCGGCCAGGGCCGTGTAGATGCCGGGCAGGCCGTCCTCGACGCCGGTGACCGAGTCGCCGACGGGCTGGACGAAACAGTTGATGAGAGTGGCTTTCAGTTCCAGGCCGGCGGCGGAGTTGATACGCCCGCCCGGCACGAAGCCGTTTTCCATGGCCCAGAGGAAGCGTTCTACCGCGTCGGCACGCGATTGCGGCGCCTCGTGCGCGGCAAGGGCGCGGGCCACGCGTCGACGCACGTCGGCGACCGAGGTTTCATCGCCTTTCGCATATTTTTCGCGCAGCACGTCGATCGATACCTCTTGCGGAGGCAGGTTTGCGCCGAGCAGTTTGTCGTTTGCATTCATGGCGCCACTTTCCTGGAAAGTACAGCATGCGCCGGCAGCGCAATCAGACTTTTGGAGCGGTCTCCGTCAGCCGCGCTTCCAGCTCGGCCACGCGCAGCTCGAGTGCTTCGAGTTTTACGCGCGTCTTGGCCAGCACCTGGGCCTGGATGTCGAATTCCTCGCGCGTTACCAGGTCGAGCTTGGAAAAGCCCTGGGTCATCATCGCCTTGACGTTGCGCTCGATGTCCTTGGCAGGCGAGCTTTCCATCGCCTGGTTGAGTTTGCCTTGCAAGTCATTGAAGAAGTTATTCATGTCCATCCATCCTGGTGGGCGAGGCGGCGCACCAGAATGGTGCGCGACGACCCCGTTTAGTGCATGGCGACGCATCTTGCCGCCGCCCCGCACTCAATTTTAGTGATTACCAACGAAAGTGGGGCAGGACAGCGAAAAATCAAGCACATGCGATGCCCCCGTGAGCTGGCACGCATTCTGCTACAGGATGGATAAAGCTGCAACTCAGGCCCACCATCCATCCAAACAAGGGGAATCGTCATGAAGATCAAGTCAGCAGGCAGTGCAGCGTTATTCACGCTGGCAATCATGGGCAGCGCACAGGCGCAAGAGGCGCCCGTCGCCGAGCACCAGGTCAGCTATAACGCAGCCCTCACCAGCGAGTATCGCTACCGCGGCCTGTCGCAAACCCGCTTCGACCCGGCACTGCAGGGCGGCGCCGACTATACCCACAGCCCCAGCGGTTTCTACGCCGGCACCTGGCTCTCCACCATCAAGTGGACCAAAGACCTGGGCGGCGACGGCAATGTTGAAGTCGACCTGTACGCCGGCAAGCGCGGCCAGTTGACCAGCGAGATCAGCTATGACGTCGGCGGCCTCTACTACTGGTACCCGTCGAACGACCTGAACCCGAACGCCAACACCTTCGAATTGTACGGCCAGGTCGGCTTCGGCCCGGCCTACCTGAAGTATTCGCACTCGACCACGAACCTGTTCGGCACCTCCAACAGCAAGCAGAGCGGCTACCTCGACCTGGGCGCCAACGTGCCGATCACGGCCGTCGAAGGCCTGGTGCTGAACCTGCACGTCGGCCGCCAGCGCGTGGAAAACAACGGCCAGTTCTCGTACACCGACTACAAGGTCGGCCTGACCAAGGACCTCGGCTTCGCCAGCGTCTCGCTGGCCTGGATCAAGGCCAATACCGAAGCGTATGTCAGCCCGACCGGGCGCAACCTGGGCAAGTCGGCGGCGCTGCTGTCCGTCTCGAAAACTTTCTGAAAGAGGCAACGCGATGAAACTGATTACCGCCATTATCAAGCCCTTCAAGCTCGACGAAGTGCGTGAGGCGCTGTCGGACATTAACGTGCAGGGCATGACGGTCACCGAAGTCAAGGGCTTCGGGCGCCAGAAAGGCCACACCGAGCTCTACCGTGGAGCCGAGTACGTGGTCGACTTCCTGCCGAAGATCAAGATCGAAGCGGCCGTCGACGATGCCGTCGCCGACCAGGTCATCGACGCCATCCAGAGCGCCGCGCGTACCGGCAAGATCGGCGACGGCAAGATCTTCGTATCCGACCTCAACCAGGTCATCCGTATCCGTACCGGCGAAACCGGCAACGACGCACTGTAAGGGGATTTCCAAATGAATCGAACAATGACAAAAATCCTTGGCGCCGTATTGGCGCTGAGTGTTGCCCTGCCTGCCTGGGCCGCCCCTTCCATCAACAAGGGCGACACCGCCTGGATGTTCGTCGCCACGCTGCTCGTGATCATGATGTCGATCCCGGGCCTGGCGCTGTTCTACGGCGGCCTGGTGCGCGCCAAGAACATGCTGTCAATCCTGCTGCAAGTCTTCATGGTGTTCTCGATCATCATCGTGCTGTGGTGCCTGTACGGCTATTCGCTGGCCTTTACCAGCGGCAGCGCCTTCATCGGCGGCTTTGATCGCGCCTTCCTGAACGGCATCTACGATCCGGCCGCCGGCGTGTTCAGCATGGCTGCCACCTTCAGCAAGGAGACGATGATCCCCGAATTCATCTTCGTCGCTTTCCAGGGCACCTTTGCCGCCATCACCTGCGCCCTGATCGTGGGCGCCTTCGCCGAGCGCGCGCGCTTCGCCGCGGTGCTGGCCTTCGTGGTGCTGTGGTTCACCTTCGGCTATCTGCCGGTCGCGCACATGGTCTGGTTCTGGGCCGGTCCCGACGCCATCACCGACGCCGCCACGCTGGCGACCGTCACCGCCGACGCCGGCTGGCTGTGGCAGAAGGGCGCCCTCGACTTCGCGGGCGGTACCGTGGTGCACATCAATGCGGCAGTCGCCGGCCTGGTCGGTGCTTATGTGATCGGCAAGCGCGTCGGCTACGGCCGCGAATCGATGGCGCCGCACTCGATGACCATGACCATGATCGGCGCTTCGCTGCTGTGGGTGGGCTGGTTCGGCTTCAACGCCGGCTCGGCACTGGAAGCGGGCGACATCGCCGCGCTGGCCTTCATTAACACCCTGCTGGCCACCGCTGCTGCGACCGTCTCCTGGACCATGGGCGAGTGGATCGCCAAGGGCAAGCCATCGATGCTGGGCGCCGCTTCGGGCGCCGTCTCGGGCCTGGTCGCCATTACCCCGGCCTGCGGTTTCGTCGGTCCGATGGGCGCACTGGTCATCGGTATCGTCGGCGGCTTCGTCTGCCTGTGGGGTGTGAACGGCCTGAAGCGCCTGCTGCGCGTCGACGATTCGCTCGACGTGTTCGGCGTGCACGGTGTCGGCGGCATCGTCGGCGCACTGCTGACCGGCGTGTTCGCCGCGCCACAACTGGGCGGGCAGGGCATCTGGGATTACGTCACCAATAAACCCTCAAGCGACGTGTATTCCATCGGCC
>JANNNC010000115.1:0-14124 GCA_031398335.1 Massilia sp.
GGATATTGCTTTTAGCGGCGCAGCGTCAAGGCTTAATTACCTTCCAGGAAGCTCTTGAGCTTGTCGGAGCGCGATGGGTGGCGCAGCTTGCGCAATGCCTTCGCTTCAATCTGACGAATCCGCTCGCGCGTCACGTCAAACTGCTTGCCTACTTCTTCCAGCGTGTGGTCGGTCGACATCTCGATACCGAAACGCATGCGCAGCACCTTCGCTTCGCGTGGGGTCAGCGAGTCGAGCACATCCTTCACGACGCCGCGCATCGAGGCGGGCAGGGCCGCGTCGGACGGGGCCAGGGTGTTGTTGTCCTCGATGAAGTCGCCCAGGTGCGAATCGTCGTCGTCGCCGATCGGCGTTTCCATCGAGATCGGCTCTTTCGCGATCTTCATGATCTTCCGGATTTTGTCTTCCGGCATTTCCATCTTGATCGCGAGGGTGGCCGGATCCGGCTCGGCGCCCGTCTCTTGCAGGATCTGGCGCGAGATGCGGTTCATCTTGTTGATGGTCTCGATCATGTGCACCGGAATACGGATGGTACGCGCCTGGTCGGCGATCGAGCGGGTGATGGCCTGGCGGATCCACCACGTCGCATAGGTCGAGAATTTATAGCCGCGGCGGTATTCGAACTTGTCCACCGCCTTCATCAGGCCGATGTTGCCTTCCTGGATCAGGTCGAGGAATTGCAGGCCGCGGTTGGTGTACTTTTTCGCGATCGAGATCACCAGGCGCAGGTTGGCCTCGGTCATCTCGCGCTTGGCCTTGCGGGCCTTCATTTCACCGGCCGCCATCTGGCGGTTGATGTTGCGCAGGTCCGGCAGCGGCAGCACAACGCGCGCTTGCAGGTCGATCAGGCGTTGCTGCAGTTCCTTGATCGTCGGGATGTTGCGGCCCAGGATGGCGCTGTAGGCGTGACCGGCGTTGACTTCGCCGTCGACCCATTCCAGGTTCGTTTCGTTGCCCGGGAAAACCTTGATGAAGTGGGCGCGCGGCATGCCGCAGCGGTTCACGGCGACGTCGAGGATCTGCTTTTCGATGTGGCGCACTTCGTCGACCTGGCCGCGCAGCGTGTCGCACAGCTTTTCGACGACTTTCGCGGTGAAACGGATGCCGAGCAACTCGTCGGAAATGGTTTCCTGGGCCTTGATGTAGGCTTTCGAGTTGTAGCCGTCCTTTTCGTACGACTTGCGCATCTTGTCAAACTGCTGCTCGATGGTGCTGAATTTGGCCAGTGCGGACTGTTTCAGCGCTTCAAGCTGCTCGGCGGAAAAGCCGGCCGCGCCTGGGGTGGCGGCGGCTTCTTCTTCTTCGCCGACTTCTTCGTCTTCGGCTTCGTCGTCTTCGTCGTCTTCGTCACTGGCGGCGGGCGCGGCCACTGGCGGGGTTTCTTCCGCGCCCTCGGCGTCAACCAGGCCGTCGACGATCTCGTCGATCTTGATTTCGTCGGCTTCGATGCGCTGGGCGGCGGAGATGATTTCGGCGATCGTGACCGGGCAGGCCGAGATGGCCTGGATCATGTCGCGCAGGCCGTCTTCGATGCGCTTGGCGATTTCGATTTCACCTTCGCGGGTCAGCAGCTCGACCGAGCCCATTTCGCGCATGTACATGCGCACCGGGTCGGTGGTGCGGCCGAAGTCGGAGTCGACTGTTGACAGCGCCGCCTCGGCCGCGGCCTCGGCTTCGTCATCGCTGGTGACGGTGGCAACATTGTCGGACAAGAGCAGCGTTTCGGCATCGGGCGCGTGTTCGTACACGGCAATGCCCATGTCGTTGAACGTGCCGATGATGCCTTCGATCGCTTCGGGATCGACGATGTTCTCGGGCAGGTGGTCGTTGATTTCCGCGTAGGTCAGGAAACCGCGCTCCTTGCCGTTCTTGATCAGCGTCTTGAGCTTCTGGCGCCGCAGCTCGATCTCTTCTTCGCTCGCTTCGGTGTCCGAGGCGAACGCGTCTTTCAGCAGGGCTTTTTCTTTGGCCTTGCGGTCTTTGGCCTTGGCCTTGTCGACGGCTTTCAGTTCGGCGCGTTCGACGGCGTTGAGCGCGGCGACTTCGTCGTTTTCGGGCGTGAATTCTTTTGGCTTACGGCCGCGGCGCCCCGGGACTTTCACGGATGGCAGCACGTAGCCCGACGTGTCGATGGCGGCCAATGTGGCGGCATCGGTGGTCTGGCTGACGACCGGCGCGGTGCCCGCTGTGCGCACATCGGCCTTGTCTTGTGCATTGTCTGCCTGGGCAGACGCTCTGGTAGGTTTGGCAGCCACTATGGGTTCGGGTTTCTTGGTTGGCACAGGCGCTTTCGATGTCACAACGACTAACTTTACGATGGTTAAAGATAAAGTTTTGTTACCTTACATCACGCTGCATACAGCGTACAACACTGCTGCGCTAACTGAAACTCCACGCCCCTTTTGACACGAAAGTCGTTTCAAAGGTTGCAATAGTTAGCGTTTTATTATAGCACGCACCCCTCTTTTTCCAAGTTGCACAATGACCACTTGTTGACTTTGTGACACGGGCTCATCGGATGCTGACTGCGGCAGCCTCTTCCTGTTCCAAGAGCTGCTGCTGGGCGGTAATTTCACGATAGCGAGCACTCACCTGATCTGGGGTCAGGCCCTTGGAAAACAACTGACTCAACTCCTGTTTCAGCGCGCTTTTCTTGATTTCCCTCACTGCACTAGCAAGGAAGACACGGTCGGCTTCAGGGTCGGATTCCGATTCCGCGGCGATTCTGGCAATGATGGCGTCGTACGCGTTACTGCCCTCTTTCAGCTGTTCGGACAGGGCGGCAAAGTTGCCGTATTCGCCCAGCGCTTGCGCCATGCCAACGAGATAGCGCAAGCCATCCGCCGATTCCTGTCCGAAGTGGTCGAAGGCTTGCAGCGCCGCTTCGTCGAGGTGTAGCGACAGCGCCGGATGCGCGACCAGGATGCGCTCGATCTGCGCTTCCAGGCCAACCGGCTCCGGCCGCCCCTGGCGCGGCGGCGCCTTGCGCGCCACCGATACCGGTTTCGACAATTCGAACAGGCCTTCGATCTCGGCCGGGGTCGATTCCGTGAGGCTGGCCAGGCCGCGCACGATCTGCAGGCGCAGCGAGGATGGCGCCATGGCCTGCAGCAAGGGCTTGGCGTCGTACTGGGTCGCGGCGCGCCCTTCCGGCGTGGACAGCTCGTGTTCGCCCGTCACTTCGCGCAGCAGGAATTGCGACAGCGGCATGGCGTCGTTGATTTCTTGTGCGAAGGCATCGGCGCCGAACTCGCGGACGAAGCTGTCCGGGTCGTGCTCTTGCGGCAGGAACAGGAAACGGATGGTCTTGTTGTCCGACACTTGCGGCAGGCAGGCTTCGAGCGCACGGCGCGCCGCCCGGCGGCCGGCTTTGTCGCCATCGAAACTGAAGATGACGTTGTCGGTCTGGCGCAGCAGCTTTTGCACGTGGGTACTGGTGCAGGCGGTGCCGAGGGTGGCGACGGCTTGCGGGAAGCCGAGTTGGGCCAGGGCGACGACGTCCATATAGCCTTCGGTCACCAAGACATAGCCGGCGTCGCGGATCGCCTGGCGCGCTTCGAACAGGCCGTACAGTTCCAGGCCTTTCTGGAACAGCGGGGTTTCCGGGGAGTTCAGGTATTTCGGTTCGCCGCTGTCGAGCACGCGGCCGCCGAAGCCGATCACCTGCCCTTTCGTGTTTCGGATCGGGAACATGATGCGTTCGCGGAAACGGTCGTAACGCTTTTTGTTGCTGCCGTCTTCATCCACCTTGTCGATGACGAGACCGGATTCGACCAGCGCCAGCGCGTCGTAGTCCGGGAACACGGTCCGTAAATTGTCCCAGCCGGACGGGGCGTAGCCCATGCCGAAGCGGGCGGCCACTTCGCCGGTCAGGCCGCGGTTTTTCAGGTAGCCGATGGCGTTGGCCGCGCTTTTGAGCTGGGTGCGGTAGTAGTCGCAGGCCTGGCTGAGCGCCTCCGTCATCGACTGCGATTGCGCCTGCTGGGCGGCGCGCTGGAGCGGCGGGATCTTGTCGTCGGCTTCGGGCACGACCATGCCCACGTTCTGGGCCAGGTCCTTGACGGCATCGACGAAGCCCATGCCCGAGTATTCGATCAGGAAAGTAATCGACGTGCCATGGGCGCCGCAACCGAAGCAGTGATAGAACTGCTTGGTGGGGCTGACGGTGAAGCTGGGGGACTTTTCGCTATGGAAAGGACACAGCCCCATGTAATTGGCGCCGCCTTTTTTCAGCTGCACGTAGCGCCCGACCACGTCGACGATGTCGACGCGGTTGAGCAAATCGGTAATGAAGGATTGCGGAATCACGTAGGAGGTCTACACCGTGTTTGTCTAAGCTCAGACTATACCGCAGCGCTCGCTGCAAGTTGATTTACAACAAGCCTGAGCGCAACGAGCGCGCTTGTGTTGCATCAGGCGCCGGATAATGCTTTCTTGACCAGGGTCGAGACGACGGTCATGTCGGCGCGGCCGGCCAGCTTCGGCTTCACGATCGCCATCACCTTGCCCATGTCCTGCGGACCGGCGGCGCCCGACGCCGTCACGGCGGCGGCAACCTCGGCGGCGATTTCTTCGCCCGACAGGCCGGCCGGCATGTAGGTCACCAGCACGGCCAGCTCGGCCTTTTCGATGTCGGCCAGGTCCTGGCGGTTGCCGGCTTCGAACTGGCTGATCGAGTCCTTGCGCTGCTTGATCATCTTTTCGACGATGGCGACCGTTTGCTCGTCGTTCACTTCGATCTGCTCGTCGACTTCCTTGCGCTTGATGTCGGCAAGGATCAGGCGGATCGTGTTCAGCTTGCCGGCTTCCTTGGCGCGCATCGCCGCTTTCATGTCGTTGGTGATTTGTTCTTTGAGACTCATGGCTTCTCCAGATCGATGGGTGGAAAACAACAAAACCCGCCGGGGCAACAACCAGGGCGGGTTCACAGGACTTCCTAGCGGCTGCCGGGACGAGCCTTTTGCTCTGTCACCGGTTCAAGCCCGGCTGGACAGTCTTAGTACAGTTTCTTCGGCAGTTGCTGGCTGCGGATGCGCTTGTAGTGGCGCTTCACGGCAGCGGCAAGCTTGCGCTTACGCTCTGCAGTTGGCTTTTCGTAGAACTCGCGTGCGCGCAGTTCCGTCAGGAGACCAGTTTTTTCGATAGTGCGCTTGAAGCGACGCATTGCGACTTCGAACGGCTCGTTTTCTTTAAGGCGGATAGTGGTCATGTAAAAATCAAACCGTTGGATTTAGGGAAGAACGAAATTCTAGCAGCTTTTGACAAGCAGTGGAAGAGAATAAGGTGGTGTAGTGAAATTGCTACGTGAGGTTGATCCTTGTAAATGGGAGGTTTTTTTAGTTTGTGGGGAGCTGCTGCTGGGCCTTTATCGTGGCGCGTAATCCGCGTGGGCACGGAGTGCCCACCCTACAAGTAACGTTACCGACTTCTGCAGGCGAACACCCCGCCCCTTACACGCTCTGCCCTGCCACGTAACCCGAGGCCCAGGCCCACTGGAAGTTGTAGCCGCCGAGCCAGCCGGTGACGTCGACGGCTTCGCCGATGAAGTACAGGCCGGGCACGTCCTTGGCCATCATCGTTTGCTGCGACAAGGCGCGGGTGTCGACGCCGCCCAGCGTCACCTCGGCCTTGCGGTAGCCCTCGGAGCCGGTCGGGACGATGGCCCAGCGGTTGATGGCGTCGCCGAGTTTGCGCAGCCTGGCGTCGGGCATGTCGGCCAGGCGGGCGTCCGGCGCGAGGCCGTCGGCCAGCAGCAGGCCATCGACCAGGCGCGTCGGCAGCCATTGGGTCAGCACGTTGCCGAGCTGCTTTTTCACGGTCGTCTTGGAACCGATCAGCTCCTCGGCCACGTCCATTTCCGGCAGCAGGTTCACCACGATCGGCGTGCCCGGTTCCCAATAGCTGGAAATCTGCAGGATCGCCGGGCCCGACAGGCCGCGGTGAGTAAACAATAAATCTTCGCGGAACAGGGCACGCTTGGCGTGCTTGCCCTTGCCGGAACCGGTGGACACTTCGACTTCCAACGCAATGCCGGCCAGCGGGGCGAATGCTTCCCAGCTCGGGCCATCGAAGGTCAGCGGCACCAGGCCCGGACGCGCTTCGATCAGGGGCAGGCCGAATTGGGTGGCGATGCGGTAACCGAAGTCGGTGGCGCCGATTTTCGGGATCGACAGGCCGCCGGTGGCGATCACCACGCTCTCGGCCGTGATAGCGCCGTGGTCGGTGTCGATCAGATAACCCTCAGCCTCTTTCATCACGCCATGCACCTTGCACGGCATGCGCCAGTTGACCTCGGCGGCGCTGCATTCGGCTTTCAGCATGGCGATGATCTGCTCGCTGGAATCGTTGCAGAACAGCTGGCCGCGGTGTTTTTCGTGGTAGCCGATGCGGTGCTTTTTCACCAGCGCCAGGAAATCCTGCGCCGTGTAGCGCGACAGCGCGCTTTTGCAGAAGTGCGGGTTCTCGGAGAGGAAATTCTGCGGGCCGGCGTTGATGTTGGTGAAATTGCAGCGACCGCCGCCGGAGATGCGGATTTTCTCGGCCAGCTTCTCGGCGTGGTCGATCAGCACCACGCGCTTGCCGCGTGCGCCGGCAATGGCCGCGCACATCATTCCGGCCGCGCCTGCGCCGATTACCGCTACATCGAATTGTTTTGCCATGAGCTGCTGCCGCCAGATTCAAACCCGCCATTGTAAACGTTCGGGCAGGCGCTGCGGCGGCCGGCCGCCAAATCAGGTGGCCGGGCACGACACTTGTCAGGCGTCGTCGGGACCGCGCACGTCGAGGTCGCGGCCGTTGAGCACGGTGCCGTCGCGGCCGATCGTGATGATGTGCATGCCGGTATCCTGCAGGCCGAGGCGTTTCAGCTGGCCAGGTTCCACGCGCAGGAAATATTCGCCAGGGAAGATGCCGGTCACGACGTAATAGCCGTCGGCGGCGCTGGCGACGGTGGCGACCACCTTGCGCGCGGCATCGACCAGTTCGAGTTGCAGGTCGCCAACCGGGCGCCGCGCGCCTTTCGCGAACAGGTAGGTCGTGCCGTCCACTTCGCCGGTGATGCCGACCGCGAAATCGACCTGGCTGACCTTGCCGGGGCGCGGCACGATGCGCACGCCCTTTACGCGCGGCTGCCACTGCGGATCTTCGAGCGTGTTGAGGTCGATCCCGATGTCGGTATGCTGGCTGGGCGGCAGGCGTCCGAGCCAGGCTACGCCGCCGGCATCGGTCCGCACGCCATAGTGGGCGCCGTTGACGGTGAAGCCCGCACCCTGCACGCCCTCCTCGCCAGCGTCCATCTCGCCGTTCAGGTTTTTGTCGAGGAACACGCGCAGCGAGGCCGCGCCCATGTTCGCCATCGGCTGGGCCTCCGTCAAGAGGCGCCTGCTGCGTGGCTCCAGTCCCATTGCCATGAACAACTGCAGGCCGACGCCGTACGCGTGGCGGGTCGAATAAAAGCCGCTCACCCCAAAGCCAAAACTGCCCAGGCTCTGGTTGAGCGAGCCGGTGGCGCGCACCTCGCGGTCCTGGAACATGCGCGCCAGGCCGAGGTTGAACAGGTAGCCATCGAGCAAGTACCAGTCGGCCGAAACGGCCGCGCTGCCGAGGGAAGTCTCCGGCGCCAGCGTGTATTGCAGCTGGCCGGTGAGGCCGATGCCGGCCACCCTGCGGCTGACCTGCAGCATGCCGTCGGAGCGCCTGGCGCCGCCCAGCGACTGCCAGCGCAAGGAATTGCTGAGTGCGGTGCCATCGCGGTAGGCCGACAGGCGCCCCTGGGCTTCGCGGTTTTCCACGCCCGACAGGAGCACGTCGCGCCTGAGCTGCAGCGAGAGCGGCAAGAAGTTGGCTTCTCCCAGCGCCAGCACGCCTTCGGCGCGCAGCTCGTCGCGGGTGCGCACCGGGTCGCTGGTGGGCGCGAAGAATTCGCTGGTGAAGCCGTCCAGGCGGGCCCGGCTGGCCGTCAGCGCGGCATTGCCGATCCGGGTCTTCAAGCCCAGCTGGGCCAGGCGCCCGCCGTCGTCGGCCTTGAGAGCGTCGGCGGTCAGGATGAGGCTCTGGTAGTAGCCGCGCAGGCCCAGGTTGGCATAGCGGCGCGCGGCCCCGTACAGCGGCACGCGCTGCCAGCCGGCGGTGACGTTGAGGTGTTCGCTCATGCCCCACTCGAACTGGGCCAGCGCCCGCTTGCGCCCTGCCTGGTCGCGGTGCGCGGCAAGGTCGTAGAACAATGCCCCGCGCCGCAGCGCCGACTGTTCGAGCAGGAAGGACTGGCGTTCGACGCGCGACTGCCCCAGCGGCCCGTGGAATACGAGCCGGAATTCGTTCGGGCCATAGACCAGCGGCTGGTCGGGAAAGCTGTACTTGCCATCGGCGCGCGATTGCCGGACACCGACCAGCGCCTCGTTGTAATACAGCTCGACATCCCAGCCGGGCGGCAAATCGCCCTGCAGCGTGTGGCGGTCAAAACTGGTCGGCTGGTCGAGCGGACGGTTGCTCAGGGCGATGCCGTTGCCGGTCGCGCTGCTCATCGAGACATTCGCCACGCCAGGGACCGGCACGCTGCCGAACAGCGCGCTGCGCGCACCCAGGGGGCCGAGCAGGCCGCCATCCGGGTCGTTGCGCCCGAGCGTCAGGCGCACCCCGGACGAGGGGTCGAGGCGGTTGCGGCTGGCGTACAGCGCCGCTTCCATGCCCAGCAAATCGGTGGTCAGGTAGCCGGTGTAGAACGCGTCGCCCTGGCGCCGGCCGCCGCGCTTGTCGAATGCGAATCCGAGCGTCTGGTCGATGAAGGGCACGTCGGCCAGGCGGTAGGGCGTGGCCAGGCGCGGATAGCCGGGATCGATGTAACCGCCGGGCGTACCCGGCAGGCTGCCGCGCTCGCGCCGCGCCAGGCGCGCCTGCAGTGGCAACTGTTCGCGCGGACGCACCTTCAGGGCCAGGCTGGACATGTCGACGTCGAGGTCGACCGGGAGCCAGCGCGCCAGCAGCCGGCTGGCCACGTAGATCTCGCCCCCCTCCAGCCGGACCTGCGCCGGGTCGAACGCTTCGCGGCGTCCGGCGATGTCGAGCGCCTGCCCCTGCACGTCGAGGCTGAAATTGCGCTGCTCGGCCAGGATGTAGCCGCTGGCACGGCCTTCGCCCGGCGTCACGCGGATCGCCAGCGTCAGCAGGCGCGCCATGTCCCCCAGCGGGAGGTAGACGTCGCGTCCGATCTCGTAGGCCGTGACGGCATCGGACAGCACCTGGCTGCCGAGGCGCACCTCGAGCAGGACCAGGTTTGCCTCATTCGCCTGGACGGGCGCCGCGGTGACCGGCTGGAAAGCCGGCAGCGCTGCCGGCAGCAGCGCCAGCGCCGTGACAATCAAGCCCGTGCGGATCGGCTGCATGAATCGTGGATCGGCCGCGCAGCTCATGGCCCGGCACGCAAGCAGTGGACAGCCAGGCGATCGGCCGGGGTGGTCAAGGCAGGTTCAGGCTGGCCTGGGCCAGCAGCTTGCCGCCGGCTTCCGGCCGGTCGCGGTAGCTCACTTCGAGCAGCCCGCCGGCCAGCGCCACGCCGGCCGGCACTTGCAGCGGCAGCGTAGCCTTGCGCACGCGGTTCGGCGTGTAGACGGCAATGCCGCCGACCTGGGCCAGGCTGCGCGGCGTGCCATTTTTTGGCGTAAAGGTGACGCTGACGTCGCCATACACCGAGTTGCCGCCCTCGCGTTCGAACTGCAGCGCGAGCTGGGCCCGTCCCGCTTCGTCCTTGCGCAAGGCCAGGTCCGCCAGCTGCACGCCGGCGCTCGGGCTGCCGTGACGGACGATGACCGGAACCGACGCGCCGACCAGCGCGTTCAGCACCACGCCGATCTGGGTGCCGCCCTTGCCCTGGCTCTCGATGCTGGCGTTGCCTTCGACATCGGGCAGCTTGTCGAACTGCAGGTGCGAGCGGTATTCGCCCTCGGCCAGCTCGGCGGGTTTGCGCAGCATCACGCGCACGGTCTGGGCCGTCCCGGGCTGCAAGGTGATCTGGCGCGGCGAATAGCGCAGCATCTCGTCGGCAAAGCGCTCTCCCTCCTGCGCCGTCTCGGCCACCTCGAACTGGCCGGCCTCGGTCATGCGGCGGTTCACCAGCGAGATGCGGTAGCTGGCCGGCTTGCTGCCGTTGTTGATCAACTCGATCTGCGCGGCGCGCGTGTTCTTGTCGAACACGATGCGGGTCGGATGCAGCATCAGTTCGGCGCGGGCCGGGAGCAAGGGCGCCAGCAGCAGGCAGGCAAACACGGCGCGCAGCGCCAGGCGAGCGGCACAGACAGATGCGAATGAGGAGGAAAGCATGGTGGTGTCCTTTTCACGGTGCCGAAACGGCGATGGTGATGGCGGCAAGGTTACTGATAGTTGACGGTCACGGAAAACGTGCCGGAATAATTACCGGGCGCCTGGTTCGGCGCCACGGTGAGCGTCGCGCCGACCGACAGCACCTGGGGGGTCTGGATCGACATCGTCGACGCGGGCGAGCTGACGAAACTGTCGACTGCCATGCTGTTGGCGCCGCTGTTGAGCCTGATGCTGCCGTTGGGCGGCATGCTGATGCCGACGGCGGTCTTGTCGTCATTGACGCGATTGACATTGAAGCCAGCCTGGCCGGCGTTTGGAGAGTGGAGCAGGACGACGGCGCCGGTGCGCGAACGCAGGCCGCCGGGGGTAAGGACGACGGTGCCGCCGCTGCCGGCCACGAAACGGCCGAAATCGAGACCGCGGATATTGCTTAGCCCGACCTGCTGGGCGCGCGCATCGGGCGCAGGAATAACGAACAGCGCCAGGACGGCGCTGCCCACAAGGATGGCGAAACGGTAACGGCGTACCAGCATGATCAAGAACGGACTACGCCGCTATCCATTTCTCAGTTGTAGTCGACCGTTGCGGTGACGGTGCCGCTGTAGGTGCCGGCGACCTGGTTCGCAGCCACGCTCAGTACGCCACCGACGAAGATGCTCTGCGCGCCCCCGGTCAGCGAACCGACCGTCACGGTGCCGGAGGTGCTGCCGCTGGCAGTCAGGTCGCTGATCGGCGTGAAAGTCATCGTGTTGCTGCCGCCGTCGCTCAGAGGGGTTGCAACGACGCTGATCGAGTAACCCATGCCCGACGCGCCGGTCACGTCGAACTTCGCTGCGGTGCTCGTGCTGGCCACCGCCGTCACGCCGCCACCCACGGTGCGGGCGCCGCCCGGGGTGACCGTGACGGTGCCAAGCGCAGCGCCGGCGGCGAAGCTGCCGAACGCCAGGTCGGCGGCCTTGGTGATGGCGATCGGCGAAACGACGGTGCTGGTCGTGCCGGCAGGGACGCTTGCAGCATTTGCGCTGCCGGCGCCGGCGATTGCCAGTGCCAGGACGGCGAAGCGGAAACCATGCGAGGTAAAGCTGGAGTTCTTGGTCATGCTGATCATCCTTCACATTTTGGAGGACCGGCCCGTTGAGCCGGACTTGTCTGACAACTAGACCGAACGCGACATTGGTATCGGCCAGGAGACCGATTGGGTTGCGTTACGGCATCGATTGCCATCGTGCAACAAAAGACGCGTGATGTTTTTGCCGCAAATCAGCAAATCGTTTCTGCATGTAAATTTATTAGGAAGTAATGTCGGTCACGGGACGTGTTTAGGCCTTGCGTTTTCGCAAGAGCCAGCACTTTTGTAGTGTCAAGAAGTGATCCGCCCGCGAACGGGGCGGTGGGAAATGTGGCAGGCCGGGCGAGCGCCCGACCTGCGCTAACGAATCATCCGCTGCGCAGTGCGCGTGCGGCGCGCACGCAGGCGGCGACCTGCGCCGTGATCGAGGGTGGCACCGGGACCTCGCCGCGCAGCGCAGCGGCGATCCAGGCCGCGGTGGCCGCCGCATCGCGCGCTTCCGGCACCTCGGCCAGGATGTCGGCCGGCGCGTCGCGCTCGACCAGGAGCGTGCGCTCCCCGCCATGGAACCAGTCGATCTGCTGGGCGCGGTGCGGATTCGCCACCGTTTCCCCTTCGGTGCCGCGCATCAGGAAGGCGTCGCCCCGTTCATGCCTGGCGGCCGTCATGAAGTAGTCGCCCAGGGCCTGCAGATACTCCGGGTGGGTGTACGACACCAGCCGCAAGGCCGCGCCCTCGAAGGGCTGCAGGATTTTCACGATCGTGTGCGTGGAGTTGCGCACGCCGAGGATGCGCCGCAGCGACAGCATGTGCGCGAGGCTGGGCGCCAGCGTTTCGATCGGCATGAAGGCCGGGCGGCCGGCGGCGAAGGCGTCGTGCACGGCGGCGCTGGTGGACGCTTCGGCCAGGCCCAGCTCGGCCAGGATCTCGGCTGTGGTGACGCGGCCCGGGTCGCTGCGTACCCCGTGTACCAGCGTCGGCACGCCTTCGCGCGCCAGCAGCAGCGCCAGCAGAGGCGTGAGGTTGGCGAGCTTGCGCGCGCCGTTATAGCTGGGCACGAGCACCGGCGCGAACTCGCCGGGAGGCGCGGGCAGCGGCGCGAACGCCACTTCGGCCGCGTCCATGAAGCCGGCCAGTTCGTCGACCGACTCGCCCTTGATGCGCATGGCGAGCAGGATGGCGCCCAGTTCGAGGTCGGAAACGCGGCCCTCCAACATGGCGCCATAGAGGGCGGCGGCATCGTCGCGCGTCATGCTGCGCGCGCCTTTCACGCCGCGGCCGATCTCCTTGATGAAACGGGCGGCGGGAAAGGGTTCGGAGAGGGGGCTGGGGCGGGTTTCGGTGTCCATGCCGACAGCTTACACCGTCACGGGTTTGCCCTGCTTTTGACTTGAATGCTGCAGATATGCATTTTTGGCGCTACACTCGTTGATCAAACTTTGTCCAACGGACCGCACCATGCTGATCACTCCAGATATCGAAAATACCAACGTCACCTCGTTCGGGCGCATGCCTACCCCGACCGAGCTGCACGCCAAGCTGCCGCTGTCCGATCGCGCCGCCGCCACCGTCATGGGGGGCCGCGCCGCGCTGCGCGACATCCTCGACCGCAAGGACCCGCGCCTGTTCGTCGTCGTCGGCCCCTGCTCGATCCACGATCCGGAAGCGGGCCTGGACTATGCGCGCCGCCTGAAGGCCTTGCAGGAAGAAGTGGCCGACACGATGCTGCTGGTGATGCGCGTGTACTTCGAGAAGCCGCGTACCACCACCGGCTGGAAGGGCTATATCAACGACCCGTTCATGGACGACTCGTTCCAGGTCGACGTCGGCATGGAGCGCGCACGGCAGTTCTTGATTGACGTTTGCGAACTGGGCCTGCCGACCGCCACCGAGGCGCTCGATCCGATTTCGCCGCAGTACCTGGGCGATTTGATTGCCTGGACCGCGATCGGCGCGCGCACCACCGAATCGCAGACCCACCGCGAGATGTCGTCGGGCCTGTCGACGCCGGTCGGCTTCAAGAACGGCACCGACGGCGATGTGAGCATCGCGATCAACGCGGTGCTGTCCTCGGCCAATCCGCATGCGTTCCTGGGTATCAACGACAAGGGCGCGGTCTCGATCGTGCGCACCCGCGGCAACGGCTACGGCCACGTCGTGCTGCGCGGCGGCGGCGACCGTCCGAACTACGATTCGGTCTCGGTCACGATCGCCGAACAAGCCCTCAAAAAGGCCGGCCTGCCGGCCAACCTGGTGGTCGACTGCTCGCATGCGAACAGCTACAAGAAGCCCGAGCTGCAGCCGCTGGTGATGTCGGACGTGATCCAGCAGATCAAGCACGGCAACGGCTCGCTGGTCGGCGTGATGATCGAATCGAACATCGTGGCGGGCAACCAGCCGATTCCAGGCGACCTGACGCAGTTGAAGTATGGCTGTTCGGTGACCGACGGCTGTATCGGCTGGGACGATACGGTGGCGATGCTGAGGAATGCGCACAAGGAGCTGCTGGCGCGCCCGTAAGCGCTTTGACCTTGCAGCGTGGGCTCTCGAGCCCACGCGGTTCACCCTGTGATCCGTGGTGGCATGCATTCGAACGCTACCGCACGAACGCGTGGGCTACAGAGCCCACCCTGCGTTACGCGTCTGCCAACGATTGAATGGACGCCCGCACCCTCTGCGCATGTGCTTTACAATGCCAGCTTCCGCTTCCCCCTTCCGGCTTTTCCCATGATTGTTCTCGG
>JANNNC010000145.1:0-29303 GCA_031398335.1 Massilia sp.
CGGGATCCTGTTCTCGGGCACCTTCCGCGCCTGGCTGAAGGTCTTCATCAGCAAGCATTTTTATAGTTACGGCTACGACTACCGCGAAGAATGGATGCGCTTTACGCGCACCCTGTCCGAAGCCGGGCCGCACCTGGGCGAGCGAACCGTGCAGGCGGTGGCGGCCCTCGTCGAAAGCCCGGGCGGGGCGCTCTGGCAGCGCCGCGACGGCGGCCGCTTCGAGCCGGTCGCCGGCTGGGACGTGCCGCTGCCGGAGATCGTCGAGCCGGCGGATGGCTCCCTGTGCCGCTTCCTCGAATCGACCCAGTGGGTGATCGACCTCGGCGAATACGCGGACGACCCGGAAAAATACGAAGGGCTAGTATTGCCCGAATGGCTGCTGGCCTGGCCGCGCGGCTGGCTGGTGGTGCCGCTCATGATGGGGACGAAACTGTCCGGTTTCGTGGTGCTGCAGAACGCGCGCAGCCGCGTCAAGCTGAACTGGGAAGTGCTCGACTTGCTGGAAATCGCCGGCAGCCAGGCCGCCAGCTACCTGGCCCAGCAGGACGCGGCCAACGCGCTGATGGTGGCGCGCCAGTTCGAGTCCTTCAACCGCATGTCGACCTTTGTCGTGCACGACCTGAAAAACCTGGTCTCGCAGCTGTCCCTGATGAACGCGAACGCCGAGAAGCACAAGCACAACCCCGAGTTCCAGGCCGACATGCTGGAAACGGTGTCGCTGTCGGTGCAAAAAATGCGCCTGATGCTGCAAAAACTCTCGCGCATCGATGTCGAGGAAAAGCCGGTGCCGCTGGCGGTGGACCAGGTCGTGCGCCAGGCGGTGGCCAACAAGGCGGCGTTCGAGCCGCGTCCGCAGTTAGATGTGCGCGAGAGCGGCCTGCGCGTGCTGGCCGACCGCGAGCGCCTCGAGCGCGTCGTCGGCCACCTGATCCAGAACGCGATCGAAGCCACGCCCAAGGACGGCCAGGTCACCATCGGCCTGGGGCGCGAAGGCGAAGCGGTCTGGATCGCCATCGCCGACACCGGCGAAGGGATGAGCGAAGACTTCATCCGCGAGCGCCTGTTCAAGCCGTTCGAGTCGACCAAGTCGGCCGGCATGGGCATCGGCGTCTTCGAAAGCCGCGAATACATCAACGAACTGGGCGGACGCCTGGAAGTCTCCAGCAGGCCGACGTTCGGCACCACTTTCAAAGTCATCCTGCCGCTTTACCAGCAGGATGCGCTGCTCATTGACCGGGCAGCCTGACCCGAGGATTAACGTGACCCAGAACAAACAGAAACTCCTGATCATCGAAGACGACCCCGGCCTGCAAAAGCAGCTCAAATGGAGTCTCGACGCCTATGACGTGGCCGTTGCCGGCGACCGCGAAGCGGCGCTCGCGCAAATCCGCCGCCACGAGCCGGCGGTGGTGACGATGGACCTGGGCCTGCCGCCCGACCCGGACGGCTCGACCGAAGGTCTCGCCACCTTGCAGCAGATCCTGGCGCTGGCCCCGGACACGCGCGTGATCGTCCTGACCGGCAACCAGGACCACACGAATGCGGTAAAAGCGATCGGCCTGGGCGCCTACGATTTCCACCAGAAGCCGTGCGACCCCGAGGTGCTGAACCTGGTGATCCAGCGCGCCTTCTTCCTGCACGAACTGCAGCAGGAAAACCGCCGCATGCAGCAGCAGCAAGCCGATTCGCCGATGTCGGGCGTGATTTCGCGCGCACCGAGCATGCTCAAAATCTGCCGCAACGTCGAAAAGGTCGCCCCGACCTCGGCCTCGGTGATGCTGCTGGGCGAATCGGGCACCGGCAAAGAAGTGCTGGCGCGCGCCGTGCACGCCCTCTCGCCACGCGCGAAAGAACGCTTCATGGCGATCAACTGCGCGGCGATTCCCGAAAACCTGCTGGAAAGCGAACTGTTCGGCTACGAAAAGGGCGCGTTTACAGGCGCGGCAAAGCAGACCAAGGGCAAGGTCGAACTGGCCCACGGCGGCACTTTCTTCCTCGATGAAGTTGGTGATTTGCCGATGCCGCTGCAGGCCAAACTGCTGCGCTTCCTGCAGGAGCGCGTGATCGAGCGCATCGGCGGCCACGAAGAAATCGCGGTCGACGTGCGCATCGTCTGCGCGACCCACCAGAAACTCAAGGAACTGTGCGCCACCGGCCGCTTCCGCGAAGACTTGTATTACCGCCTGTCCGAGATCGTGGTGACCATTCCTCCGCTGCGCGAACGCGAAGGCGACGCCGCGCTGCTGGCCCACCATTTCAAGAACAAATTCTGCGCCGCCGAAGGACGCTCGGCGCTGCACTTCGCGCCGGACGCGATCGCCGCCATCGAGGCTTATCCGTGGCCGGGCAATGTGCGTGAGATGGAAAATTACATCAAGCGCGCCGTCATCATGGCCGACGGGAATACCATCGTCGCCGACGACCTCGGCCTGCCGGGCGAGGGCCTGGAAGAAGAGCCGATCAACCTGCGCCAGGTGCGCGACGAAGCCGAGTACAAGGCGATCATCAAGGCGCTGGCGCGGGTCGACGGGAATATCGTCAAGGCGTCCGAAATCCTCGGCATCAGCCGCCCGACCATGTACGACCTGATGAGCCGTCACAACGTCAAGACCGCCGCATGAAGCTGTTCATGGTGCTGGCTATGCCGCTGGTGCTGGCGGCCGCCGGCGCCGCTGCCGGCTTGTACTACCTGCAGTCCGAAGGCGTCACGCCGCGTGCGCTGGCGCCCTACATCCTCAAGCGGACCAGCGGCCACAACGCCCTGATCGAAGACGCCGGCCGCTTCGTGTCAGGCACGCTGCTGCGCCTCGACCGCGGCGCGAGCGGCCCGTATCTGCCCCCGGCGCTGACCCTGGGCGCCCAGACGGTCGGCCCCGCGGCGCCGGCCGGCAATGAGCGCCTGGTCGCCTCCGGCGAGGAAGCGTGGCGGGCGATGGCCAACGCCGCGCCGGGCGACGTCATCACCTTGCTGCCGGGAGACTACGCGCTGCACCGCACCGTGTATGCGAGCCGCGCAGGGACCGCCGGCGCGCCGATCGTGGTGCGCGCGGCGCATCCAGGCACGGTGCGCATCGCCGTCGCGGTGCGCGAAGGGTTTACGGTCAAAGCGCCGTACTGGCGCTTTGAAAACCTCGACCTGCGCGGCGCCTGCAAGCACGACGACAGCTGCGACCATGCCTTCCACGTGGTCGGCGACGCCCACCATTTCGTCGCCCGCAACAACACGCTGCGCGACTTCAACGCCCATTTTAAAATCAACGGCGAGCGCGGCGCCTTTCCCGACCACGGCCTGATCGAATCGAACACCCTGGGCAACAAGGCACCGCGCCAGACCGCGCACCCGGTCACGCCGATCGACCTGGTCGCGGCCAGCGACTGGACCATTCGCGCCAACCTGATCCACGACTTCGTCAAGCGCGGCGGCGACGGCATCAGCTACGGCGCCTTTGCCAAGGGCGCCGCCGAACGCACCGTCTTCGAACGCAATGTGGTGCTGTGCGCGACGGCGCTGGCCGGCCAGCCGGGAAAACGCATCGGCCTGTCCCTGGGCGGCGGCGGCACCGGCAAACCGTATTGCCGCGACGGCCGCTGCATCACCGAGCACGATGGCGGCATCCTGCGCGCCAACCTGGTGGCCGGCTGCTCGGACGTCGGCATTTATCTGAACAGCGCCTCAAGCACCCAGGTGCTCGACAACACCGTGCTTGATACGGCCGGCGTGCAGGTGCGCTTTGCCACCAGCAGCGCGACGCTCGAGGGCAACCTGGTCGACGGGCCGCTGCGCTCGGATGAAGGCGGCGTGTTGCGCGCCGGCGACAACCGCGCTACGCCGATCTGGCAGCTGTATCTGGGACACCATCCGCAGCGCAGCCTGTTCGCCGATCCGGCGCGGCTGGACTTGCGCTGGCGAGATGATGTGCCGCGCCAGGATGCGGGCATGCCTGGCGCCGGCCTGTGCGGACCCGCGCGCGGCTTGAGGCGGGCCTATGGCGCCTTCGACAATTTTTCCGAATGCCAGCGCAGCGGCGCACGCTGATACCCTTGGCCACGTAATGATGGCCCAAGCGTGACGACAGTCGCGGCGATTCAGCTGAACTCTGCCTGACCCGCCGCGTGCGCAGCCGCAGCAGCGTAGATGTGGAGTTCGATCTTTGTGTATGTCCCGGCGATATGTCCCAGCAGGGTATAGATGAATGTCGCCATACCAGACATTTCAAGGCCTTCCTCGATGGTCGTCAGCAAGCTGTACATGAGTGTGTCTTTGCCGTACATGACGAAATACTTCCCACCGATGAGTTCCATGCCGATGCAGCCGCTGAGGTATATGCACCCTGAAAACAGCATCCAGCGACGGGAACTCGCCGGCAGACGACGAAGAAACTTTACAAAGAATAAAGCAAGCACGCAAACGAGAATGATTGCTGGCACCACCCACCCGAAGTAGAGAAAGCCCAGCTTGCTCTTACCCAACAGCTGCCGCATCGGATCGCCAAGTCGTTCATGTACTTGAAACGCCTCGTCATAACTCAAAAAAAGGAAGCCCGCCGCCAGGGCGAACCAGTAACGACTGTCGTTTTTCCTGGCCTGCCTGCTCGCAAAGCCGATGACCATCAATAACAGGACACTGCCAATGGTCAGCAATACCGCGAAAAAGGTCGGAACATTGTTCTCTTCATTGACGTTAAAAAGCCGTACCAGGCCGAAGACCTGGTCATGCCCAAATTCGAAACGGCTGATCTGTCCAAGCAAGCTCGCGGCAAGCAGACTGCAAATGAGTATCGCGAGCGCCCGCCCAATGGCACGAAGATTCAAGGGAATTTGATGGGTTGGCATAAAATTTATGACAGTTTTATGACAACCAATATACGTTGGGGACAACTGCTAGTAAATAACAAACACCAGTTGGTGTCGTTTTTATTGGGCTGGAAAAGCAAGTGCCAGGCAGCTTGCTTTAATTTCTTTCCAATCCGATGCCGGGTAGCCGAGATCGGCCTAAAATGGCGCGGCCGGTATTGCCCGGATCGAGCAGCCCTCGAAGACGAGGTTTTTGAACTTACTTTAAATTAACTACCAGCTGCGCAGCCAGTCGCGCGTCCAGTGCGAGACCTGGTCCTGCCAGGGCCGGCGCGAGAACGTGTGGTCGGCCTTGTCGATCTGCTGGCACGTGAAACGCGATGAGTCCAGCAGGCGCTGCCAGGCGCCGGGACGGCTGGAGAGGCCGGCGAATTCCTGAGCCGTCAGGTCGGCGCCGCTGAGGACGACCAGGACGCGCCCTGTGAACCGGGTCAGCGCGCCCTGCATACGTTCCGGCAGCGGCGCAGAAGCGCCGGCGGCAGGGCCGGTGCCGCGTGACGGTCCAAACGCCTTGCCGACGTTGTCCCACAGCGAACGCACCGATGCTTTCATATCGAACTGGCCGCTCGTGACTTTTTTCCACAGGCGCGCGTCGAACAGGCGGTCCTTGTAATAATGCCTGATGGTGGCGCGCGCCGCGCCTTCCTCGGTGCGCACCCAGGGGTTCAACAGCACCAGCCCGGCTACGCGTGCGTCCTGGGGCGCGTACATGGCCGCGGCCGAGGCGCCGTCGCACAGGCCCCAGAGTACGACCTCGTTCAAGCCCGGCACTTCCGCGAAAAAGCGGTCGAGCGCGGCGCGTAAATCGGCGTCGACGTTCTCGAAATCCTGCAAGTCCCCCTCGCTGTCGCCCATGCCCCGATAGTCGAAGCGCAGGGACGGGATGCCGGCGGCGGCCAGGTCGCGTGCGAGCAGCGTGAACTGGCGGTGGCTGCCGGCGCGGTATTGGGGGCCGCCGACGACGATCAGTACGCCGCGCTGGAGCGGCGTGCTTGATACGGCCGGCAAGCTCAGGATGCCGTACAGCCAGGCGCCGTGGCAGGGAAAGGCAAGCGCGCGTTCG
Organism: Massilia sp.; assembly: GCA_031398335.1. GTDB lineage: Bacteria > Pseudomonadota > Gammaproteobacteria > Burkholderiales > Burkholderiaceae_D > Telluria. The sequence goes on from JANNNC010000145.1 coordinate 5,918, forward strand.
TCAAGCATCGGGATTCTCCAGGCAGGCCAGTGTCGCCGCCAGCAGGGCCGGGCAGTCGATCGTCTCGGGCGCGCTCCAGAATTGCGGGCCCACCACCTGGTGCACGTCGACCCGGCTGCCCTGCAGGCGCCAGGTGTCGGCCACGCGCACGGCGGCCGGCGGCAGCGCGCGACCGGCGGCGGCCATCACTTCGAACCAGTGGATCGCGCAGCGCGGGCCGCGCGCGCGCGCGTCGGCCGCATCCAGCCCGGCGGCCAGTTGCGGACTCAGGGTATAGCCGGCGATTTCGAGCGCTTCGCCGGCGGCCAGGCTTTCGCGCAGGGCCTCGGTGCCGCCGCTGTCGCTGCCGCCGGCCAGCAGTTCGCCGGCCAGGCGCAGGCGCAGGAAGCCATTCAGGTAGCCCGAGCCCGCCGTTACCGGCTGCCACAGCAGCAGGCGCTGCGGCGCCACCGGTGCACGTTGCGCATGCAGCACCGCGAGCAGGGCGCCGACGCGCAGGCCCCACAGGCCGGCGCTGCATTCGAGCCGTGCTTCGATCCAGGCGCGCGCGCAGGCGATGTCGCGCAGCCAGCCATCCCAGCTGGCGTCGCCGAAGTCGCCCGCACTGTCGCCGCAGCCGTGCAGGTCGAGCAGCAGCACGCCCACGCCTTGCGCGGCCAGTGCGCGCGCGGCGAGGGCGGCCATGCGGCGCGAGCGGTTCATCTCTTCGGCGAACGGGTGGACGTACACCAGCGCGCCGCGGCACACGCCGCGTGGGGCGTGGTAGAGGCAAAAGCGCGGTCCGTCGGGAGTGTCGAGGAAGAACGCGTCGGCGCTCGGATGGCCCGGGACGTTCATTCAGTCGGCGCGCGCGGCAACAAAAGCGGCCAGGCTGCCGAGCGTGGCGAAGGTGCTGGCGCTGATGTCGTCATCGTCGACCATGATGCCGAAATGGTCCTCCAGTGCGCCGATCAGCGTGACCACCGCCATCGAGTCGAGCTCGGGCAGGCTGCCCAGCAGCGGCGAATCGGCGGTCAGGGTGTCGCCGGCCGGGCCGAGGTGCAGCACGTCGATCAAGAGGGTTTTGACTTCTTCAAGGTACTTCATAAATTTGTCGTGGTTGGGTTGGCCGGGCGGGAGCGCGCCTCCAACAGCGTGTGCAGTCGGCCCAGTCCCGGCCAGCGGTAATAATTCACATGGTACATAGTGCGTACCTCTTCCGTCCAGCGCGTATGCCATTCCATCACGCGCCCGTAGAATTCTAGCCGTTCGAAACGGCCCGCGTCGAACAGGCTGCGGCAGGCTTCCTCGCGCATCAGGAGGGTCGGCGACAGGTTCGAGGGCACGCTTTCGTCGTAGGCCGTCTTCAGCACCACGATGCCGGCGCCGTCTTCGACGCACAGGTCCATGGCGACGAGCTGCGCGCCGAAATAATAGCGGTAAACGCTGGCGGCACCTGTTGCCGCCATCCCTTCGAGCATGGCGCGGTAATAGCGGCCCTGGGCATTGTCGACGCCGACGGCCGTGCCTTCGCCGCCCTTCCAGCCCGACGTTTCCAGGCGGGCGTAGTCGGCCACCGCCTGCGCCATCGCGGCCGGCAAGCGCTCGACCACCATGCGGGTTTGCACGCCGTCGCGTTCCAGGCGCGCGCGCTGCTTCTTCAAATTGCCGCGCAGGTTTTTGCCGCGCGCATTCCAGTACGCCTCGAAACTGCCGGCCAGGGTCACGCGCGCCGTGTCGATGTAGTCGAGGGTGCGCGTGCACGGCCCGGCGGCGGGACGGGCAAGCAGCATCGGGTCCATTTGCGTCAGCCCCAGGAGCAGCGGGAAGCCGGGCAGGGCGCCGAGCAGGCTGCGCGCCAATGCCGCAGTGTCCAGGTCCGGCTGCTGCAGCCACAGCCCGACCGGCGCCTGCGCCGGCTGGAAGGTGCTCCAGGCGCCGCGCCGGCTCGGGCGCACGAGCGCCATCGCGCGCAGCGCGCCGTCCTGGCGCCAGCAGGCCAGCAGCACATCGCCGCGGCCGAATTGCTCGACCAGGGGCGCGACGAACTGCCCCGCCAGCAGGCCCGATGCGTGGCTGGCCGGCAGCGAGGCATGCAGCTGCGTCCAGTCGGCGGCATGGCGCGCGAATTCGCGCGCGGGGAACAGTTGCCAGCTCATGGGGTCAGCGCCTCGCGCAGGCGCATGGTGAGCCAGGCGATTTCCTGTTCCGTCAGCTCCTGGTGGCAGGGCAGGGCCAGCACATGGCGCGCCAGCAGCGCGCTGTTGGCGCAGGTGCCGGCGTCGACACCGTTCCATTGCGGTGTGCCGAAGCGCGTCAGCGGCACGCCCAGCGCCTTTAAACGCGCGAACAGGGGTTCCGGGTTGTCGACCAGCAGCGGGAATACCCAGGGGCAGGCGCCGTCGGGCAAATGGGGATGCAGCGGGCGCACGCCGGGCAGGCCTTGCACCGCCGCTTCCAGGCGCGCGTAATGGCTGCGGCGCAGCGCCTGGATGCGGCCTGGCGCGGCCAGCTTCAGCATGGCGCGCGCGAACAGCGACGAGCGCTTGTCGACCCAGGCGGGATCGAAATTGAAACTGCTGTCGGACGAGTCGGGCGCCAGCGCCGGGGCCGGCCCGCTGTGCCTGCGTTTGAAGAGGCCCCATAATGCGCCTTTCGCGCGCAGCGGCAGCGCCAGGGCCAGGCGCACGGCCGGCAGGCGGCCATAGGCGAATCCCCGTTCCAGGGAATTGAGGGCGACTTTTGCCTCGAAGCCGCTACCGGCCGAGCGCAGCACGACCTTGTCCAGGCTGTGGCGTGCCGAGACCAGCGCGCCGCCCTCGTAAATCGGTAAAAATTTCATGCTGCTGGCAATCGCGTAATCGCCCCAGGCGCCGACCGGGCGCCCGCCATGCTCGCCGATAAAACAGTGGGCGCAGTCTTCGATGAGCGATAAGCCGCGCGCGTCGCACAGGGCGCGGATCGGCGCCATGTCTTGCGGGAAGCCGAAGTAATGGGTGACCATCACCGCGCGCGTGGCGGGACCGATTTTGTCCGCCAGGTCGCCCAGGTCGACCGCCGCATTCGCGTGCAGGCGGTAGAACACGGGTGTGGCGCCGCGCCAGAGCACCGGCGGGATCATCGAGCCGCTGTGGTAAGCCGGCACCAGGACGCTGTCTCCCGGCTGGATGCCGATCTCGCGCAGCGCCAGCGCGATGGCCACGCGCCCGCTGGTGACCAGGCGGTATTCGCCGGCGTCGAGCACGGTGTGCACGCGCGCGCCGGCGGCGCGCCGGAACGAGGACGCCGACAGGATCGGCGCCAGCGGAATCAGGGGCCGGCCAGGGAGCGGGTTCGCGAGCATCCGGCCAGTATAAACCGGGTGTTGAAAAATTTGCCACGAGACATGCCCATTTGCCACGGAAACAGCGCAATCGGCGCGGCCAACAAGCTGCGAGCTGTTAAGATTGCGGACCTGTATGACCCCGGGCCGCGCGCTCCCGCCTGCACCCGCATTGACCCTGCATTGACCCTGCATTGACCCTGAAGATGGCTGACCTGATCCACGATTTCCTGTTCGATTCCGCGCGCCGCACGCCCGCTGCCGAGGCGCTGGTGCATGGCGCCCAGCGCCTCGATTACGCCGCGCTGGCCGCGCTCGTGGACGGCGCGGCCGGGGCCCTGATCGGCGCCGGCGTCCAGCCGCGCGAGCGCGTCGCCGTGTTCCTGGAAAAGCGGGTCGAGAACGTGGCCGCGATGTTCGGCGCCTCACGCGCCGGCGCCGTGTTCGTGCCGGTCAACCCGCAATTGAAACCCGAGCAGGTCGCCCACATCCTGGCCGACTGCAAGGTGCGCATCCTCGTCACCTCGCCGGAACGGCTGCTGCAATTGAACGCGGTGCTGGCCGCCTGTCCCGACCTGCGCACGGTGTTCGTCACCGGCGCCGCCCAGCCGCATGCGGCGCGCGAGGTCCGTGCCTGGGAAGACGCGCAGGCGCTGCCGGCGCCATCCACCCTGGCGGCGCGGCGCCCGATCGACGCCGACATGGCCGCGATCCTGTACACCTCGGGCAGCACCGGCAAACCGAAGGGCGTGGTGCTGTCGCACCGCAACATGGTGGCCGGCGCGCACAGCGTTGCCGGCTACCTGGCGATCGGGCCGCAGGACCGTATCCTGGCGCTGCTGCCGCTCAGTTTCGATTACGGCCTGAGCCAGCTGAGCTGCGCCTTTTTACAAGGCGCGACCGCGGTCCTGATCAACCACCTGTTCGCCAAAGACATTTTGAAAGCGGTGCTTGAAGAGCGCATCACGGGGCTGGCCGCGGTGCCGCCCTTGTGGCTGCAGCTGGCCTCCCTGCCATGGCCGGCGGATTGTTCGCTGCGCTATTTAACCAATTCCGGCGGTGCCCTGCCCACCAGCACGGTCGCGGCCCTGCGCGCGGCTTTGCCCAGGGCGCAACTGTTCCTGATGTACGGCCTCACCGAAGCGTTCAGGTCGACCTACCTGCCGCCGTCGGAACTCGATCGCCGCCCGGATTCGATGGGGCGCGCGATTCCGAACGCGCAGGTGATGGTGGTGCGTCCCGACGGCACGCCGTGCGCGCCGAACGAGCCGGGAGAGCTGGTGCACCGCGGCGCCCTCGTCGCGCTCGGCTACTGGAACGACCCCCTTAAAACCGCCGAGCGTTTTAAACCGGCGCCGGGCCAGGACCCGGCCCTGCCGCTGGTCGAGATGGCCGTCTGGTCGGGCGACACGGTGCGCATGGACGAGGAGGGCTACCTGTATTTTATTGGCCGCGGCGATGACATGATCAAGGTGTCCGGCTACCGCGTCAGCCCGCTGGAAGTCGAGGAAGTCGTGTACGCCACGGGCCAGGTAACGGAGGCGGTCGCCTTCGGCGTGCCGCATCCGCAGCTGGGCCAGGCCATCGTACTGCTGGCGCTGCCCAAGGATGACCAGCTTGCGGGCGCCGCCTTGCTGAAGGAATGCCAGCGCCGCCTGCCGGCCTGGATGGTGCCGGCCCACATCCACCTGCATAGCGAACCCTTCCCGCGCAACCCGAACGGCAAGATCGACCGCAAGCTGCTGCAGCAATCCTTGATGTCCCTGTTCGACAGTCTGAAAGTCCCATCATGAACGCCAAACCGGTCCACGCCGCCCAGACCCTGTTCCCGGTCGCCGGCGATTGCCTGCAGGTGGGCGGCATGCCGCTCACGCGCCTGGCGCAGCGCGTCGGCAGCACCCCGTTCTATGCCTATGACCGGCGCCTGCTCAGCGAGCGCGTGGCCCATGTGCGTGCGCACCTGCCGCAGTCGGTCGAGCTCCATTTTTCGATGAAGGCCAACCCGATGCCGGCGCTGGTGCAGCATATGGTGCAGTTGGTGGACGGCATCGACGTGGCCTCTAGCGGCGAACTCAAAGTGGCGCTCGACACCGGCATCGACCCAAGCCGCATCAGCTTTGCCGGCCCCGGCAAGTCGGAAGCCGAACTGATGCGCGCGGTGGCCGCCGGCGCCGTGGTGCACGCCGAGTCCGAGCGCGAGCTGCGCACGCTGGCCCGTGTCGGCGACGCACTCGGCATCGCGCCGCTGCTGGTCCTGCGCATCAATCCGGACTACGAACTGAAGGGCTCGGGCATGCGCATGGGCGGCGGCGCCAAGCAGTTCGGCATCGACGCCGAGGAGGCGCCGCGCGTGCTGGCCTTGTGCGCGCAGCTCGGCCTGATCGTGCTCGGCTTCCACATCTTCAGCGGCTCGCAAAGTTTAAAGGCCGAGGCGATCATCGAGGCGCAGGCGCAAACCTTCGCCCTGGCGCAGCAGCTGGCCGACGGCGCACGCGACCCGGTGCGGATCCTGAACATCGGCGGCGGCTTCGGCATCCCCTATTTTCCGGGAGAGGCGGCGCTCGACCTGGCGCCGATCGGGGCAGCGCTGCACGCCGCCCTGCCGCGCGTTCAAGCACAGCTGCCCGCGGCGCAGGTGTCGATCGAGCTGGGCAGATACCTGGTGGGCGAGGCCGGCGTGTACGTGGCGCGCGTCGTCGACCGCAAACTCTCGCGCGGCCAGGTCTTTCTCGTCACCGACGGCGGCCTGCACCACCACCTGGCGGCCTCGGGCAATTTCGGCCAGGTGATCCGCAAGAATTACCCGGTCGCGATCGGCAACCGGATGAGCGCCTCCGGCGACCCCGGCGAGCGCGAGACGGCGTCCGTCGTCGGGCCCCTGTGCACCCCGCTCGACCTGCTGGCCGAGCGCATGGAATTGCCGAAAGCGCAGGTCGGCGACCTGGTCGTCGTGTTCCAGTCGGGCGCCTATGGACGCTCGGCCAGCCCGCAAGGTTTTTTGAGCCACCCCGAAGTGCCGGAAGTGCTGGTTTGAATGGCCTTGTGCAGCGCGCAATCGTGCGGGTATTTCCGATGATTTACGTTAAATTCGTTGTTGCAAGAAAATAAACAGGATAAGGTGCGCGACTTGCGGCCGCTGCCAGGCGTCATCGCACGCCGTGCAGACCGGACCGGATGGGGCCACCAGGACTTACCATGCTAGCGCAACACATTTCCAGCTTCGAAGATCGCCTGTCGGACCAGCTCATGCGCGCGCTTGCGCTGTGTGGAGCGCATCTGCCCGATAGCGCGCCGCGCGTGCGCGCCTTCCTGGCGCAGTTCGCCGACCCGCCACCCTACGGCGGCTTCAAGGCCATCCCGGCAGAGGCGCGTGCCATGTACGCGGCGGTGCTGACCGAGGGCGGCGAGGCCGCCGGCGCGCCCTTCCTGCTGGCCAGCCTGCTGACGGCTGTGCGCGCCACGTTGGACGGGCCGCTGCTGGCGCGCCTGCCGCCGCGGGTGCGCGCCCACCAGCTGCGCCAGTTCGCGCGCATGGCGCAGCACGACGAGGCCTTCCTGCCGTATTGCCGGCTCGACGGCGACGTCTTTTTGAAAGAGTTCGGCCTGGCCACGCTGCGCCTGTATGCGGGCGCCTCGAGTGTGATCGATCCACGCTCGGGCATCGGCCGCTCGCTGCTGGTCAAGGGCGGCCTGCTGCAGCTGCCCGGACGGGCGCTGCTGATCGCGCGCGCCGGCGGCTTCAAGCCGTATTTCGAGATCCACGTGCACAAGCTGTACCAGGATGAATTCAACGAAGAAGGCCGCAACGAGTGCTACCGCTGCTGCGCCGATTTGTACGCGCTGCACCCCGAGGTGCTGGGCATGGTCGCCGGCAGCTGGTTCTACGACCCGGTGGTGGCCATCCTCAGCCCGCACCTGGCCTACCTGCGCACCGTGCCCGAGTCGGGCGGTGCGCGCGCGCTGTTCGTGTCGCACGACGAGCAGGCGGCGAAAAACGCCACGGCGACCTCGGAAAAGCGGCGCGCGCTGCATGCGGCCGGCCAGTACCGGCCCGCCTCCTGGACGCTGGTGTGGCCCAGGCGCGCGCAGCTGGCCTGGTCGCGCCGGCCTGACGTACTAGATAGGAAATAAGATGAGCATCAAACAAACGGTCCTGCGCGTGGCCCGGTCGGCCGGCCTGTTCGCGCTGATGCGCGCGGCCACCCGCAAGTATCCACGCATCCTGTGCTACCACGGCGGCAACCTGGGCGACGAGCGCCTGTACAACCCGAAGCTGTTCTGCACCCCGGGACAGCTGCGCGAGCGCCTCGAATGGCTGCGCGCCAAGGGCTTCGTGCCGGCCACGCTCGACCAGGTGGTCGACGCCGCCGCCCGCCCCACGGGCGGGATTGCGGTCGCGCTGACGCTCGACGACGGCTGGTATTCTTCCTGGCACGACCTGCTGCCGCTGATGGCCGAATTCGGCCACCGCCCGGCCCTGTACCTGCACACCGAAGCCTACCAGGCCGGGGCGCCGATCGTCGCCGTCAGCCTGCGCTACCTGCTGTGGAAAGCCGGGCCGAAGGCGGTGCTCGTGCGCGGCATCGACCCCGCCGTGGACGGCCCCTGCGACCTGGCCGACGGCGCCCAGCGGCGCCGCCTGTGCGGCGCCGCCGAAGGATGGCTGGCGCGCCAGCCGCGCGCCGAGGTGGCAAGCTGCCTCGAGCGCCTGGGCAGCGCCCTCGGCGTCGCGCCGGCCCAGCTCGACCTGGCCTCGCGCCGTTTCAGCTACATGAGCACCGACGAGCTGCGCGCCGCCGCGGCCGGCGGCTGCAGTATCGAACTGCATGGCCACGTGCACGAATACGTGCCGGGGCAGGGCGCGCGCAACCGCGCCAATATCGAGCAATGCCGCGACGTCATCGAGGCCGCCGGCCTGCCGCGCCCGACCCATTACTGCTATCCGAGCGGGGCCTTCGATGCCGGCGCGGCAGCCGTCATGCGCGACGCCGGCGTGGCCACCGCCACCACCTGCGTGCCGGGACTGGTGAAGCTGCGCGACGCCGATACCCGTTTCTTCCTGCCGCGCTTCCTCGATGGCGGCGACGTCTCGATGATCGAGTTCGAAGCCGAGATGAGCGGCGTGCTGCAGCTGCTGCGCGCGCTGACGCGGCGCGGCGACCTGGGCGCCCACGCGCTGCGTCCCTCGGCCACCTGAGGCCGCAGGCGCCGCAGGCGTTCTAGCGGCGCCGGGTCAGGAAACGCGCCGCCGCAGCGAGGTCCAGCCCTTCGCGAGGCGCGACAGCACGAACTGCTCGGCGCCATCAGGACTGCCCGCCGCGCGCCAGGCAAGCAGCACCACGGTGGCGTAGACCAGGGCGCCGGTCAGGCTGTCGATGATCAAACGCAGCAGCGGCGGCTGGGAAACGAAGAGTGCATCGGTGTAATGCACGGCGGCATACATCGCCACGACCGACAGTACCGGGCGCCAGAGCGTACCGAAGAAGCTCGGCCAGCTGAACTTGAGCAGGCGCTTTGAGACCATCATGCTATATGGCACGGTCACAATGTGTCCCAAGATATAGGCCAGGCCGACGCCAACGACGCCATAGGTATTCATGAAATAGTATAGCGACGAGAACAAGGCCACCAGGAACATTGCGGCGACACTGGTGGTAATGCGTGGATGGCCGAGCGCGAGCCAGACGACGCCGTTGTTGCCCTGGGTTGCGCCGATCGCGCCGTGGATGGCCAGCAACTGGATCACGGGAACGGCAGCCATCCATTTCGCGCCCAGCATGGTTTCGACCAGTGGCGCGGCGACGGCTGCAATACCGATCCCGATCGGCAGGATCGTCAGCGTGATCAGGCCGAACAGTTTCAGGTAGGCTTGGGAGATTTGGGCGACGTCGCGCATTTTCGAAAAGCCGGGGAACATCACGCGGTTGATCGGCGCCACCAGCTCGGTCGAGGGAAGGCTCGAAATCTCGCGGGAAATCGTGTAAATGCCCAGCGTCGAGGTTCCGTACAGGCGGGCAATGATGAAGGTGCAGCCACGGTGCAGTATGAAGAACAGCACGTTATTGATCAGCAGCCATTTCGAAAAGCCGAACAGCTCGCGGCTGGCGGCCAGCGAAAAGCGTGGCCGGTAGTCGTTCATCGTGTAGCTCATGATCAGCGACACCAGGCGCCCTACCGTCATCCCCAGCAGCAGCGCCCAGTACGAGCGCAGCAGGAAGGCGGCGCTGATGGTGATGGTAAAGGTGACCAGGCGGCGCCAGAAAATGAAGTGGAATTCCTTGTCGAAGTTCAGGTTTTTGCGGAAGGCGACCAGGCCGACGTTGGTGAACGCGTTGATGAAATACGACAGCGACAGCACGTACATGACGTTTTCCAGGCGCGCTTCGTTGTAGAAGCCGGCCATTGGATACGCCAGCGCGACCAGGCACAGGCCGCAGAAGAGGCCGAACATGACGTTGAAGGTCCAGACCGTGTCGTAGTGCTTGCGCTCGGCGTTCTTGTTCTGGATCAGGGCCAGGTCGAAGCTGAACGCGCCCAGCAGGTCGAGGATGGCGCCGATCGCGGTCGCCATCGCCACCAGGCCGAAGTCGGCCGGCATCAGCAGGCGTGCCAGGATCACGGTACTGACGATGCCGATCGAGCGGTCGACGAGACGCGCGCCGACCATCCAGATAATGCCGATACCGACGCGGCTGCCTATGTTTTCCATGCTGTTCCAGTTCTTTGATGAGGGTGTCAGGTCGCGGCGCGTGGCGTGCGCCACAGGGCTTGCACCAGCTTGCGCGAGTAGGGCAGGTAGCGCCAGCCGCCGGGCTTGGACAGGCTGCCGAGGTGGTAGCGCCAGGCCTGGGTATGGTTGCCCGCGCGGCGCGACTTTTCCGCGAACACATGGCAGGCGCGCCCGAGCTTGCGGCGCACCGCGCGCCGCGCGCGCGGCGCCAGCGGCAAGGCCAGCACCCGTTCCAGGATCTCGAGTTCGCTGCGCAGGTAGGCGTCGCTTTTCGACAGCGAGACCGGGCTGTCGTTGATGCGGTAGGTCGCCTCGTCCAGCCAGCGCATGCGCAGGCTGGCGGTGAGGCGGAAGGCGAGATAGGTCCATTCCATGTACGGCGCCGGGTCGGCGAAATACGCGGGGGTGACGGTCGTGGTGCGAAACAGCCCGGCGCAGGACGCCATCCAGTTACGGTGGCACAGCGCGTCGAGCGGGTCGGCCACGATCGCGCGGCTGTCGCCGATGGCGTATTCGTCGCGGCCATTGCGTGCGCGGTAGCCGTTCGAGACGACAAAGTCGAGCGCGGGGTCGGCGCGCAGCGGGGCCAGGCGCGCGGCCAGCGCACCGGGCAGGTATTCGTCGTCGTCGTCGAGGAAGGCGAAGAAAGGCGTGTCGACCACGTCGCGCCCGGCGGCCTGGGCCAGCGGGGCGCTGCCGGTGCTGCGGTACAGGACCGTGACTCCGTCCTTGCGCTTGAGCGCGGCCAGGCATTCGGGATCGAAGCGGTTGCCGTTGACGACGGCGATCACGTGCGCCGCCACGCCTTGCTGCGCCAGCACGCCGGCGATCGCATGCTCGAGCGAGCGCCAGCGCGCGCGTTCACAGGTGGTGGGGATGATGACCGATACCGGGGTCAGTGTTTCGTGGTTCATACGTGACAGGCGTCTGGCTATTTTCCCAACAGCGCGCGCAGGCGGGCCTGGGCGGCAAGTGGAATGAAGGTCTTGGCGGACAATACCAGGTCGCTGCGGCGGCGCCGTACGGCGAACGCCTGCAGGCTTAGTGCGCGGGCGCGCCCGGCCTGGCCGTCGCGGTAATAATGGTAGGCCAGCACGCTCTTGCAGCCGGCCAGCTTGCGCCGGTAGGCCTGGCGTTCCTCGAGGCCGAGCGCGGCCTGGATGCGTGCGTAGTTATTCTCGTGGAACAGCAGCGACTGTTCGGCGAACAGCAAGGCCTTTTTGGTGATGCTGGCCGGGTGCTGGCGGTAGGCGCCCAGCGCCCGGTCCAGGTAGCCGAAGCGTCCGCGCAGCGCCACGCGCAGCCACAGGTCGGTGTCCTCGCAGATCACGTAGTCCTCGTCGAAGCGCAGCAGGTCGGCGCCGGCTTGCTGCCGGTCGATCAGGATCGAGAGCGTGTGCGCGGCGCCGAATTGCAGGGACATGAACACGAAAAAGCGTTCGCCGCAGTCGTACCAGCCGTCGCCGAGCGCAGTCAGGTAGCCGGCGGCAGCGGGCAGGAAGCGCCCGTTGCGCAGGTAGGTCGGACCGATCTCGCGTCCGGCCACGTCGACGATCTCGAGGTCGTGGAAGACGGCGATCCATTCCGGATGCGCCTGCATGCCGGCCACCGCCAGCGCGAGCCGCTCCGGATGCCAGTAGTCGTCGCTGTCGAGAAAGCTGAGGTAGGCGCCGCTGGCGCGTGCGATGCCGGCGTTGCGCGCGATGCTGGGCTTGCCCGAATTGCGGCTGCGAACCAGCTGGACGCGGCCGTCGGCGGCCATGTAGCGTTCGACGATGGCGGCCGTGTCGTCCTGCGAGCCGTCGTCGACGACGATCAGTTCGAGCGCGGCGTGGCTCTGGCCCAGCACCGATTCGATCGACTGGGCGATGTAGGCGGCGGCGTTATAGGCCGGCATGACGACGGATACGACTGGCGCCTCAGGCAACATGCCGCTCCTCCCGCGCCAGGGTGCCGCCCGTGACTTCGTCGAACAGCGCGGCCAGGTGGCGTGCCCGGTGCGCGCGCGACGAGCGCTCGACCAGTTCGGGCGAGGCGACGTGGGCGTCGCCCGCGCGCAGGCCGGCCAGGAAGCGCTCGAGGCGGGCCGCGATCTCGCCGGCGTCGTCGATGAAGGCCTGGTCGCTGAAACCCGCGTCGGACAGGGTGCGGGCCGTCTCGCCGCCGTGGTCGACCAGGCCGAAGATCGGCCGGCGCGCGCGGAAGTACTCGTAGACCTTGGCCGGGATCTGGTTGTTGAACGGCGTGCCCTGGAACAGCAGCAGGCCGTCCGCTTCCAGCATCTCGTTCAAGGCCTGTGCATACGGGACCGGCGGCGCGCTGGCGACGATGTCGGCCACGCCGTATTTGGCGATCAGGGCGTCGATGGCGGGAGTGTTGCCCGGCGCCCGCAAGCGCACGCGCAGGCTGGCCGCGCCCGCCACGCCACGCGCCTTGAGCTGCGCGATGGCGTCGAGGAAGGCCGAAGGATCGCGCCCGGTGTTGTACAGCAGGCCGCTGTGCACCAGCATCAGCGGGCGCTCCACGCCCGGTGCCGGCGGCGGCGCGGCGCCCGTATCGGGGCCGAACATGTCCTCGTCGTAGCCGTTCTCGATGACGACGAATTTCTCCGGCGCCAGCTCGGGGAAGCGCGCGCGGTAGGACGCCATCGCGCCGTGCGTCGTGAACACGGCCTTGCTGCAGCGGCGGATGGTCTGCGCCTCGATCCAGCCGTACATGCGGCGCTGGGCCTGGTTGGTCGGATAGGCCGGCTGCAGCATCGGGTCACGGAAGTCGGCGATCCAGGGCAGGCCGGTCAGGCGGTGCAGGGCCAGGCCGATCAGGTGCGCCGTCGGGATCGGAAACGTCGACCAGATGACATGCGGACGCTCGGCGCGGATCATCGACAGTCCGGCGGGGATGGCGCCAAGGCACCAGGTGGCCCAGCGGTCCGGGAGGGCAGTGGCGTTCAGGTAGCGGCCGCGCCAGCCCAGGTGCAGTTTGGCGTCGAGCCCGAAGGCGCGGCGCACCAGCAGGCCCGGCGGAACGCTGGCCAGCTGCGATGGATTCTGATTGATGTAGATGCGCTCGCGCGCGGTCAGGACCATCGGCTCCCAGCCGCTGGCAGGCAGATGGCGCGAAAAGCTCAGCGTGCGCTGGATGCCGCTGCTGGCCGCCTGCGGAGGAAAGTGAAATGCGATCAATAATGCACGTTTGTGCATGGTGTAGTCCTTGTTGCTTATCTTGGTTGCCGGTTGGCGAGCGCCATCCAGCTCAGGAGGCGCAAGCCGAAACGGAACGGAATGCGATCCCATGGCCGGCTGCGCGGCAGCTGGAAGCGGTCCTGGTCGCCGGTGATGGCGCCGATGGCGGTGGTGAAGGCGGCGAAGAAACCGGCCTGGCGCACCATGTCGACGTGGCGCGCATCGAAGTCCTTGCCGACCTTCCCGTTGGGGTAGGCGAACAGGCGCACCGGCTTGCCGATCAGGCTTTCGAGCTGGGCCTTGCCGGCCGTGATTTCGAAACGCGCGCTCTCGTCGTCGAGGCTGGTCAGGATCGGGTGCGAGACCGTGTGCGCGCCGATTTCGATGTCGCTGGCGTCGAGCGCGTGCAGCATGGCCGGCGTGAGCATGAGCGCGTCGTCCTTCATGCCGCTGAGCTGGTCGAGGCGCTGCACCAGCGCCGCGCGCGCCGCCGGCAGCATGTATTTCCCGACCTCGGTCAGGCGCTCGGCGGTGTGGCGGCGTGCCTCCATCGAGCTGAGCGAATAGCATTCCAGTCCCAGGTCGCCCAGGTCGAGGGTGCCGGCCGGCAGCGATTGCACCGCATGGATGATGCGGTCGTTCCACATGTTGCCGGCGTCGTCGCCGATATAGCCGCTGGTGACGAAGACCGTGGCCGGCAGCTTGAATTCGCGCAGGATCGGCAGCGCCAGGTCGTGTACCGAACGGTAGCCGTCGTCGAAGGTGATGCAGACCGTGCGCGGCGGCAGGCAGCCGGCGTCGAGCGCGCGCAGGGCGTCGTACAGCGGCATCACGTTGAAGCACTCGGCCAGCAGCGCCATTTGCCAGCGGAAGGCGGCGATGTCCGGTTCCGATTGCAGCAGGGGATCGGGGCGCGCCAGCACGCGGTGGTAGTTGACCACGGCCAGGCTGCGCCGGCTCGACAGCAGGGCGATGGCGCTGCCGGCCGTGCGCAGCGCCATTGCGCCCAGCCAGCCGAGCTGCTGCGGGCGGCCGGGCGCAAGCACGCCGGCCACCTGCGCCTCGTGCGCGGCAGGAAGGCCGGCGTCGCCGCCAGGGTCCTGCCCGGCCGGCCGGTTCTGTTGTTCTTCGGTGCTTGAGCTAACGATCATGATTGCCAGTAGCGGCCTTGGGCGCGTCGACGGAGCGGTTCGAACGCAGGTTTGGCAGGGACCAGCGCGCCTGCCAGTTCAGTGAGGTTGTGCGCCCCGGCCAGGCGCGCGCCGCGGCGCTTTTGCACCGGCCGACGACCGCGAGGGAGAACAAACACAACAATAAGGCTGAATGATACACAGAACAGGGCCGGGAAAGGTGTTCGGCTGGCGTTGCTGACCAGAATCTTGTGCAGAAGTGCGGCAAGAAAGCCCCGCAGCAGCGGCGGCGCCAGGCCGGCGCCGCCGTGTGTGTTCACCCGGGAAGCAAAGTCGGCATGCACGGGCGCATCAACCCTGGCGCGGCGGGCGGCCCGCGACCGCTGCCGCTGGGGCGTCCTTGGCAAGCACCGGGCGCTTGCCGCCCGGACGCGCCACGCCGGCCGCGGGCGCGGCGGGCAGGCCGGCCTGGCCGGCGGCCATCTGTTGCAGGGTTGCCGGCAGCAGCCGTTTTTCCACTACCACCACCAGCCCGAGCATGCAGAAGATCAGGTCGACATAGGCAAAGCTGAGCGCGGCGCCGCCGAGGGCGAATGCAAAAATACTCAGCTGAATCATCGTGATCATGGTGCGCAGCCATTCCGGGGCGCCCGCCCGGCGCGCCTTGCGCAGGACGGCGCCTGCCTTGAAGAACGCACTGCCCAGGATGCCCAGGTAGAGGCCGAGGCCGACGAAGCCATGGTCGCCCAGGACCTGGAAATAGACGCTGTGGGCGGCACGGGCGAGCTGGGTATTGGGCAGCGCGTCGCCGGTGTAGAACCACGGGTAGGCGAAGAAATCGCGCGCCAGCGTGGACCAGACCGGCAAGTATTCGAGCGCCTTGAAGCCGCCGCCGAAGAACGGGTTCTGGGTGGCCATGATGAACGACAGCTTCCATGCAATGACCCGGCCCATGAACGAGGCATCTTCGTCGGCCGTCTGGATGGTGTCGAGGCGGTTCGCGTAGTCGTTCGAGATGAACGGCGCCAGGCCCACCACCAGGGCCACGATCAGCACCGTCAGCAGCACCTTGCGTTCGCTCTTGACATACATGTAGGCGCCCAGCGCCGCCAGTGCCACGAAGCCGCCGCGCGACCCGGTGCCGATCACGCCGATCACCAGGGCCGCCATCGTGCCCAGCAAGCCCAGGCGCAGCACGCGCGACTGCTTGCCGTATTCGCCCAGCAGGTAAAAGGCGATCGGCAGCGTCATCACGAAGGCCAGCGACAGCTCGTTACGGTCGCCCAGCACGTGGCCGGCCATGCCGACAATCTTGTGGCCGCCGCCGCTGACGAGGTATTTCGCCGCTTCGAGGTCGGCGTAGAAGCCGACCGACAGCACCAGGCACCACAGCACGAAGTCGACGTGCAGCTTGTCCTTGATGGTCAGGACCACGAACACGAACAGCATGACCACCTTGAAGAAACGCACCCAGTATTCGAACGCGATATCGGGGCGTCCGATGGTCGTGAGGGTACTGCCGATGGTCCAGACGAAGAACAGCAGCACGAAGGTGCCGACCAACCCCAGCTCGACCTTCGGCTTGTGCTTGTAGGCCAGGTAGCCGATGATCGCCACCGCCGTGAACAGCAGGTTGTAGCGGATGTGGCCGGCGATGCCGTAGACCCAGCCGTTCGGGAAGAACAGCGCGGTCCAGACCCACATGCCGACGGCGATGAAGGGACGCTGGGCCATCGTGTAGAGCAGCACCGGCAGCAGCGCCAGCAGGAACAGGTCACGCATGATCGTCCTCCGCGCGCGCCTTGGCCGCGGCCTGCGCTTCGCGTTCGCGGCGCTTTTCCGCTTTCAGGGCCCAGACGCAGAGGTAGGTCACCGCGCACAGGTCAAGTGCCCACAGAAGAGATTCCATTGTGTCAGTCCGTCCGTTGTCAGGTTTAGGCAAGCGCCGGCATGCCGGCGCGCCGCAGCAGGATGGTCTCGAACAGGCGCAGCTGGCCGTCCGTCGTGTCGTCCCAGCTGAAGCGTTCGGCATAGCGGCGCGTCGCGCCGCGGTCGGGGTAATGCGCGCGCAGGGCGTTGACCGCGTCGGCCACGCCCTGGTAGCTGCGCTCGCCCATCAGCACGCCTGCTTCCGGCGCCGCCACCACTTCGGGGGTGCCGTAGACGCGGCTGGCCACGACCGGGGTGCCGCAGGCCATGGCTTCCAATAGCACGTTGGCCCAGCCTTCGCGGCTCGACGACAGCACCAGCGCATCGGCGGCGCCGTAATGGCCGCGCAACTGTGCCTGCGGCACCGCGCCGAGAAAAGTAACACGGTCGCCGACCTGCAATTCCAGCGCCAGCGCTTCCAGTTTCGCGCGGTCCGGGCCGTCGCCGGCCAGCACCAGGCGCACGCCGGGCAGCAGGGGCAGCGCGCCGATGATCAGGTCCTGCGCCTTGACCGGCACCAGGTGGCCGACCGCGAGTAAGGTGAACATGGCGTTCGGCGTGCGTTCGGTCGGCTGGAACAAGTCGAGGTCGACGCCGTTCCTGAGCGACACCACGCGCCCGGCATCCACCCCCAGCGCCACCACTTCGTCGCGCAGCGCATTGCACACCGTGATCACGGCGTCGGCGCGTTTGGCGGCCCAGGTGATCATCCGGCGCGGCAGCGGGTAGTGCGGGAACAGCGTGATGTCCGAGCCGCGCGCGGTAATGACCAGCGGCTTGTTGAAGTAGCGCCCCAGCATGGCCGCGGCCACGCCGTCGGGATAAAAATAGTGGGCGTCGATCAGGTCGAAATCGAAACCCTCGTCGATCATGCGTGCGATCGCCGGTTTTGCCGCCTGCGCCAGCAGGGCCGGCGCCAGGTTCATGCCGACTTTCGGGACCACCAGGTAGCGCGGGTGCGACACCGAGATCCCGTGGCGCACTTCGTGTTTCGGCGCCTTGGCAAAGCGCGCATAGCTGCCGAAGCGCGGATTGGTCGACGGGAACCAGGGAATCGGCGCGACCACGCGCGACTCGACCTGGCCGCTGGCGACCAGGTGGCGCAAGCGCGTTTCGACAAAAATACCGTGGCCCGGCTTCTCGCTGTTCGGGAACAGGGTACTGAACGTCAGGATCTTCATGCAGCCTTCAATCCCGTCAACTGGCCATAGATGCGCTTGTAGCGCGCCACGCTGACCGGCCAGTTGCGCTCGGTTTCCACGTAGTCGCGGCCGGCCTTGCGCAGCGCCGGCCAGGTCGACTGGGCGTCGAGCAGGTCGCCGACCTTGACTGCCAGCGCGCCCGGGTCGTCCGGTGCGAACAGGATGCCGGTCTTGCCGTCGACGATCAGTTCGCGGTGGCCGCCGACGCTGGACGCGGCCAGGATGCGGCCCTGCGCCATCGCTTCCAGCGGTTTCAATGGCGTGACGAGGTCGGTCAGGCGCATCGACAGGCGCGGATACACCAGCACGTCGAGCAAATCGTAGTATTTCGCCACCTGGTCGTGCGGCACGCGGCCGGTAAACACCACCTTGTCGCCGATGCCCAGGTCTTGCGCCAGCTGGCGCAGCTGCGCGTCCTGCGGACCGCCGCCGACCAGCAGCACGCGCAGGTCGGGCGCGCGGGCGGCCAGTGCCGGCACCGCGCGCAGCAGAATGTCCAGGCCCTCGTAGGCATAGAACGAACCGATAAAACCGATCAGGCGGTGGCCGTGCAGGCCGAGCTGGCGTTTCAAATCCTGGTCGGCTTCGCCGCCGACGGCGAACTTGTCGATGTCGACCGCGTTCGGGATCACCGTGACCTTGGCCGCCGGGATGCCGCGCTCGACGATGTCGCGGCGCAGGCCTTCGCAAATGGTCGTGACGGCGTCGGCGCGTTTCAGGGCATGGGTTTCCAGCGCGCGCGTCATCTTGTAGCGCAGGCCGTTCTCGCTGCTGGTGCCGTGGTCGACCGCCGCGTCTTCCCAGAAGGCGCGCACTTCATACACGACCGGGATGCCGAATTTGCGGCCGGCGCGGATCGCGGCAATCGCATTCAGGCAGGGCGAATGGGCATGCAGCACGTCGGGTTTGATCTGCGGGATGATCTCGGCCAGGCGCTTTTCCAGGCCCTGGATCACTTCCAGCTGGTTCAGGACCGGCAGTTTCGCCAGTGCGCCGGTCGACTTCGCGGTGCGATAAAAATGCAGGCCGTCGGCCGTTTCCTCGGCCAGCGCGTTGCCGCCCTGGTGCTTGGAACCGGTGACGTGAAAAGTTTCCCAGCCGAGCGCGCGCTGCTCGCGCAGGATCGAGGCGGTACGGAAGGTATAGCCGCTGTGCAGCGGAATCGAATGGTCGAGGACGTGAAGGACACGCATAGTGTTTTTACTGACTCCGTTAGGCGGCGGTGGCGATCAGGGAACCGCTCGCGCTGGTGGCGCCGTCGGCGCCGTTTTTACGCAGGAAGGCTTCGAACATCAGCACTGCCCACAGCGCGGTGCTGTGGTCCTTGGTGCCGGCCAGGTGTTCGTCGACCATCTGCTTGAGGAAAGCGGGATTGAAGATGCCGGTGTCCAGCAGCATCGGGTTCAGCACCGCGGCCGTCATCGACGCGCGCAGCGGACCGCGCAGCCAGGACGCCAGCGGAATCGAGAAGCCCATTTTTTTCCGGTACAGGATGTCGTCGGAGAGGTAAGGCTGCAAGGCCTTCTTGAAGATGTGTTTGCCTTCTCCGTTGCGCAGCTTGCTCGACGACGGCAGGCCCGAGACCCATTCGACGAACTTGTGGTCCAGCAGCGGCACGCGCACTTCCAGCGCGTGCGCCATGCTGGCGCGGTCGACCTTGGTCAGGATGTCGCCCGGCAGGTAGGTCTTCATGTCGACATACTGGATGATCGACAGCGGATCGTCGGTCGGGGCATTCGCCGCATGGCCGCGCATGACTTCCACCGCGCGGTAACCCTGCAGCTGGCTGCGGAAACCTTGTGAAAACAGCTGGTCGCGCACGCGGTCGACCAGGATCGAGACGCCGTGAAAATAACCGTCGGTGAGGTCGCGCGCCAGTGCCTCGAAGGTGGTCTTGGCGCGGAAGATGCGCGGCGCCCAGTCGGCTTTCGGATAGGCTTTACCCAGGAAACCGAACACCGGCTTCCTCAGGGCCAGCGGCAGCATCGAGCGCACCTGCTGCTCGCCCATCGCCATGCGGTGGCGGCGGTAGCCGGCAAAATTTTCGTCGCCGCCGTCGCCCGACAGGGCCACCGTCACGCGCTTTCGCGCCAATTCGCAGACGCGGTAAGTCGGAATGGCCGAACTGTCGGCATACGGTTCGTCGTACAGGCCGGCGAGCAGGTCGACCAGGCCGTAGTCGTCCTTGTCGACGGTTTCGCACTGGTGGTTCGTCTTGTACTGCTCGGCCACCTGGCGCGCGTAAGTCGATTCGTCGAAAGCGGCATCGTTGAAGGCGATCGAGCAGGTATTTACCGGTTCCTTCGACAGGCCGGCCATCATCGCCACGATCGCGCTCGAATCGACGCCGCCGGAGAGGAAGGCGCCGAGCGGCACTTCCGCTTCCAGGTGGCTCTCGACCGCTTCGCGCAGGCGCACCACGAGTTCTTCTTCCATCTCTTTCTCGGACATCGGCGCGTGCGGCGTGAACGGCACGTCCCACCAGCGCACCGGCTTGCTGTTGGCCGCGGTGGAGCCGGCGTGCAGGGTCAGCGAGAAGCCCGGTTCGAGTTTGAAGGCGTCCTTGAAAATGGTGCGCGGCTCGGGCACGTAACCGTAGGCGAAATATTCCTCGACGGCGCGCGGTTCGATCACGCGCGGCAGTTCCGGGAACGACAGCAGGGATTTCAGTTCCGAACCGAAGATAAACGTCCCATCCGGCAGGAACGCGTAATGCAGCGGCTTGATGCCGAGGCGGTCGCGTGCGACAAAGAAAGTGCGCTGGTTGCGGTCCCAGATCGCGAACGCGAACATGCCGCGCAGGCGATGGACGCAGGCTTCGCCCCATTCTTCCCAGGCGTGCACGATCACTTCGGTGTCCGAATAGGTGCGGAAAGCGTGGCCCAGGGTTTTGAGTTCCGCCATCAGTTCGCGGAAATTATAGATCTCGCCATTGAACACGGTGACCACGGAATGGTCTTCGTTGAACAGCGGCTGCTGGCCGGCCGCGATGTCGATGATCGACAGGCGGCGGTGGCCGAAGCCGACGCCCGGCTCGATATGGACGTCGCCTTCGACGGGGCCGCGGTGAAACTGGGTCTGGTTCATCCGCTCGAGGACGGCGCGATCGATCAGGGTAGCGCCGCGCGGGTCAAAAATGCCTACGATTCCGCACATGGTTGGGTAATTTCTTTAAAAGTTGTCTTGGAGTTGCAGAGCTGGTCGTACAGGGCCGTATAGGCGCCGACCATGGCTGCAACGCTGTAATGGCGTTCGATCGTCGCGCGCGCCGCCGCGCCGTGCTGCGTTACGCGCGCCGGGTCGTCCACATAGCGCGCCAGTGCATCGGCCAGCGCCTGTGGATTGGCGGCCGGGACCAGGGCGCCGTTGACACCAATCTGCACCACTTCCGGAATGCCGCCGACCTTCGTCGCGACCACCGGCCGGCCGCAGGCCATGGCTTCGAGCAGGGTCACCGGCGTGCCTTCGGCGATCGAGGACAGGGCGAACAGATCAAAACTGCGCATCAGTTCCGGGATGTCGTTGCGCGCCCCCGGGAACCAGACCAGGTCGGCCACGCCGGCTTGTTCGGCTTTTTGCGCCAGCCGTTCGCGCAGCGGACCGTCGCCGACGATGGCCAGGCGCAGGTCCTGGCGCGCTGCTCCGCGCTGCGCGCAGAGCAGGGCGAAGGCCTCGATCAGCGTGGCCTGGTCTTTTACATCCTGCAGGCGGCCGACGGTGCCGATCACGAACGGTTTTTTACCGATGCCCGTCCATGGCGTGTCCGCCGCCGCCAGGTTCGGCGCATAGCGAACCGTATCGACGCCGTTCATGATCAGTTCCAGCTTGGGGGCCGGGATCTTGACCACCTGCCGCAGCCAGCGCGCCAGGTCGTGCGAGACCGGCACGTAACGGTCGATCCACGGCGCCAATACGCGCCGCAGGCCATTGTGCTTGCGGTTCAGGCCATGCGGATCGCCCGCGTCGCGTCCGTGCTCGGCGTGGATGCGCACCGGCACGCCGGCGGCCCAGGCCGGAACGGCGTATTCGGCGCAGGCGAAATTATACGTGTGCAGGATGCTGGGGCGCAGTTCGCGCAGCAGCTTGAACAGTTTGAGGTGGATGCCCAGCCCCAGGCCCGGCTGCTTGTGCAGCGCGTACAGTTCTACCCCGGGCCGCGCGATCTTGTCGGCAAACGCCGTGTAATCGGTCAGGCAGACCACCGCGTGGCGGTAGCGCTCGGGCGGCATGTGGTTGATGCATTCGACCAGCAGGGTTTCCAGCCCGCCGAAGTCGAGCCGGTAGATCAGGTGCACGACCAGCGGGGGTTGCGCTGGCCGGTTCTTCGTGACAGCCATGGTTCAGTGTTCCCGTGCTGCCTCGAGCGTTGCCTGCAGCGGTGCCAGGTTCGCGTCCAGGAAAGCGCGCAATGCGGCGCGCGCGCTGTCGGCATTCTCGCCGAGTGGCGTCGCCACCATCACGGCGGCGCCATCGTCGCCATGCATCATCAGCTTGGCTTTGGCCTGGCGCAGCTTGCCGAGGTAGTCGTTGGCGATGAATTGGCCATCGACCCAGGTCCAGTGCCAGACCAGGTAATTGCCGTCCGGGCCCTTGACCCGGGTTTCGCGCAGGGCCAGCTTGTGGCCGCGGATGTCTTCCAGGCGGCCGCTCGAGCCGGTCTGCAAGAAGCCTTGCTTGCGGTTGTCGACGCGGTTCACGGAGCTGATCAGGCGCTTTTCCGGGCCCTGGTTGCGGTAGTACAGCAGGTTCAGGTGGACCGGCGCGCCAGCGGCCGTGTACAAGCCTTTCAAGGTCGCGTCGGGCGTCAGGAACTGCGGGCTCCAGGCCGGCAGGCCGGCCGGCGCCGACGCCAGGCGCGCGCCGTCGAGCCGCACCGGCGCCGGGTTATAGGCCGCCTTGTCGCTGACCACGCCCATGGCAGGCCAGAATGCGCCCACCAGCACCGCGCCGATGGCCACGCCGGTGATCGAGCGTGCCGGCAGCGCGCCTGCCGCCTTGACGGCGGCCGACGCCGGCGCCGGGATCGCTTCTTCCTCGCGCCAGTAGCTGCCGATCCAGAACATGATGAACATGACCAGGCCGAAGAACAGCCAGCCATAGATCAGGTGGTCGACGCCGGTGGCCAGTTCCATGCCGCTCAGGTGGCCGATCATGACGATCATGTAGGCACGCAGGCCGTTGGCGACGATCGGCACGACGATCGACAAGCCGATGAACATGGCGCGCCGCGTGGCCGAACGGTAGCTCAGGTAGGCGTACAGGCTGCCCAGCGTGATCGACGAAATCAGGTAGCGCACCCCGCTGCAGGCTTCAACCACCGACCAGTTGCCGGTCGGGAGTTCGAACATGGTGCCGTTGCGCAGGACCGGAATGCCGGTGGCGCGCACCATGGCGACGGTGAAATCGGCGGTGAAGTTAATCAGGGGCTGCACGAACACTTCGCCGAAGGGCACCGCGAACAGCAGGAACAGCAGCGGGAAGGCGAGGGCACCGGCCAGGCGGCGGCCCAGCACGGCCAGGGCCACGGCCGGGAACATGGCGACGAAACAGTACTGCATCACGACCTGCACTTCGCCAGCGCGCGCCAGCAGCCAGCCGGCGCCGAACACGGCCAGCCCGATCAGGGCCGGCCAGTAGGGCGTGGCCGGGATGTGTGCGAACACCTCGCGCCGGCGCCAGACCAGCCACAGGCTGATCGGCACGATGGCGTAGCCGTGGGCGAAGGTTTCGGAGCTGTTCCAGACCGCGACCATCGAGGCCGCGGTGCCACAGTACAGCCCCAGCAGCGCCACGAAGGCGGCGACGATGACGGCGATTTTCGGTACCGACAGGCGGCCGGGAGCGGTTCCCGCCAGGGCCGGATTTTCGTTCATCAGCATTCAAACCTCGATTCGATCGGGGACAGGTGGGCC
>JANNNC010000161.1:0-5499 GCA_031398335.1 Massilia sp.
GAAGGACGAGGGAACCGCCGCGGTCGAAATCACCTCGATGATGAAGCGCAATTCCTGCGGCAAGTCGCTGGACATCGCCCGCACGGCGCGCGACATGCTGGGCGGTAACGGCATCTCGGACGAGTTCGGCATCATCCGCCATATGGTCAACCTGGAAGTCGTGAATACCTATGAAGGCACGCACGACATCCACGCGCTGATCCTGGGCCGGGCGCAGACCGGTATCGCCGCGTTTTAAGTAGGGTGGGCACTGCGTGCCCACGCGAAATTGCGATCGGTGTTGGCGCATTCCGGACGTTCGACCCGCTAAACGTTGGCGCGTCCGGATGATCATTCGGGAACGTATCGACGTTTCCATGCCGGCGGTGCCTGTCGCGCCAACGCCGTGCCACCTTCCGCGTGGGCACGGAGTGCCCACACACCCTGCAAATGCGACACGCTTGGCGGACCGAGCGCGCGCCCGCAAATGTTGAAACCCTCCACAATAGTGCCATATTGACCATTCAAGCAAAGTGGAGGGCAACACCATGAGTCCGCAAGATACCCAGCTCCTGAAAAACTTCCTGAACCAGCTCATCCAGGCGCGTGGCCTGCAAAAGGATCCCGATGCCGATGCCATGATCGGGCAGGCAGTGTCCCGCCAGCCCGACGCCACCTACCTGCTCGTCCAGCGCGCCCTGCTGCAACAGCAGGCGCTCGACAATGCCAAGGCCGAGATCGCAAACCTGCAGCGTCAGCTGCAAGGCGGGCAAAGCGGCGGCGGCTTCCTCGACCCGAACGCCTGGGGCAACAGTGCCGGCCCGCGCCAGCCGACGCAAGCCTATGACAGCCAGCCCGCGCAACAGGGCTATCCGCAACAACAATACCAGCCGCCCTCGATGGCCAGCCGCGCCAGTAACTTCTTGCGCGGTGGCATGGGCAGCGGCATGGGCGGCGGCGGCATGGGCGCCCTGGGCACGATCGCCTCGACCGCGGCCGGCGTCGCAGCCGGCGCCTTCCTGTTCCAGGGACTCGGCAACCTGCTCGGCAATGACAATCACGACGGCAATGGCTTTTTGGGCAGCAATGACGCGTTCTCGTCGCTGACCTCGCCGATCGAAGACTTCAACAACAGCGGCAGCAACGCCGGCGATACCTCGAGCAGCCTGCTCGGCGACAATAATACCGACAGCGGTAGCTCCCTGCTCGATGACACAGGTTCCGGCGGTGAGGATTTCGCCGGCGATTCCTACGATGGCGGCTCGGACGGCGATTAGCAGGGAGGGCACTCGCCCCACGCGGACAGTCGAACAGCGTTAGCGTGACACACAGCTTACGCCGGCTGCTGTGTTAACATGGCGTGCCGGCCAGCCGGATGCATTGTCACCCGGCCCTTGCCTCAACCTTTTTTGCAGAATCTATGCCGCTTCACATCTCCCGGATCCTGCATGCCGGCTACGTCTTCGAATGCGAAGGCACCCGCATCGCCTTCGATACGATCTTCGAGAATCCCTTCAGCCGCAATTGCCACGCGTTCCCCCCGGTGCGCTTCGACCACGACAAGATCCGCCAACTGAAGTTCGACGCCGTCTTCATTTCGCACTTCCACGACGACCATTGCTCGCTCGAGAGCCTCGACCTGCTCGACCGCGCGACGCCGCTTCACATCTACTGCCAGTTCGATGAACTGTTCGCCATGGTGCGCGCGCTCGGTTTCACGAACGTGCAGCCGCTGACGGTCGACCTGCCACTGCAGGTCGGCTCGATAACGGTCACGCCGCGCAGCGCGATGGACGCGGATGTCGACTCGATGTTCCAGGTCGAGGCGGCCGGCCTGAAGGTGCTCAACGTGGTCGATTCCTGGATCGACCCCGACACGCTGCCGGCGCTGGTGGCGCATGGCCCGTGGGACATGGTGCTGTGGCCCTTCCAGACCATGCGCGAGATGGAGGTGCTGTCGCCCTCGCGCGCCTCGCCTGCGCCTTCGACTCTGCCGTCCGAGCGGATCGACGAGCTGCGGGCGCTGCATCCGCGCTTCGTCGTGCCCAGCTCCTGCCAGTTCCTGCAGGAGCCGTGGTCCTGGTACAACCAGGCCTTTTTCCCGATCAGCTATCGGCAGTTTCAAACGGAGGTGGAAGCCGCGCTGCCGGACACGCGTGTAGTGCGTCTGAATCCCTCGGTGTCGGTGCGGCTCGACCGCGATGGCCTGGCGCCCGCCCCGGCACTCGACTGGGTCGTCCCGGTGGGCGATCAGGATGTCGACTACGAATACGATCCACTGGCCGTGCCGCCGCCTACGTCGGAAATTGCCCGCCACTTCGCAGCGCTGACGCCTGCGCAAGCCGAGCGCGTGTACCAGTACTGCCGTGCGGGTCTCCTTGAAAAGTACCGCGACATGGAACTGCCAGAGGACAGCTTCTTCGAGCAGCCACGCCTCTGGCGCCTGTCGGTCTTCGACCATCAGGGCGAGGAAACGCAGTATCGCTACCGCGTGGAGAAAGACGGCATCGAGCCTGCCGCGCTTGACGCCGGGCCCCTGTCCTGGACAACCGAGATCCCGGCCGCGAAACTGTACGCGGCCCTGGAACTCGGCGAGTCCCTCACCTCGATGTACATGCGGATCAACGACACGCGCTTCGACGATGCCACGCAATCCGACCTCGAGACGGCCGAACTGGTCGACGACCCCTTGATCCGCTGCCTGTTCAACGACGCCTTCGGCGCCTATCAAGCCGCGCAACTGCGCCGGCTGAAAGAAACACCATGACCATCACCATCCTCCCTTACCGGGCCACCCTCGAACAAGCCTGCGACTGGCTGGAACAGCAACTCGGATCGCCATGGTCGCTGGCGCGCCTGATCGAGCATGGCGTCACGCCCTATGTCTGGCTCGATTACGACACCGCCTACCCCGGCCTGTTCGGCGACGCCAACGGCGGCTACGCCGCACCGATCTTCTTCGAGGGCGACACCGCGCGCCTGGCGGCCGGCAGCGAGGACGTCTTGATCACGATCACCAAGGACGCCTACAAGATCGTCACCACGCTACCTGCGCCGGGCTTCCGGCGCGCGCTGCACGAGCTGCGCTTCCTGAAGAAGGAGCTGGAAAAGCTGGTCAAGAGCGAGAAGCGCGCGGCCCTGCCGCCGCCCGAGCCGAAGGCAGCCGCTGAATCGACCGCGGGAATCTACAAGGAGCAGGTGCTGACCGCCTTTGGCGC
The DNA here is from genome assembly GCA_031398335.1 of Massilia sp. GTDB lineage: Bacteria > Pseudomonadota > Gammaproteobacteria > Burkholderiales > Burkholderiaceae_D > Telluria. Next base: position 3,198 of record JANNNC010000161.1, read on the forward strand.
ACTGGTGAAACTGAACCTGGACGCGGCGCTGGCGGAAGCCGGCGGCATCTTTGGCGACGACGGCGCCCGCGTCAAGGCCAGCACCAAGAAGGCGAAGTCGAAGATCGTCTGGAATCCGGTCGTCCTGGCGCTCGGCCTGCACGACGTATACCGGGTGCCGCTGCGCGGCCTCAAGCGCGCGTTCGAAGCGCATGAATTCCTCGATCCCTGGCATGCCGAGTGGGAACGCAGCCTGGCGCTGCTCGGCCACTGATCCCTAACAGGCGGTCGGTTCCAGCCGCTCGACGTCGAGCCGGAAGAACGGACGCGGTCGGGTGCCGACAACGTTGCCGGCAAACGTGCATACCAGCCCAGCAAGCCGTGCAGACTGCCCGACACGATCCCGGTGAAGTAGCGCCGATATTGCAGCCATAGGTCAGGCGGGCGCCGTAGACGAGACGCAGGCCTCAGCGCGAACACGGTCGCCGTCCAGATTGCTCGTCCGGCCGCCGCGCACGCCTGCTTCCGACCCATAGCAGACATCCGGGAGCTAGGCTGTGGCCGGCAACGAACTTCGCATCTAAAACGCTAATTGACCTTAGGCAGCAACATCGTAAATTTACTTCCGGCACCGAGTCCGCCGCTGGAAGCTAGGATCTGGCCGCCGTGCAAGGTCATGATAGCTTTTACAAGGGCCAGTCCAATTCCGAGCCCACCCTGGAAGCGGTCTGGCGTCCGCTGTGCCTGAGTGAAAAGATCAAAGATTTGAGGCAGTAATTTTGGCTCGATTCCAACACCATTGTCTTCCACCTCGACAACTACGCTGTCGTCATTGCTACGAACTGAAAGTATTATATGGCCAGCTTCGGTCGTGTACTTCGCGGCATTGTTGAGCAAATTGCTCAGGACTTGAATTAGTCGGTTGCGATCCGCCACGACCATTGCGTGAGAAGCATTACCTTGAATGGAAAGTGTGTGCTTTCTCGACTCAAGCAGAGGTCTTGATTGTTCGACTGCGCTCTGGATGATCAAATCAAAATCGACGACCTGTCTGTCCAGTTCGATAACGCCCTTAGTAACCCGAGCCACATCAAGGAGATCGTCGACCAACGCAGTAAGATGCTTTACCTGGCGACTGATGACTTCGCTAGCCCTGCTGATCTTCGGGTCGCTATGGGCGACAATTCGTAGCATCTCCGCAGCAGAAGAGATCGGTGCAAGCGGGTTTCGTAGCTCATGGCCTAACATGGCAAGGAACTCGTCTTTGCGACGATCAGTCTCCAGCAGCTTAGCTTGGGCAGTTCGAAGCTGTGTGATATCCATGTTAGCTGCAACTGCCGCTACTACGCGCCCAGTGGCGTCACGGATTGGAGCACTGGAGACTAGAATAGTGCCACGCGTTCCGTTGAATCGCTCAATGTCGAGTATCACGTCTCGCGTCTCGACTCCCTGTATGAGTGAAACCGCGCAGGGCCACTCTTCCTTGCTGATACGCTCGCCAGTATCCGGCCGAAATCCTTTGTACTGGTCATAGTCAACAATACCGTTCAGAAGAGCATTGCCGCCCCAAGTTCGCTTCCACTCCGAGTTCTCAATGACCATTGCGCCCTTGTCATCTAACATGATGAACCCGGTAGGAATAGTGTCGAGAATTACCTGCAGTTTTTTACGTTCCGCATCGAGGGCAACCCTGCCTTCACCAAGCTCCTGCTCTATCGCTTTGCGCTCAGTGATATCCTCGATGACGACGTTCGCATACGTCGCAGATCCGCTAGAGTCTCGGACGACAGAGAAGGTTGATCTAGTCCAGACCTGATGACCTTTAGCGTGTATGAGACGCTTCTCGACTGTGTACGAGCTGCCTTCCCCATCCATCATCCGCTGGACAAGACTCCTATAAACGTCAGCGTCGTCCGGATGAGTCATGTCCAGCCACGACGTCGATAGCATCTCCTCACGTGAGAGCCACAGCATCTGGCAGAAAGCGTTGTTGACCTCGACCCAGTGAACATCAGCAAGTCGCAAATAGCCCATTCCGAGAACAGACTGCTCAAAAATTGAACGGTAGTCGATCTCGCTGCTGCGGGACGATAGTTCTGGTGAAGGGTCGCTGGTCATGCCAAATCTTACCATTTATTCGATATGTGCCTCATCGGGAGCAGCGGTCACCAATGTCTGCTCTTGGCCCAGCCTGTGTAAAAACGTAGGGACGTGTAAACGAAACCGTCTCGGTAAACGTTGAGCCAGTATCTCATCACTACGGGTGCCACATGAAGCGCTTTATTCGAGGCGAGGACCGCGGGCAAGGCACGTTACTGCCCGA
>JANNNC010000193.1:0-14517 GCA_031398335.1 Massilia sp.
GTGCTCCAGCTGACGCTCACCGATTTCGGTCCCGGCATCACCGCAAACTGCGAGTTCGAATCGTCGCGCTGCGCCTGCCACAGCCAGCTGCCGATCGCATACCCCACCACGCCACCTGCTACCACGTCCGATACCCAATGCTGGCGGTCGGCGACGCGCCCCATCGCGCCAACCGCCGCCAAGCCATACAGCCATGGCGCGTCGTATTCCTGGGCGAATGGCGTAACGGCCGCAAACGCGACTGCCACGTGATTCGAGGGAAACGAGGCGTCGGCGCGGTTCGCGGTGCGGCTCCAGGTGCCGCTCTCCTCGACCGGGCGGGCCCGCTGCACGAGGCGTTTGGTGGCGATCGATACGCCGGCCGAGGCGGCAATCGATTGCAGCGAGATGATCCCGATGTTTTGCATGCGCGCATCGCCAAAAGCGATCGCGGCGCCGGCGGCGCCCGCCAGGGCGACCGGCATCGCCTTGCCCACATTGCTCCAGGCATCGAGCACGCGCGTGTCCTGGTGCTTGCTGACGAAGCGGTCGACCGGCTTGTCGAAGGCCGCGCCCACGAGCACGGCGCCACCGGCCAGGACCGAGCCCTTGGCCCACTGCGGCAGGGTCGGGGACGTGGACACGGATTGCTGCACGCGCCAGCGGAACTCGGGCCACGGGCTCGGCAGCGCGCGTACGGGAGGATTAACGCCCGGATGGTTCAGCTCATCCTTGCGTTCGGCAAAATTGCCAAGGCCGTCCACCGTCGTCATGTCGCGGCGCGCATCTTCCATCAGTTCGTACAGGTCGCCTGGGCTGGCCACCATCTGGCCGACGTCGCGCGTCCAGGGCGAGATACCGAAACCGGCGGTGGCCTGGGTATCGCTCAGCAGCATGATGTTCAGCGGAACCGAGAGGAACACCCCTTTGTCGTTGTAAGGATCGCTCGGGGTACCGGGGCTGGTGATGTCCTTGCCGTTGGTCTTGGTGTACCAGGCGCCGATCTCGACACCCGAACGGAAGCGGCGCTTGAACTCCATGCGCACGCCTTCGTCCTTGGCCAGAAAGCGCCCTGCCCTTGCCGTCACGCTGATGTCGTAGGGCAGCTGGTAATGCAGCGCCCCCAGCGCGGTGACCGTGTGGTAATCGCGCTTGTCGAGTAAACCCTTGAAGCCGCGCTGCTGCAGCGCATCGACCGTCAGGTCGGCTGCCCAGCGCTTGTCTTTCGGCAGGTACAGGATCTGGCCGCCGACACCGCGGTACATCTCCTCGTACAGACCACCCGAGACGCGCGCGTACAAGCGTTCGTCGAGCGTCATGTATTTATTCAGCAGCGCACGGTTGATCTTGAAGCGGCTGCCCCGCTTGTATTCCGCGATGTCGGACCGGACATGCGGCAGCAAGCTGTTCGACGGCTGGGTCACGTCCGACACGTTCTCGATCACATTCAGCTTCAACGCGCTGTTGAAGTACAGGCCTTCGCCGAGCCGTTTGTCGTAGTTCGACACCGCCGCCAGTTCGTAGCGCAGCGCGCCGCTCGGGTCGTTGAAGAAAAAGGACGCGCGCGGCGCGATCCGGAAGCGGTTCGCCTCCCGGTCTTCCGAGCGCAGCTGGACCATTTCGCCTTCCTGATTGGTGCGCACCTTCAGCGCCGCGTCGTCGTCGCGGATGGCGGCGACCAGGCCGGCTTCGTCATCGGCCACCTTGTCGGCCGGCGTCGAATACCGTACCAGCGCCGTCTGCAGGAATGCGTCGCGGTCGACCAGGCCCGTAAGGTAGTCCGTCAGGCGCTGCAGGTCGAAAAACTCGTAGGTCGCAACCGGCTGTTCGAGACGGGTATAGGTGACGTGGATGGCGCGCGTGCCCTGCGGCGCGAACGCCAGCGCGGTGCGCGTGGCGCGGCCCACGGCGCGGCCCAGGTTGGAAATGCGGTTGTTGGTGAGCGTCAGCTTCATGGTGCCGCTGTCGAACTCGACGCGGATATTCTTGAAGTTCTGCTTGGCCAGGGCCTGCACCAGCTGGGCGCCATGGCGCGCGTCTTTCTGCCATTCGGCGGCGCTGACGCGGGCCGGCGCCTGCTTGGGCTGGAACGGCGCCGGCTCCATCAGCTTGGGCAGGAACTCGCGCTCGGCAAACGGAATGCTGACGTAGACGTTGGCGCTGAAGTGGTCGCGATGGCGGGCAACCTGCGCACCCAACCAGCCCCAATGGTATTCAAGACCGAGCGCAGGCCCCTTGCGGCGCTCGCCCGCCGCCGTCTCGGCGGCGCGGAAATCCTTGCGGTAATCGTTGGCGTCGTATTCGGCCACGACCGCCCATCCCGGCGCGGCCAGCGGCGCCCAGCGCAGGCCACCGAACAGACCGTGCGGCCGCTGATTGCCATAGCCCAGGCTCGCCTCGATATTGCGGGCGCTGCCGAAGGTCTTCGAGGCGACGACGTACTGGCCCTTGAACAGCTCGGTTCCCAGCAAATCGGTGGCGCCGACCGCAACGGCCGGAAGCCAGGTCGATTCCGGCAGCAGGCGCAGCTTTCCATCGACCACCTTGTCCTTGTAGCGGCCATACTCGCTGCCGTATTCGCCGGGCACGCGCGAAAAGCCTGGGATGCCCGCGACCGACACATAGCGGCCCGTCACTTGCAGGAACGGCAAGGGCGTTGCGGTGACCCACAGGCTGCCGTAAGGGCGGTCGTAGCTGTAGCCGACGCTGAAGGTGCCGTCCGCTTCCACGAAGGCGCTCGGCATATTGATGTATCCCAGCTGGCCCTGGTTGTTCGGCGTCGCGGCGAACGCGTTCAAGGCGCTGAACGCGAGGATGCCACAGAGGGAGCATTTAAGGGGATGGGGAAATTGGACTAGCAATGAGGACAGCCTATGATGGTGACTTATAGAAAAACCGGTGGACATGGCCACCGGTTTATCGGGGTTCGACGTCGCGCCTGGTCCACGTCGGCTTGCGGCGCCGCGTTAGGAGTTGATTCGCTCGGGCACGAACACAGCCACCTCCGGCTGCGCCGGGACCGGCTTGGCGATCGCGTCGAGCGCCTGGAGGTATTTCTGGATGACGAGCCGCTCGTCGTACTGTTCTTCGACCTTGCGTCGTCCCGCGCTGCCCATCGCGGCGCGTTGCGCCGGCGACAGCGCGATCATGGCGCGCATCGTCGCGGCCAGCGCTTCCGGGCATTTCACCTTGCACAACATGCCAGTCGCGCCGTCGTCGACCGCATCGCGGCAACCGACGACGTCGGTCGCGATAATCGGCCGGGCCATCGCGGCAGCTTCCAGCAGCGAGCGCGGCACGCCCTCGCGATAGGACGGCAGCACGACGCAATCGGCGCCCGACAGGTAGGGACGCACGTCGTCGGTCTTGCCAAGATACGTCACCAGGCCTTCCTTTTCCCAGGCGCGCAGCTTGTCGGCCGCAATGCCATTCGGATTGCCGGCGCCGCTCGCTCCAAGCAGGTGGAACTCCACCGCCGGGTTTTCGCTGCGCACCAGGCGTGCGGCATGGGCGAACTCTTCGATCCCCTTGTCCTTGAGCAAGCGCGCAACGAGGAGGAAGCGGAACGGCGTCTGGGCCGCGGGCGCGGGCGCCGCCGGCACGTAATGGCCGAGGTTCAATCCCGAACCCGGAACCAAGCCGGTCGAGCGTTGCGGTACCAAGCCTGCCCCGGTGAACAGGGCCAGGTCGTCGGCGTTCTGGAAAAACACCTTGTGCGAGCGCTTCAGGGCGGCCTTATACAGTCCCTTCACGACCTTCGTCACCAAGCTGTCGCGGATAAACGTCGCGCCCAGCCCGGCGATATTATTAATGACCGGAATACCCAGGGCATGGGCGGCAAGCGAGCCGTACACATTCGGTTTTACCGTGTAGCCGAGGAATGCATGCGGACGCAGCGAGCGCAGGATCGCATAATAACGTGCCAATAAAACCAGATCGCGACCGGGATGGGTGCCGTTATTATCCATTGGAATATCGATCACGCGGCAACCGAGCTCCTGCAGGCACTGGGAATACTGGTCGTGCGGGGCAAGCGCGATGACTTCATACCCCGATCCAATCAGTGCCTGGATAAGACCCGACCGGAAGTTATAAATATTCCATGAGGTATTGATAGAAATAACAATCTTACGCTTCATTATGCTTGCCACTGTCCGAGTTGCACCGTCTGCAGTCGAAAAAAAACGCAGACGGTATAAAAATTAAAAATCCGCGTCGTAAAGACGCGGTTTTATTTTCTTGAGGATAATAGGATAGCGCAACAGCGAACTCTTCGCTAATGCTTGAAGCGCAAACTGTTGCAATTTAACGGTTTTGTTCGTACCAGGCCTGGAACATCAGCACGTTCCATAACTGGTGTTCCCAATTGCGCTGTCCGGAGACATGCTCGGCCCACTTCTGCCGGATCGGCGCAGGATGGAAGAAGCCTTCCTGGCGCAGGCGGCTTTCGTCGAGCAGGGCTTCAGCCCACGGACGCAGCGGCCCGCGCAGCCATGCCCCGATCGGCACGCCGAAGCCCATTTTTGGGCGCTCGATCAGGGCCTTGGGTACATGGCGGTAAAGCACTTCGCGCAGCGCCCATTTGCTTTTGCCATCCCGTAGTTTCAGTGATTGCGGCAAGCGCCACGCGAATTCGACGACACGGTGGTCGAGGAAAGGCACGCGGGTCTCGAGCGAGACACCCATGGCGGCGCGGTCGACCTTGCACAGGATATCGTCGGGCAGATAGGTCAGCGTGTCCATCGCCATCATGCGCTGCACGCCGCACAGGCCGGCCAGGGGGGGCGCATTGCCATCCAATAGCGTCATTGGCACCTTCGCACCAATTACCACTGCGGCAGGATCGCGCCAGTGTGAAACCAGGTTCAGATACAAGACGTCCAGCGATTTGCTGGCGAGTACCGCCGCCCCTTTATGTACCTTGTCGCCAAAATTGGCGTATCGCGGGGAACCGCCCATCAGGCGGCGAGCGCCCCCGGCCAGCTTGTTCCATGTCATGGGTGACAACGCCACAAAGGAACGCGCCGCGAGTTTACGCACCGGAACGGGCACCGCCGCGAGTTTATCCCACAGTCTGGCCGCCATCTGATACCGGTTGTAGCCGCAGAATAGCTCGTCGCCAGCGTCACCAGACAGCGATACGGTCACTTTCTGACGCGCCAGTTGCGACACCAGGAAGGTTGGGATCTGCGACGAATCCGCAAAGGGCTCGTCGTATAGCTGAGGCAGGCGCGGAATGACCGCCATTGCCTGCTCGGCCGTTACATACATCTCGGTGTGGTCGGTACCCAGGTGCTTGGCCACGGCTTTGGCGTGCTCCGCCTCATTGAAGCCAGCCTCGTGGAAACCGATTGAGAACGTCTTGACCGGACGCTCCGACTGAGCCTGCATCAGGGCCACAATGGCCGACGAATCTACCCCGCCCGAGAGGAAGGCGCCCAGCGGCACGTCCGCCATCATCTGTTGGCCAATCGCATCCTTGAGCAGCGCTTCCAGCGCATCGACTGCTTGTTCGGGGGTGCCAACAAACGGCGCGCGCACCCCCTCTTGCGCTGCTTCGGCAGCTGACCAGTAGGTCCACATCTTCGGCGCGGGCTGCGCCAGCGACACGGTCAGAATGCTCGCCGGAGGCAGTTTGGCGATTCCCTCGTAGATCGAGTACGGCGCCGGAATGTAGTTGTGGCGCAGCTGCAGCGCCAGCGCGCCGCGGTTGATCTTGTTCTCGAAGGCCGGATGGGCGCGCAGCGCCTTCAGTTCCGAGCCAAACAGGAAAACGGCATCCTCGCCCTGTCCCTGCCAGCCATAGTACAGCGGCTTCTCGCCCAGGCGGTCGCGGGTCAGCAGCAGCACGTTCTGCTCGCGGTCCCAGACCGCCAGCGCAAACATCCCAATACCGCGCTTGAGCGTGCCTTCGACGCCCCAGGCGTCGAAACCGGCCAGCAGCGTTTCGGTATCGGAATGGCCGCGCCATGCTACCTTGTGGCCGTCGCGCTGCAGTTCTTCGCGCAGCAGCAGATGGTTATAAATCTCGCCGTTAAACGCCATCATGTAGCGTCCCGACGCCGACGGCATCGGCTGATGCCCGGCAGGCGACAGGTCGACGATCGCCAGGCGGCGGTGGCCCAGGCCAATGCGCTGCCCGTCATCGAACCAAGCGCCGCCATCGTCCGGGCCCCGCGTCACGATCGTGTCCGTCATGCGGCCGAGCATAGCCTCGCCACCTGCCGCACCAACGATACGGTTACCCCCAAAAAAACCTGCGAATCCACACATGCGCTACCCGCTTCTATTGAATGTTTAAAAGACGTTGATAAATTGCTTCAAACCGCTGCCGGGCACGATCAATTGTGAACTCCGCGTCGATACGGTCTTTTCCCTGCTGCCCCAGCGCAGCCCGGGCGGCCGGCGCCAGCGCCAGTACCTTGCCCAGGCCTTCAGCCAGTGCGGCTGCATCTTCCTTCGGTACGACCACGCCGGCCGACCCCACCAGCAAGGCCGCGTCGCCGACCTCTGTCACCACGCACGGCAGGCCGACCGCCATCGCTTCGCCCACCACGTTGGGGAAACCTTCGCTGCGCGAGGACAGGCAGAACATGTCCATCGCCGCCAGACAGGCCGGTACGTCGCTACGCTCGCCGAGCAGCACAAACCGGTCCGCATGCCCGGTCTGCCCGATCCAGTGGGCCAGTTCGGCATTGGCCCCGTCGAGGCCGCGCCCCACCATCAGGAAGCGGGCCTCCGGATGACGTGCCGCGACCAGGCCCGCGGCGCGCACGAAATTCTGCTGGTCCTTGGCGGCGTTGAAGCGCCCGACACTGCCGACCACGACCGCGTCGGCAGCGAAGCCGCACTGCAGGCGTAAGGGCGCGCGCGCGCCGGCGCCAGCCGCCAGCCGCGCCATGTCGAAGCCGTTCGCCACCACCTCCATCGGCCCCGGGGCGTAGCCGACCGCGACGTGCGCCTTGCGCGACGCTTCGGCCGCGCAGACGATCAACGCCGGAAGCCAGCCCGACAAGCGCGCGCACAGGCGCAGGATTGCCGCCGTCGCGCGGCTGTTGCCAGCGCCGACATCGGTGGTGCGAATGCCCCAGATCAGGTGCCGGCGGCCCGCCATCCAGGCAGCCAGCCCGCCGAACAGGTCGGCATGATACATCCAGGTCTGGACGATATCGGTGCCCGGCCTGCGCAGCAGGCGCACCAGGCGCCACATCATCTGGGGCAGGCCCAGCAGCGAGCGCAGGCCGAGCGCCTGCACTTCGATCCCGCGCGCCGTCAATTGCGTGCCGATCGGCCCCAAGTCGGTCAGCGAGACCACCCGGTGGCGAAAGGCGGTGCTGCCTTCGTGCGCCAGCACCAGGCGCTGCAACATCAGTTCGGCGCCGCCGACATGCAGGCCGATAATCAGGTGCGTCACCCGCACCGGCACTGCCGCCACGTCCATGTCAGGTTTGCTCATTGCGCGCTTTCAGCATGCGTAAATCGCCGAGCACCGAAACCAGCAAGGCCGGCCCCAGTACCCACGACCACATGAAGAACCTGTCGTGGAACGGCAGCAGGGTAAAGACCGTAGCCAGCGCATTCAACAGGAAGTAAAACTGGAACCACGGGTGCGCCAGCAGTTCGGCCGGTCGCCGTGCCAGAATGCCGAACCTGGACAGCGCAAGGGGCACCAGCACGAAGAAGGTACTGAGCAGCAGGAAGCTGAACTTGAACCCGACCGTGTATTCGATTCCCAGGTCGGTACTGAGCGCTTCGAGCGAGTCGATGTTCAGGCCAAGCAGGCTGTACATGAACAGGCCGATCTGCCCCGACAGGTTGACGCAATACAGCGCGATCATGGCCAGCCAGAGCCTGAACGGGCGCAGGCCCGGCATGACGAAATAAAGCAGCATCGCCACCAGCACGAACACAGACGAATAATGAAAGGTGATCATCAAGAGCACCCAGGCCACAGCGGTCCTGCGGCGCATGGTGCCCAGGTCATGCATGGCCAGGAAGTAGAAGAACACAGCCGTAGCGATGCCCTGCCGGATCACCAAGGTCGCGAGCGAATTCAGGGGAAGGTAATACGCCAGCCCCAGCACTGCGAGCAGGGCCGCCGCGTGCACCCCGCGTCGTTCACGCGAGAGCAGTAGGAAAGCCGTATAGAAGAGCAGGAACTTGAGCAGCCAGAGGAAGCCAGAAAACGAGATAAACAGCGACACCAGCCAGGCGATCAGGACGAAGCCGGGTTCATAACGCAGGATGATATCGCCGAATTCAGCCGTGTCGAGATCGACCCAGAAACGGTAGTAATAGTTACCCAGGTCCGAAGCCGGATCGATATTAATTATCGGATACAAGTGCGCGAGGCCGATAAAAATGCCCGCGAACAGCACAAACACGCCGACGCGTTGTACTGTTTTTTTCTGGAATACCCAAAACAGGAACCCAGGGGCGTGCTCGCTCAAGGCGCCACCGCCAGCATCTTTGCCTTCAAGAACCTTGCGCATTGTTTAAGCAGCACCGGCAGCGTCATCACACTGCGGTGTTGGGCGATCACGCGCAAATGGCCCTTGGCGAGGTCGCCCCAGCGCCGTTTCATGCCATCTCGTGACGACAGGCGATCATCGTGTTCAGTATAGTAGCGGCGCACGATCAGGCTGTGCAGCAAGGCGTAACGATGGTCGCGGACCATACGCAGGTAGCACAGGCTTTCGTAGCCGCGGATATCTTCGTCATACAGGTACGTTCTGAAAATTTCGTTGCGCACCACCGGTAAGGCTTCGCCGCCGGTGCCCGACATTAGAAAATCGTTGAAAGAACGCTGTGTAGCGAGATTACCAGTGCTTGACGCAAGGATGCCCTGCTCTTCTACGCAGGCAAAGAAATGCAATGGGTATTGAGCGCGGGCCTGAAGTGCGGAATACACTTCGGTTGCCGCGCCGGGGATCAGCTCGTCGTCGGAATCGAGAAAAACCGTCCAAGTGCCTTTGGCAGCCTTCACGCCGGTATTTTTCGCCGCACACACACCGCCGTTACGCTCATGAACCACCAACCGGATTTCCGTTTGACTGCTGGCAGCATAGTTCTTTACCGCGTGCTCGACGACGCTTCGCGAGTCGTCCTCGGAACCGTCGTCAACCAGAATGATTTCGGTGGCAAAGCCTTCTGACCCGAACGCAACGGCCGATGCGATCGCGCGCTCGACCGACCAGGCGCGATTATAAAAGGGGATGACGATTGAAAAAACAGGGGGATTCATCTTCAGTTCTTCTTGATTTCTTTAGCGGGCACGCCGGCCCATACGCTGTTTGCGGGAATATCTTTCGTTACCACGCTATTCGCCCCAATTTTGGCGTAATCGCCTATTGTTATCTGCCCCAGGATTTTTGCACCTGTCCCGATGACGACGCCATTGGCCAGCGAAGGCTGGCGCACGGCTGTGCTTTCAGTATCCTTGTTACCCAACGTAACACCGTTAAATATTTTGCAATTTCTCCCGATAACGACAGCACTTCCGATCACGATATCGTGACCGTGCATGATATTGAAGCCCCCACCAATTACCGCCCGGCACGATATGTCGCTTCCATAAACAATACGGATTACATACTCCACTATAAGGCGTAATGCCCCGCCGATGACGGGGATATTTGCGTCGATCCAATGCCCGAACCGCACCAACAACAGCAGGTGGAACGAATGGCTAGTGACCAGCAATTTTAACCTTCTGGCAGCCGAGCCTCCGTTGGTCTGCGCTGCTAGGTCTTCCCTGATCAGTTCAAACATCAGCTTGCCTTTGGCGGAGGAAGCCGCAACATCCGCGTGACCGGCCAATTGCGGATGAGTTCCACCACGGCCATCGGATGGAAGGTTTTTACCCAGACTCGGAAAAAGTCACGCCAGGTGAGGCGTCGATTCTTGAGGTCGGCAATCAACAGCAGGAGCGCGGCGGCATTGACGTGCTTGCGTTCTGATGGATATTTTTTTGAAAAATACAGAAAAGCATCACATAAAGCTTTGCGCGTGCCGCCGCCAGCCGACGCGATACCGACGTGTGCCCGGTACACGCCGTATGCCTCGTCGCTAACGTAGCAGGCCCGGCCTGTTCCTACCTGTTCCACAGTTTCAAAATAATCGACAATATTAAAATTCGGATATTTGCGGACACGCATGGTGGCGCGGTACATCTTTGAACTGTTGGCACCCACACTGATGTGGCGCAGTACCGCCGAACGCGAGTAACCGCCGGCGGGAATCAGCTTAATGTTCGTCAGGTCGTCCACCAAGCCATCAACGCCTTCATACAAGATCTTTACTCGATGAAATACTACATTGCAGGTGGGATTGTTATCCAGAAAATCCGCCTGTGCTTGAAGCTTTCCTGGGAGCGCATAATCGTCGCCATCCATATGGGCAATATACTTACCGCGGGCCTGCTCGTGAACGAACAAGAAATTCTTGTATGCCCCGATGTTTTTTTCGTGGCAGAACGCGCGTATCACGCCTGGATAGCGGGCGGAAAACTGCTCCACAACCTGGCGTGTGCCATCAGTCGAGCAGTCGTCCGCAACCACGATCTCGAGGTCGAAGTCAACCACTTGGTCAACTAAACTTTGTAGGCACTGAGCTATCAATCGTTCCTGGTTATAGGTCACGACGCAGACAGAGACCTTGGGACAGTTCGGACTCATTCAATTTCCTTACTTGACTAAAGCTGCATTCCAACGATGAAACAAGGACGTCCTTACACGCGCGGTGCCAAGAACGCCCATGCCAAGGCACACGAGGCCCACGCCCCCAAGCTGGACCGCCGTTGCGACGCGTCCGGCAGGCCAGGCTAGCAAGGCATTAGCCGCCAAGACAGTACCGATTGCGCAGAGCGCCGAAGGGCTGACCTCCCGCAGGACCCACCGGGAATGAAGCCCCTCAAAAAACCGGCCGTGAACCTTGGGCACCCAGAACAGGAAATACGCCGCATTCGCACCCAGCCACGCATAACCTGCCCCGATCACGCCATGGTTGAGCGTTGCCCACACCAGCGATGGGATGAGCAGGACGAGAAATAGCACATTTCCCATCATATGCAGCTTCAGGTCGCCTTTCGCATATTGTAGATAGTAGGGAAACGCCCCCAGCGCCAGGATTCCGTTACCGAGAGCGTACAGCCGCAATACGGGTGAGGCGCTGGCCGCGATCGCCGGATCGCCGGTCCATGCCCACAGTACACGCTCTGCAAAACAGCTCAATACCAGCGCTGTCGGGATCGCGATCGCCGCGATCATCTGGGTAGCGCCGCAATAGAGGTCGACCATGCCTTTCTCGTCGCCTTGAGCCACCAGGCGTGTGAGACGCGGCAGCAGCGCCCCGCTAATGGGCCCGCTGATGATCATGACACCGCTCGCCACCAAGACCGCCAACGTAAAATACGCATAATCGGCCAGTGGAAGCAGCTTCGACAGGATCAGCTTGTCGGTCTGGGTAACCATAACCCAGACGGAACTGGTGAAAGCGATACTCAGTGAAAATTTTAAAACGCTCCGCAATGGCCCCCAGTCCCATGCCGACCTGAGGCTGCCCTCGGCCTTTGGCAGCAGGCGGTTGGTCTGCACTATCAGCACCGCTAGTTCAATGACAGCAATGGTCAGCTGGTAGAAGAAAAACTCGACCGGGGTAGTGCCCACAACGACGAAAAACACCAGGACTAGAACGAATCGCGCTGTCGACACGATGATATTGAAGGTACTCAACCAGATCAGTTTTTCGAAACCGTTGACCGCGCCCCGGTACAGCCCGCACATCCACCGCAGCGCCACAATCAGAGCCATCAGCATGATCGAGTGTTTTACCTCGTCCAGCGGCAGGTGCTGCACATTCAGCCAATCTGCCGCAATGCAACCAGAGCTGGCGATGATCGCCAGGCTGCCAGCGATGGCAACGCCCACGAAGATAGCTTCCAAGGCGCGTAGCAAGCGCCGCAAGTCGCGCGCACTGACGGCGCCACCGCGGTAGCGCGCGGTCTCGCGTGCCATAGTTGGGGTCAATCCCATGTCGAGCATCTGGAACCAAGCTTGCAGCATGCCGAAGAAGCCGACCAGGCCGTAGGCTTCTGCCCCCATGTAGCGGACATACAGGGGAACCATGACGATACCAATTAGCGTCACATAGATTTGGCTTGCATAACTGGCAAGGACATTGCGTTTTAGTGACATTGCTACATTTCTAATGTGTAGGAAAAGCCGGGAACAGCATTCCTCTGTTTTGCGTATGAAATGCTGTCAGGACCCGGACAAGAGCTTCCGTTCGAGCTCGAGCATATCCCGCTTTCGGGCCTTGATCAGTTTGGCAGGCGCCCCGGAGTAAACCGAAAATGAATCGCAGTTTTTATGAACCAGACTTAATGCACCCACAGCAGCACCTTCGAACAAGGTAACGCCTGGAAGAATTACACTTCCACAACCGACGATCACATGTTTTTCAAACGTGACATCTGCGCTCCGAACACCCGTGTACTGGCTCGGTACAGTCGGGTTAGTGAGCGTGGCACCCGAATAATCGTCGCTGCTGGAGTAGACGGAAACACGCGATGACAGGCCACAGAAGTCAGATAATCGGATCGCACCGGCGCCGACCAGGCTGCAAAAGGCCGCGATGTGGACAAAGTCGCCTAATGTGATTCCGCCCTCGCCTGCCGAGAGAACGCAGAAGTCATCGATGCGAACATTGTTACCGAGCGAAATGCTTGCCGCGTTGTAGATTGAGGCGCGGTCGGAAACCATTGCATTCTGACCAAGCCTGGCAAAGCCCAAGGCCTCAAGGGCTGCTCGACTCAACATTGCCATAAGTTATTCCTTTCGGATCAATGCAGTGACACGTTCAACGTCATCCAACGACAGCGTTGGATAAATTGGCAAGCACAGGACACGGGCAGCGGCCTGCGTTGCGACAGGAAGGTTTTCAGGGCCTGCAGACGGCAGGCCGCGGTACATCGAGAAATCGCTGATCAACGGATAGAAATAGCGGCGCGCGAAAATACCTTCGGTGCGCAGCTTGTCGTACAGCCCGTCACGCGACAGCGGGAATTCAGGGGCGACGAGCACCGGGAAGTAGGAATAATTGGCCACTGTTTCGCCCGAGTCGCCCAGGCATTCGATGCCCTTGACGCCCTTTAGCTGGGCACGATATGCCTGGTCGATGTCGCGGCGGCGCGCGATTGCCGCGTCGATTCCCTGCAGCTGTAGCATGCCGAAGGCGGCATTAATCTCACTCATCTTGCCGTTGATGCCGGGTGCCACGACGGTGGTTTCGTCGACGATACCGAAGTTCTTCAGCTGGTCGATGCGCAGCTTGGTCTTGGCATCCGGGCAGATGATCGCGCCCCCCTCGAAGGTGTTGAACACCTTGGTCGCGTGGAAGCTCAGCACCGACAGGTCGCCGTAACGCAAGATGCTCCCTTTGTCATTATGGACCCCGAACGCATGGGCGGCGTCATAGATGACTTTCAAGTTGTAGTTGTCGGCAATTTTCTGGATCGCGTCTACGTCGCACGGATGGCCGTAGCAGTGCACCGGCATGATCGCCGTTGTTTGCGGCGTGATCGCAGCTTCGATACGGGCAGGATCCAGGTTCAGCGTACCGGGCTGGATGTCAGCGAACACGGGTTTGATACCGTTCCACAGCAGTGAATGGGCAGTGGCCACAAAGGAGTACGGAGTAGTAATAACTTCGCCCGTAACGCGCAATGCTTGCAGCGCTGTCACCAGCGCAATCGTGGCATTGCTGAACAGCGCGAGGTGCTCGACGCCAAGGTACTCGCACAGTGCCTTCTCCAGCTGCTGGTGGAAAGGTCCGCCATTTGTCAAGATTTTGTTATCCCAGATCTTTTGCAGGTAGGGGATGAACTCCTCGAGCGGAGGCAAGCTCGGCTGGGTCACATAAATAGGTTTGTTATCGCTCATGGTTACCTTGATTCTTCGTGAAATGCATTGCCGCCTGCTCTGCCTAGCGGTTCGCCAGATACCAGGGCATCGCAACTTCGAGCCCATTGCGGATGTCATGGCTTGGCGCATAGCCCAACCGGCGGGTCGCCTTGCCGATGTCGGCTTGTGAGTAACGCACATCGCCATCGCGGTACTCTCCATACACCGGCGCTTTGGCGTACTCCACGCCCAGGGTGCGCAAGATGTCCCTCAGGCTGCCCACGAGGTCGTTCAGGGTGGTAATGCCGCCGACGGCCACGTTGTACACCTCGTCTTTGTCAGAGTCGCCGGCGCTTGCAGCCAGCAGGTTGGCTTGGACTACGTTTTCGATAAAGCAAAAATCACGGCTGGTTTCGCCGTCACCGTTGATGAAGAGGTCATCGTTGCCCAGCATCGCCGCAACCCACTTCGGAATCACGGCCGCATACGCGCCGTGCGGGTCCTGGCGCTTGCCGAACACGTTGAAGTAGCGTAGCCCGATGCTCTTGAAGCCGTAGCTGCGCGCGAATACCTGCGCGTACAGCTCATTGACGTACTTGGTCACGGCGTACGGCGACAGCGGATTGCCGATGTGCTC
>JANNNC010000009.1:0-13173 GCA_031398335.1 Massilia sp.
CACTTGTGCCCACGCGGTCGTACCCACGCATACCGCACATCCTCCGCAAGATGCAGCCGCCGCGTGGCCGTTGCCACCGGCGCAGGAATCGTCATAAGCTCCGCCTCATCCACGCCTGAACATTGCGCGGTACAATCGAGAATTGCTCTCTTCGACGACTCCATGCTTTCTCGACGCATCACCCTCATCGCGCTCGGCGCCTCGCTGCTGGCCAGCTGCGGCAGTACGCCGCCGCCGCCAGCGCCGGTCGTGGTCCAGGCGCCGCCCGCGCCACCGAAAAAAATCAAGATCGGCCTCGCCCTCGGCGGCGGCGCCGCGCGCGGCTTTGCCCACATCGGCGTGATCAAGGCCCTCGAAGCGCAAGGCATCCATGCCGACATCGTGGTCGGCACCAGCGCCGGCTCGGTGGTCGGCGCCCTGTACGCGTCGGGCTATACCGGCTTCGCGCTGCAAAGAATCGCGATGGAGATGGACGAGGCGACGATTTCGGACTGGGCCATGCCGCTGTTCTCGAGCTCGTCGGGCCTGCTGAAGGGCGAGGCGCTGCAGAATTACGTGAACAAGGCAGTCGGCAACCTGCCGATGGAAAAGCTGAAAAAGCGCTTTGGCGCCGTGGTCACCGACCTGAAAACCGGCGAAGCCGTCATGTTCGACAAGGGCAATACCGGCATGGCCGTGCGCGCCTCGTCCGCCGTCCCGAGCGTATTCCAGCCAGTGAAAATCGGCGCCAGGACCTATGTCGACGGCGGCCTGGTGGCGCCGGTGCCGGTTAAATTCACGCGCGACAAGATGGGCGCCGACTTTGTCATCGCCGTCAATATCTCGACCCAGGCCGACACCCAGGCCACCGTCAGCTCGCTCGACGTCCTGATGCAGACCTTCAGTATCATGGGCCAGCGCCTGAACCATTTCGAATTGAAGGAAGCCGACGTCGTCATCACGCCGGCGCTGGGCAGGATGGGCAGTGCAGACTTCAATGGCCGCAACCTGGCGATCCTCGCCGGCGAGCAGGCGGCCGCCGCGGTAATGCCGCAAATCAAGGCCAAGCTCGCGGCCAAACAACGACCATAACAACCGACTGGAGAATCCATGCAAACGAAACCGATGCTGACCTTGGACGACGTGAAAATCATCGCGGCGGCCGCCGAAGCCGAAGCGCTGGCGAACAACTGGGCCGTGACGATTGCCGTGGTGGACGACGGCGGCCACCTGCTGTGGCTGCAGCGCCTGGACGGTACGCCGCCGGTTTCGAGCCACATCGCGCCCGCCAAGGCGCACACGGCCGCACTCGGCCGGCGCGAGTCGAAGGTGTACGAAGACGTCATCAACGGCGGGCGCGTGTCCTTCCTGTCGGCGCCGGAACTGCAGGGGATGCTCGAAGGCGGCGTGCCGGTCATCGTCGACGGCCACGTGATCGGCGCGGTGGGTGTGTCGGGCGTAAAATCGACCGAAGATGCGCAGATTGCCAGGGCGGGTATCGCGGCGCTGATCGCCACCCTGTAATCGCTGTCGCGGCGGGTGGTCGGGGCCACCCGCATGGCCAGGCCCGGTCGCGGCCAATTCAATTGAAACGCGGAAAATTGCTGCTCATCTGTAAGTAAAATCCCTTAATTCGGCGTCGATCGTTCCGGCGGCACATTGCCGAAGTGGTCGATCCGCGCTATAATTTGGGGGTTTAGCCATTCACTTACTTGCCGTAGCGCCTACCCTCCATTCCTCATTCAAAAACGACTTCCGCCCTCGGACACGATTGATTCGTCCGCAGGTTTTGGATGCCGGTCTGACGTGGCGCCGCTACGGTAACTTTATTGGGAGTTACCCTTGCCGCCATTTTTTTCTGGCCCTGCCGTCCCGGCCATCCTGGCCCTCGCAGACGGAACGATTTTTCGAGGCGTGTCCATTGGTGCCGCCGGCCACACGACCGGTGAAGTGGTGTTCAACACCAGCATCACGGGCTATCAGGAAATCCTCACCGACCCCAGCTACTCGCGTCAGATCGTCACCCTGACGTACCCGCATATCGGCAACTACGGCGTCAACGCCGCCGACGTCGAGGCGAGCAAAGTCCACGCCGCCGGCCTGATCATCCGCGACCTGCCGTTGATGGCATCGAACTTCCGTTCCACCCAATCGCTGGCCGATTACCTCAAGGCCGAGAACGTCGTCGCGATTGCCAATATCGATACCCGCAAGCTGACCCGCCTGCTGCGCGAGAAGGGTGCCCAGGGCGGCGCCATCCTCACCGGCACCCAGGGCAACCAGCCATCCGAGGCGCAAGCGCTGGAACTGGCACGCTCGTTTCCTGGCCTGTCGGGCATGGACCTGGCCAAGGTCGTGTCGGTGAAAGAGCCATATGTCTTCACCGAGACCGAGTGGAAGCTGGGTAGCGGCTACGGCAAGCAAGAGAACCCGCAATACCACGTCGTCGCTTTCGACTACGGCGTCAAGCGCAACATCCTGCGCATGCTGGCCGAACGCGGCTGCAAGGTCACCGTGCTGCCGGCGCAGTCGACCGCGGCCGACGCAATGGCCCTGAACCCGGACGGTATCTTCCTGGCCAATGGACCGGGCGACCCGGAGCCGTGCGACTACGCGATCAAGGCCACCGCCGAGCTGATCGAGCAGGGTATCCCGACCTTCGGCATTTGCCTCGGCCACCAGATCATGGCGCTCGCGTCCGGTGCCAGGACGATGAAGATGAAGTTCGGCCACCACGGCGCCAACCACCCGGTGCAGGACCTCGATTCGAAGAAGGTCCTGATCACGTCGCAGAACCACGGCTTCGCGGTCGACCCGGAAACCTTGCCGGCCAACTGCCGCGTCACCCACGTGTCGCTGTTCGACGGTTCGCTGCAGGGCTTTGCCCGCACCGACAAACCGGCCTTCTGCTTCCAGGGTCACCCGGAAGCCTCGCCCGGCCCGACCGACGTCGCCTACCTGTTTGACCGCTTCATCGACTTGATGCAAGCCGAAGGTGGACGAGCAAATGCGAAAAAAGATAATGCAGGGGAAGTAAATGCCTAAGCGTAGTGATATTAAAAGCATCCTGATCATCGGCGCGGGTCCGATCATCATCGGCCAGGCGGCCGAGTTCGACTATTCCGGTGCCCAGGCCTGCAAGGCCCTGCGCGACGAAGGTTATAAAGTCATCCTGGTCAACAGCAATCCGGCGACGATCATGACCGACCCCGAGATGGCGGACGTCACCTACATCGAGCCGATCACCTGGAAGGTCGTCGAGACCATCATCGCCAAGGAGCGCCCGGACGCGATCCTGCCGACCATGGGCGGCCAGACGGCGCTCAACTGCGCGCTCGACCTGCACCACCACGGCGTGCTGGAAAAATACAAGGTCGAACTGATCGGCGCCTCGCCGGAAGCGATCGACAAGGCCGAGGACCGCTCCAAGTTCAAGCAGGCGATGACGAAAATCGGCCTCGGTTCGGCGCGTTCGGGCGTGGCCCACACGCTTGATGAAGCCCGCACCGTGCAACGCGAACTGGGCTTCCCGACCATCATTCGTCCATCGTTCACGATGGGCGGGTCGGGCGGCGGCATCGCCTACAACGAAGAAGAGTTCGAGACCATCTGCAAGCGCGGCCTGGAAGCCTCGCCGACCTCGGAACTCCTGATCGAAGAGTCGCTTCTGGGCTGGAAAGAGTACGAGATGGAAGTCGTGCGCGACAAGGCCGACAACTGCATCATCATCTGCTCGATCGAGAACCTCGACCCGATGGGCGTGCACACCGGCGACTCGATCACGGTCGCGCCGGCGCAGACGCTGACGGACAAGGAATACCAGATCATGCGCAACGCGTCGATCGCGGTGCTGCGCGAAATCGGCGTCGATACCGGCGGCTCGAACGTGCAGTTCGCGATCAATCCGCAAGACGGCCGCATGATCGTCATCGAGATGAACCCGCGCGTGTCGCGTTCGTCGGCGCTGGCATCGAAGGCGACCGGCTTCCCGATCGCGAAAGTGGCGGCCAAGCTGGCCGTCGGCTTCACGCTCGACGAGCTGCGCAACGAGATCACCGGCGGCGCGACCCCGGCATCGTTCGAGCCGTCGATCGACTACGTCGTGACCAAGATCCCGCGCTTCGCTTTCGAGAAATTCCCGACGGCGGACAAGCACCTGACCACGCAGATGAAATCGGTCGGCGAAGTCATGGCCATGGGCCGCACTTTCCAGGAATCGTTCCAGAAAGCGCTGCGCGGCCTGGAAGTGGGCGTCGATGGCCTCAACGAGATGACGCGCGACCGCGAAGTCATCGAGGAAGAGCTGGGCGAGCCTGGCCCGGAACGCATCTGGTACGTGGGCGATGCGTTTGCCCAGGGCTTCACGCTGGAAGAAGTGCATGCGCTGACCAGGATCGATCCGTGGTTCCTCATCCAGATCAAGGAAATCGTCGACATCGAACTGTGGCTGGATAACCAGACGCTGGAGTCGCTCGACAAGCCGACGCTGTACAAGTTGAAGCAGAAGGGCTTCTCGGACGCGCGCATGGCCTTCCTGATGCACACCACGCAGGCCGCGGTGCGCGAGCGCCGCCACGCCATGGGCATCCGTCCGGTCTACAAGCGCGTCGACACCTGCGCCGCCGAGTTCTCTACCGATACCGCCTACATGTACTCGACCTATGACGAGGAATGCGAGGCCGCGCCGACCGACAAGAAGAAGATCATGGTGCTGGGCGGCGGTCCGAACCGCATCGGCCAGGGCATCGAGTTCGACTACTGCTGCGTGCACGCGGCCCTCGCCATGCGCGAAGACGGCTACGAGACCATCATGGTCAACTGCAATCCCGAGACCGTGTCGACCGACTACGATACCTCGGACCGCCTGTACTTCGAATCGCTGACCCTGGAAGACGTGCTGGAAATCGTCGACCTGGAAAAGCCGGTCGGCGTGATCGTCCAGTACGGCGGACAGACGCCCCTGAAACTCGCGCTCGATCTGGAGGCGAACGGCGTGCCGATCGTCGGCACCTCGCCCGACATGATCGACGCGGCCGAAGACCGCGAGCGTTTCCAGCAGCTCCTGCAGCAGCTCGGCCTGCGCCAGCCGCCGAACCGCACCGCGCGCACCGAGCCGGAAGCACTGGAACTGGCCAAGGAAATCGGCTACCCGCTGGTGGTGCGTCCTTCCTACGTGCTGGGCGGACGCGCGATGGAAATCGTCCACGAGCAGCGCGACCTCGAGCGCTACATGCGCGAAGCGGTCAAGGTATCGCACGATTCGCCGGTGCTGCTGGACCGCTTCCTGAACGACGCGATCGAAGTGGATGTGGATTGCATCTCGGACGGCGAAACCACCTTCATCGGCGGCGTGATGGAACACATCGAGCAGGCCGGCGTGCACTCGGGCGACTCGGCCTGTTCGCTGCCGCCTTACTCCTTGTCTACCGAGACGATCGATGAACTCAAGCGCCAGACCGCGCTGATGGCAAAGGGCCTGAACGTGGTCGGCCTGATGAACGTGCAGTTCGCGATCCAGCAGCAGGAAGTCGACGGCAAGCTTGTGGACACCGTGTTCGTGCTGGAAGTGAACCCGCGTGCCTCGCGCACCGTGCCGTTCGTGTCGAAAGCCACCGGCATCCAGCTGGCGAAAGTCGCGGCGCGCTGCATGGTCGGCCAGAGCCTGGCCAGCCAGGGCATCACGAAGGAAGTGACGCCGCCGTTCTACAGCGTCAAGGAAGCCGTGTTCCCGTTCGTGAAATTCCCGGGCGTCGACACCATCCTCGGGCCGGAAATGAAGTCGACCGGCGAAGTGATGGGCGTGGGCCTGACCTTCGGCGAAGCCTTCATCAAGTCGCAGATCGGCGCCGGCGTCAAGCTGCCGTCCTCGGGCCGCGTCTTCCTGTCGGTGAAGGCCTCCGACAAGCCGCGCGCGGTGCAGGTGGCGCGCGACCTGGTCGCAATGGGCTTCACGCTGGCCGCGACCAAGGGCACGGCGGCGGTGATCGCCGCGGCCGGCCTGCCGGTGCTGGCGGTGAACAAGGTGATCGAGGGCCGTCCGCACGTCGTGGACATGATCAAGAACCACGAGATCGAGATGGTCATCAACACGGTCGAGGAAAAGCGCAGCGCAATCGTCGACTCGCGCGCGATCCGTACCTCGGCCTTGCTGGCGCGCGTCGTGACCTACACGACGATCGCCGGCGCCGAGGCGGCGATCCAGGGCATGCGCCATATGGACGCGATTCAGGTCTACGATTTACAAGGCCTGCATAAAACCTTAAACTAAGTACCAAGCAGTACCCGTGAAACCACAGAGCTCGCGCGGCTTGTCCGTGCGCCTCTGTGGTTTTCGCTTGGTACGTCCACGAATTCGACTAGCAGAGACACATGAACACTACTACCGTCCCACTGACCAAATACGGCGCCGAGCTCCTCAAGACGGAACTACATCAGCTCAAGACCAAGGAGCGCCGCAGCGTCATCGATGCGATCTCCGAAGCGCGTTCGCATGGCGACCTGTCGGAGAACGCGGAATACGACGCGGCCAAGGAGCGCCAGGCCTTCGTCGAAGGCCGCATCGCCGAGTTGGAGAGCAAACTCAGTACCGCCCAGATCATCGATCCGGCCACCCTGGATGCGGAAGGCCGCGTGGTCTTTGCATCGACCGTCGACCTCGAAGACCTCGATTCGGGCTCGAAGGTGAGCTACCAGATCGTCGGCCTCGACGAAGCCGACCTGAAAATGAACAAGGTCTCCGTCACCTCGCCGATCGCGCGCGCCCTGATCGGCAAGTATGCCGGCGACGTGGTCGAAGTGCAGGCGCCGTCCGGCCCGCGCGAATACGAAATCCTCGAAGTGCGCTACATCTGATGACCCGCGCCGCGGGTCGCCTGTCCGCTGCGCGGGTGCTGGTTGCGGCCCTGTGGGCAGGCGCACTGTGGGTGCTCGGCTACATCGCCGCGCCGGCGGTGTTCGGCATTGTCAGTGGGCCGCTGGCCGGCGACATCGTCGGCAGTTTCCTGCGCCGCCTGGCCTGGATCAGCTTTATCTGTGCGGCGCTGATGCTGGTGCTGGTACAGGTGTCGCCGGACCTGGAACGGGGGCGCAGGCGCTACCTGAACCTGCTGGTGCTGGCCATGCTGGCCTGCGCACTCGTGATGTTCGTCGGCCTGCAGCCGGCGATGGCCGCGCTGCGCGAGGCGGCCGGGCCGGGTGGAGTGCGTTCCTCGCCGCTGTGGACCGAATTCGCGGTGCTGCATGGCGTGGCGCAGGGCTTTCACCTGATCGAAGCCGTGCTGGCGGCCCTGCTGGTGCTGAGGTCGCGCTGAATTTCCGTTCGCCGCACAACGACGGCGAAAAAAAACCGGAGACGCGCTCCGGTTTTCGATTCACTTGTTCAGTGCATTCTTCTTGGTGCTGGCCTGGCGCGGTTTGGCGCGCTTGATGTTGCCGCCGGCGGTCACGCGTTCATTCCCCTTGATCATGACCTTGGTGACGCTCGGCTTCTTGGTGCCGCTGGCGCTGGCCTTGACGATGGTGACTTCGCGCATGCCCTTGCCGGCCTTGCTGCTGCGTTCCTTGACCGCTTCCACTTTCGGACGGTACAGGACCAGCAGTTTGCCGATGTGCTGGACAGGGGAGGCGTCGAGTTCGCCGCAGATTTGCTCGTACATGGCGACACGCGCTTCGCGGTCGTCGCCGAAGACGCGGACCTTGATCAGGCCGTGTGCGTCGAGGCTGGCAGCGATTTCCTTCATGACGGATTCCGTCAGGCCCGATTCGCCGATCATGACCACAGGCTTCAGGCCATGGGCTTCGGCGCGAAGCGCGCTGCGTTCGACGGGTGTAAGTGTAAGCATAATAATTTTTTGATGTACCTATAAAAGCAGTATTCTACGCGAATGGCCAAGAACAAATTAAACAAAAACTGGTTACACGACCATATTAACGACCCGTACGTGAAGCAGGCACAAAAAGACGGGTTCCGCGCCCGCGCCGCCTACAAGCTGAAAGAAATCGACGAAGCGGAAAAACTCATCAAGCATGGCCAGGTCATTGTCGACCTGGGATGTACGCCCGGCAGCTGGGCCCAGTACGCGCGCCGCAAGCTCTCGGGGAAAGAGGGCGGAGGCATCACCGGCACCATCATCGGCCTCGACCTGCTGCCGATGGAGCCGATTGCCGACGTCCATTTCATCCAGGGCGACTTCCGCGAAGATGTTGTATTGGACCAACTAGCGCTCGTGCTCGACGGCCGCAAGACCGACCTCGTGCTCTCGGACATGGCACCCAACCTGTCGGGGATCCCGACGGCCGACGCTGCGCGGATGGAACATTTGATCGATCTCGCGATTGAGTTTTCTCAAATGCATCTCAAGCCCGGCGGCGCACTGTTGGTGAAAAGTTTCAAGGACATGGGCTTTACGCAGATGGTCGAGAAGTTCCGCACCGAGTTCAAGACCGTCAAGCAGATCAAGCCCAAGGCAAGCCGCGACAAATCCTCGGAAATTTTCCTGCTCGGGCGCGGTCTGAAGAATCCAGTGGAGTACAAATCGGGTTCCAGGAGCGATACGGCCCTTGATATCTGAGATCGCAGCCGCACATGGACCGCATGGTGTCCCGCCTCGCACGTCGCCACGCACCCGCGTTCGCGCGTATCGAGGTATAAACGGGGGCGATATGGCATCATGTCGGCCTGTATGTGGCACGGCCTGCGCATTGTAAGTAAATCCCGAGTAAAATCGCGGGTAAAGCCGGCAATCTCAAATTGGTATTGGTGCGATCCGCATCGGAGGAGTTTTCGTGAATAATATGTTTTCCAAATCTGCCATCTGGGTGGTGGTCGCACTGCTGTTGTTCATGCTGTTCAAGCAGTTCGACAACCATAGCCCTGCCGGTGGCAGCAAGACCATCGCTTATTCCGAGCTGCTCGACGACGTGAAAGCGCGCCGCGTCAAGGACGTCGTGATCGAAGGCGCGAACATCACCGCCACCCGGAGCGACGACACGAAGGTGCGCGCCACCGCCACCATGCTCGATCGTGGCCTGATCGGCGACCTGCGCGAAAACGGCGTGCGCTTCGACGTCAAGCCGCCGGAAGAACCATCGTTCCTGCAGCAAGTGTTCATCTCCTGGTTCCCGATGCTCCTCCTGATCGGCGTCTGGGTCTTCTTCATGCGCCAGATGCAGGGCGGCGGCAAGGGCGGGGCGTTCTCCTTCGGCAAGTCGAAGGCACGCATGCTCGATGAAACCAACAACAGCGTTACCTTCGGCGACGTCGCCGGTTGCGACGAAGCGAAAGAAGAAGTCAGCGAAATCGTCGACTTCCTGAAAGACCCGACCAAGTTCCAGAAGCTCGGCGGACGCATTCCGCGCGGCGTGCTGATGGTCGGTCCTCCGGGCACCGGTAAAACCCTGCTGGCGCGTGCCATTGCCGGCGAAGCGAAAGTCCCGTTCTTCTCGATCTCCGGTTCCGACTTCGTCGAGATGTTCGTCGGCGTGGGTGCATCCCGTGTGCGTGACATGTTCGAAAACGCGAAGAAGCATTCGCCTTGCATCATTTTCATCGACGAGATCGACGCTGTCGGCCGTCACCGCGGCGCCGGCATGGGCGGCGGCAACGACGAACGCGAACAGACGCTGAACCAGTTGCTGGTCGAGATGGACGGTTTCGAAGCCACTTCGGGCGTTATCGTGATCGCCGCCACCAACCGCGCCGACGTGCTCGATAAAGCGCTGCTGCGTCCAGGCCGTTTCGACCGCCAGGTGATGGTGGGCCTGCCGGACATCCGTGGCCGCGAACAGATCCTGAACGTGCACATGCGCAAAGTACCAATCGGCAACGACGTCAAGGCCGACATCCTGGCCCGCGGTACGCCTGGTTTCTCGGGCGCCGACCTGGCCAACCTGGTCAACGAAGCCGCCCTGTTTGCCGCGCGCCGCAACAAGCGCCTGGTCGAGATGAACGACTTCGAAGATGCCAAGGACAAGATCTACATGGGTCCGGAGCGCAAGTCGATGGTCATGCGCGAGGAAGAGCGCCGCAACACCGCTTACCACGAGTCGGGCCATGCGGTCATCGCCAAGCTGCTGCCGAAGGCCGATCCGGTCCACAAGGTCACGATCATGCCGCGCGGCTTTGCCCTCGGCCTGACCTGGCAGCTGCCTGAGCACGATGCGCTGTCCGGCTACAAGGACAAGATGCTGGAAGAAATTTCGATCCTGTTCGGTGGCCGTATTGCCGAAGAGATCTTCGTCGGCCAGATGTCGACCGGTGCCTCGAACGACTTCTCGCGTGCTACCAAGCTGGCGCGTTCGATGGTGACCCGCTTCGGCATGTCCGAGAGCATGGGCGTGATGGTCTACGAAGACAGCGAGAACGAAGGCTTCTTCGGCGGCGCCACCAAGACGATCTCCGAAGCGACCCAGCAAAAGGTCGACGCCGAAATCCGCGCCATCCTCGACACCCAGTACGCGCTGTCACGCCGCCTGCTGGAAGAGAACCGCGACAAGGTCGAAATGATGACCAAGGCCCTGCTCGAGTGGGAAACCATCGATGCCGATCAAATCAACGACATCATGGCCGGCCGCGAACCGCATCCACCGAAGGCGGGCATCCTGACCAAGCGCACGCCGCCTGGCGACAGCGGTTCCGGCGGCGTTGCTCCCAACGCGCCTGCACCGGCCTGATCGATCACGCAGTTGATCGCTTAGCGCCGCGCCAGCAAAAGGCATCCTGTCGGATGTCTTTTGCTCGTTAACGCGCAGCTGCCGGTCCCTGGCATACCCGGTCTCATTCGACTTCCTCACTTCTCACTTATGCGCCAACTGCTGCAGTGCGGCCGTTTCAGCTTCAGGCTGGAACAGCGACCGCTCGTCATGGGCATCCTGAACGTCACGCCCGATTCGTTTGCCGATGGCGGCCGTTATGGCTCGCTCGAATTCGCGGTTTCGAAGGCCGAGGAAATGGCGAGTAGCGGCGTCGACCTGATCGACATCGGTGGCGAGTCGACCCGCCCCGGTTCGCCCAGCGTCCCGGTCGAGGAAGAGTTGCGCCGCGTGATGCCGGCGGTGTATGCGCTGCAGGGAATAGGGCGGGCGCTGTCGGTCGATACCTGCAAGCCGCAGGTCATGCGCGAGGCGATCATTGCCGGCGCAGACATGATCAACGACATCAATGGCTTTCGCGCACCGGGCGCGATCGAGGCCGTGAAAGACAGCGACTGCGGCCTGTGCGTCATGCACATGCAGGGCACGCCGCAGGACATGCAGGCCCAGCCCGTCTACGGCGACGTGGTGCGCGAGGTGACCGATTTCTTGCGCGAACGCCTCGACGCACTGTTGGCGGCGGGCATCGAACGCGAACGCATCTGCGTCGATCCGGGACTTGGTTTTGGTAAAACGGTTGAACACAATTACGCCTTGCTGCGCGCTACCGCCCGGATCAAGCAGGCACTCGGCTTGCCGGTGCTGATCGGCCTGTCGCGCAAGTCGATGATCGGGGCCGTTACCGGCCGTCCGGTCGAAGAACGCATGCCTGGCAGCATCGCTGGCGCGTTGGCTGCGGTGGCGCATGGCGCTAAAATTGTGCGGGTACATGATGTAGCAGAGACGGTCGACGCCCTGAAAGTCTGGCGCGCGGCCACATTTGGTTAATTAACTAATTCACAACAAAGAGAAGAAGCATGGCACGCAAATATTTTGGTACGGATGGCATTCGTGGTCAGGTTGGCGTCGCGCCGATCACCCCCGACTTCGTGATGCGCCTCGGCTATGCGGCCGGCATGGTGCTGGTCAAGGGCAGCACGAGCACCACCCGTCCGACCGTGTTGATCGGCAAGGACACCCGCATTTCCGGCTACATGCTCGAAGCCGCGCTCGAAGCGGGCTTCTCGGCCGCCGGCGTCGACGTCATGCTGGCCGGGCCGATGCCGACGCCAGCGATTGCCTACCTGACGCGCGCCTTGCGCCTGCAGGCCGGCGTCGTGATTTCGGCATCGCACAATCCCTTCCAGGACAACGGCATCAAGTTCTTTTCCGGGCACGGCACCAAGCTGCCCGACAGCGTCGAACTGGCAATCGAAGAAGCGATCGACCAGCCGATGGCCTGCGTCCCGTCCGACAAGCTCGGCCGCGCTTCGCGCCTGCGCGACGCCCAGGGGCGTTACATCGAATTTTGCAAGAGCACCTTCCCGAACGAACTCGACCTGCGCGGCCTGAAGATCGTCGTCGACAGCGCCCATGGCGCCGCCTACAACATCGCGCCGCACGTGTTCCATGAACTGGGCGCCGAAGTCATCTCGATCGGCGCATCCCCGGACGGCTTCAACATCAACGCCGGCTTCGGCGCCACCGCGCCGAAAGCGCTGTCGGCCGCCGTGGTCGAGCACAAGGCCGACCTCGGCATCGCGCTCGACGGCGACGCCGACCGCCTGATCATGGTCGACGCCACCGGCCGCGTCTACAACGGCGACGAGCTACTGTACCTGATGGTGCGCGACCGCATGTCGACCGGTCCTGTCGCCGGCGCCGTCGGTACCCTGATGACGAACATGGCGCTCGAAGTGGCGTTCAAGGAACTCGGCATCGGTTTCGCGCGCGCCAAGGTCGGCGACCGCTACGTGCTCGAAGTGATGCAGGAGCGCGGCTGGATCCTGGGCGGCGAGGGCTCCGGCCACCTGCTGGCCCTGGACAAGCACACGACCGGCGACGGCATCGTCTCCTCGCTACAGGTGCTGTCGGCCCTGCGCCGCAGCAACAAGTCGCTGGAAGCCTGCTGCAGCGAGCTCACGCTGTACCCGCAAACGCTGATCAACAAGCGCGTCGCGCCTGGCTTCGACTGGACCAAGGATGCGGCCATGGTTGCCGAAAAAGAAGCGGTCGAACGCGAACTGGGCGACAGCGGCCGCGTGCTGATCCGCGCCTCGGGCACCGAGCCGCTGATTCGCGTGATGGTAGAGGCCAAGAACGCTGAACAGGCGGACTGCATGGCGCGCCGCATCGCCGACAAGCTCGCTGCCTGAGTTCTTATTTGCATGTCCGGCGGCGTCCGCATTGACGTACGGTCGCCAGGCGCGTAAAATACAGTCATTCGGAGTGTAGCGCAGCCCGGTAGCGCACCTGGTTTGGGACCAGGGGGTCCAAGGTTCGAATCCTTGTACTCCGACCAAGGTTTTACGAACGGGCCGTCTTCGACGGCCCGTTTTCATTTCT
>JANNNC010000016.1:0-23018 GCA_031398335.1 Massilia sp.
CCTACCTGGGAACCCGACAGGCTGGCATTCGCCTCGAGCTTGAACGGGCGGCTGGCGGCAATATTGCCGTTGGCCGCCAGCTGGCCCCAGGGCGTGCTGGCCGCGGCGTCGCGCAGCTGCCATTGCGTCTTGTCGCCGTACAGGCGCATGCGGACATTGGTGATGTCCGTGCTGGCGCCCTTGTTGACGAACGTGAGTTTTTTCAGGCGCAGGTCGTCGAGCGTGATCTTGTACGGCGCCGCCAGCGAAGCGGGCATCGTCGAGACTTCGTCGGTCTCTTTCAGGGTTTCCATGCGCAGGTCGGCCGCATGCAGCTTGTTGATCTCGATGCCGCGCGAGAGCAGCTGGCGCGGCGACCATTGGAGGTCGATGTCGGTGGCGATCGCCAGTTGCGCGTCGGTGCGCCAGACGATGCGGTCGATGTGCATCGCGCCATAGATCGAGCCGCGCACACCGGTCATGGTGAGTTTGCCGCCGGTGGAACGGGCGACACGTTCGGCGATCATCTGCAGCGTCGTTTCGCGTCCCAGATACCAGACGGCGCCGCCGACGACAACGCCGGTGACGACGAGGCCGATGCCGACGCGGCGCGGCCAGCGCCGCACTTTGGGTGCGGGCGCCTTGGCCGGGGTGGGAGTGGTGGTGGTGTGATCGTCCATCAGAACGTGAATCCAAGTGAGAAGTGCAGGCGCGCCTTGCGCACCGCCTCGCCATAGGCAAGGTCGACATTGATCGGTCCGACCGGGCTGCGCCAGCGCGCACCGATGCCGACGCCGGCTTCGGGTTTCAGGTCCTTGAACTTGTCGGCGGCGTTACCCGCGTCGACAAAGAAGGCCACGCCCCATGGCGGACGGAACCAGTACTGGTACTCGGCGCCGCCGGTGAGCAGGTAGCGCCCGCCGACGATGGCCTCGCCTTCGCGCACGCCCAGCTCCTGGTAACCGTAGCCGCGTACCGACTGATCGCCGCCGGCACGGAACAGGAAGCTGCTCGGCACGCCGATCTTTTCTTTCGACAGCACGGCACCGGCTTCGCCGCGCAGGATCAGTGTACCGCTCGTGCCCACCGGACGGTAGTACACGCCGCGCGTATAGCCGCGAATGAATTTTTCGTCCGTCAGCAGCGGCAGCGGCGCCACGCCGACCTGCCAGTTGAGCGCATAGCCGCGCGTGGGCGAGAGCAGGTTGTCGAGCTTGCGGCGGGTGACGTTGTAGGTAAGCGGCACGCTCTTGCTGCGCGTGGTCTCGACGCCCTCGACTTCGCGTTGTTCGATCAGCGCTTCGAGCGTCAGGCTGCGCTCGAGTTCCGGCGTGCCCCAGGCGCGCCGTGCGGCGACGGTGGCCACGGTCGTCAGTTCGCCGCGCACGTCGGTGCGCTCGATGCCGCCGCCGACGCTGTCGTTGTAGCCGTCGGGCGTGGTCGGCCAGTAGAAATCGACGCGCGCCGACTGGCGCTTCTGTTCGTAGATCAGGTCGCTCTTCATGCGCTTGCCGAACACGTACAGGTCGTCGTAGCTGACCGACGCACGGCCACCGGTATTGGTCGAGAAGCCGACGCCCACCTCGGCATTCTTCTGCTTGTTCTCGGTCACGCGCACCAGCACCGGCAGCACCGTCGGGCCGGGGGCAGTGGGCTGCTTGACGCCGGTCGTGGCCTGGCCGGCCACGGTTTCAGCCGCCGCTGCCGCCTGGGCGGCAGGCGCGGCCGGGGCGGTGCCGTCCTCGTCGTCCTTGAGTTCCTTCAGCTCGGCGTTGAGCACGGCGCGCATGTCGGCGCTGACCTCGACGGTGGCGAAGTATCCCGTTTCCTGCAGGCGCGCCTGCAAGGCTTGCAGTGCCGCCTCGCTGTACATGTCGCCCGGCTTGATCTTGTTCAGGTTGACGATCACGTCGCGCGGATAGCGCTTCAGGCCGCGCATGCGCAGCTCGCCGAAACGCATTTCCGGGCCGCTGTCGATCACCACGCGCAGCGCGGCTGTATACGCATCGGGGTCGACCGTGGCGCTGGTTTCGACCAGCTGGGCGCGCGGGAAGCGCGACTGCATCACTTCGCGCAGCAGGTCGCGCTTGGCCCCTTCCCAGTCGCCCTGGCGGAAGCGGGCGCCGACCGGCAGCGACCAGCGGTTGCGCAGCGCAGCCGCGTCATACGGCGCGCCGCCTTGCTCGAAGGGGACAAAACCCTGCAGCACGAGGTCGAGTTCGCTCACCAGCACCGGCTGGCCAGGGTCGACGACGATGCGCGCGACCGGCGTGCCGCCGCTGGTGTCGAGACCGGCGGTGATCGTCGGCGAGTAATAGCCTTCGGTGGCGATCAGGGTTTTCGCTTCTTCCGGCACGGCTTTTACCAGGCGCTGCAACTGTTCGAGGTCGACGCGCGGGTTGCCGCGCCAGCGCAGCAGGTCGAGGTTTTCTTCGAGCAGGTCGTCGAGCTTGCCGGGCGCATCGATGCGCACGGTGTAATTGATGGGCTGCCTGCTCGGCGCTTGCTCGCTTGCCGGCTGGGCGCCTGCCTCCTGTGCGAATGCCGGCTGTGCAGCCAGTGCCGCATATACGGAGAGCATGATTTGTGCCAGAATTCGTGATTGCCTTGGCCCCGTCTTTGCGGTCCGGCTGGATGTTGCGAGAACCATGTCTCTCCGTCTTAGTGTAAAAGCTGAGCGAATCTTAGCGGAATTGCAAAAATGATGGCGAACGTTTAATGAATGGAAAACAACACATGCTCGCTACCGATACCGCTCTCGTTCTCTTCAGTGGAGGACAGGATTCGACCACCTGCCTGGCCTGGGCGCTGCAGCGTTATGCGCGTGTGGAAACCATCGGTTTCGACTACGGCCAGCGCCACGCGATCGAGCTGACGGTACGTCCGGCCGTGCTGGAAAAGATGCGCGCGCTGTCGCCCGACTGGGACGCGCGCCTCGGGGAAGATCACATGATCGACCTGTCGCTGATTGCGCGCATTTCCGATACCGCGCTCACCAGCAATGTTGCCATCGAAATGCAGGCAAATGGATTGCCGAACACCTTCGTACCCGGCCGCAATTTGCTGTTCATGACGGTGGCGGCAACGGTCGCCTACCGCCGCGGCTTGACGGTATTGGTGGGCGGCATGTGCGAGACCGATTTCTCGGGCTATCCGGATTGCCGCGACGACACGATGAAGGCGCTCCAGGTGGCCCTGAATCTCGGCATGGCGACGCGTTTGAAAGTCGAGACGCCGCTGATGTGGATCGACAAGAAGCAGACCTGGGAGATGGCCGAGCAGGCCGGCGGCGCGGCGCTGGTCGACCTGGTGCGCTTCGAGACCCACACCTGCTACCTCGGCGAGCGCGGCGCGCGCCACGACTGGGGCAATGGCTGCGGCACCTGCCCGGCCTGCGAACTGCGCGCGCGCGGCTACGCACAGTTCGCGGCAGCGAAGGCGGCTGCTTGAACCCCTTCAGTAAAGCAAAGGCTGCCATCGCCGTAGGGTGGGCACGGGATGAAGTGACCCCACAATTCGCTCATTAAACCGCGGCTTTCTGCACCATCCGGTTACGGCGCGAACGGCTGACTAGGAACCAGACCAGCGCCAGCGGCAACAGCAGCGGCAGCAGGAAGGGCACGATCGCGGCGGCCACCGCCAGGCCGGCAATGGCCAGCGCGCCGACGATCACGATGCCGAGGCCGGCGAACACCACCGCCAGCACCACGCCCACCACCAGGATGACCAGCAGCCCGATCAGCGTGCCGCCACCGGCCAGCAGGACGCCGAGCATGGCGCCGAGCGGGCCGTCGAATTGTTTGCCGTCGATGTGGAAGCTGGCGTCGCCGAAGGTGAAGAGCATGTCCCACAGCAGCAGGGCGCACAGGAAAAGGACGAGGTAGGGGGCGATTTTTTTCATGGCGGGCCTCTGGTAGGGAGTAGGGATGGCTTTACTGTATGCATCGGCGCCGTCCGGGGCCAGCCGTCTGCGACAAGCGGCGGTTTCGGCGGGCCGGAGCGCAGCGGGCGCCGACGAACATCGCGTATTTTCCGACCTTGCAAAGCGCCCGGCGCCGCCTATACTGACAGCCTGCTCTGTTGTAGGAGGGATCCCATGCATGTCGTCAGTTCAACGATGAAGGTGCCACCAGGCGCACCGTGGCCGATCCTGGCGGGCGGGGGGCCGAAGGGTCCGCCATCGGCCCCGCCTGCCATTCCACCCATCATCATCAACCCGTTCAATCGGGAGGCACCGAAGGAGCGCTATAGCGATCCAATGCGCACGCCGCCACCGCCCCCGGTCCGCCCACCAGCCTTGCCCGGCATGCGTATGGTGCGCTCGTTACTGTAATTTCCTCTATGATCTTGTCTTTGGGCGATAGCCCCGTAGAAGGAAGCAACGAGCGATGAATGACCAAGTATCTGATCTGGAACCCGAAGACGACGATGCGCCGGTGCAGGAGCCACGCCTGTGGCAAGGCAACGGCTGGACCGCGCGCGTGATCAAGAACGACGATGACGAGGGCTGGGCCGTCGCCATGTTCAAGGATGGCCAGCCGGAACCGGCGCTGGTCGGTCCGTGGACGATGGGCCGCGACAAGAAAAACCCGAAGCCGCTCGACGTCAATGCCTTCAATACGCTGATCAAGACGGCCTCGGAGGTCATCCGCCGCCACGAGCAGCACCTGCACGCGATCCTGCACAAGAGCCTGTACGTCTGGACCGAAGCCAGCGGCGAGCTGAAGGTCACGCTCGACATCAAGCCCGATGACGACGACCCGTATGCGATCCTCACCGCCACCGACCAGATGAGCGAGCAGGTAGCGCAAGTGCGCGTGGCCGCGAGCTTCAAGCTCTCGCCAAGCTCGGCGACGGCCTGGATCGAGAACGATTTCAAGGCGCCCCGGTCGTAAGAAGTAGGTAGGGTGAGCATGGAATGCCCACCCTATGACCCTCGCGATACCATCGCACCACAGTTTCATGCATGACGCGTGCGTTAACCCGCGCCCGCTGCTAATATTTCCCTTGGGAATTAATTTCAAGGGAAGTCATGGAACGTCTTGACCGGCTGGAAGCGGTCCAGTCGATGTTGCTCGAAATCGGGCAGACCTCGACCAGCTGCAGCGACATCACCGAATTCATCCGCGCCGTGCACCGCGCGCTCGGCCGCATCATGTATGCGGCCAACTTCTATGTGGCGCTGTCGGACCGCATTGAGGGCACCGTGCGCTTCGTGTATTTCGTCGACGAATCCGATGACGGCCCGCCGCTGAACCTGCCCGTGCAACTCGCCTCGCCGGACGAGTCGCCGACCGCCTGGGTCATCCTGAACCGCCAGACCCTGGTCGTCACCGCCGCCGATTTTAAGGCGCGTTTGAACTTCGGCGCCGGCAGCGCGGCCGAGCACTGGATGGGCTGTCCGCTGCTCGACCAGCAGCACCTGCCGCTGGGCGCGATCGTGATCCAGAGCTACACCCCCAAGCACACTTACAGCGACGAGGACCAGGCCCTGTTCGGCGTGATCGCGAACCACGTGTCGGTGGCGCTGCAAAGCCTGCAGAGCATGGACCGGCTCGAACGCGCCGTGCAGGAACGCACCGCGCGCCTGGCGCACGAGGTGGCCGAACGGCGCCGCGCCGAGCAGGTGCAGCATGCGCTGTACCAGATCGCCACCCTGTCCGCCAGTGCCGTCGACACCGACGTGCTCACCGCCAGCCTGCACCGCATCATCGGCGAACTGATGGTGGCGGAGAATTTCCTGATCGGCCTGTACCACCCCGAATCGCAGGAAATCAGCATCCCGTATTTCGTCGACCAGAAGGACGCCAAGGCGCCGGTCACGCGCTTCCCCTACGGCAAGGCCATGTGCTCGTATGTGCTGGCGTCGAAACAGGCGCAGCTGCACGACGCCGGCAGCTTCGCGCGCCTGGTCGCGAATGGCCTGGTTCACGAACCGCTTGGCAACGCCGACATCGCCAGCTGGATGGGGGCGCCGATGCTGGTGCACGACAAGCCCTACGGCGTGCTGGTCGTGCAGAGCTACGATCCGGCCGTGGTTTATGCCAAGGCCGACCTCGACCTGCTCGCCTTCATGGCCAGCCACGTCGCCGTCGCCCTGGCCCGCATGCAGGCCGACCAGCGCCTGCGCACCACAAAAACCATGCTTGAAGAGCAGAACGCCGCGCTGAACACGGCGCTGACGCAATTGCAGCAGGCGCAGGGCGAACTGGTGCGCCAGGAAAAGCTCGCCTCGCTGGGGCGCCTCGTGGCCGGCGTCGCGCACGAGATCAACACGCCGCTCGGCATCTGCGTGACGGCAACCAGCCATTTGGTGGAAGAGCTGCGCCTGACGCGCGAGGAACTGGGCGCGGGCGAGATGACCGAGGATAGCCTGAACAGTTTTCTGGACATCATCGACCAGTCGCTGCGCATCATGACCACCAACACCCAGCGCGCCGCCGCCCTGGTGCGCAGCTTCAAACAGGTGGCGGTCGACCAGTCCTCGGACGACATCCGCAGTTTTAATTTGCGCAGCTACCTGAACGAAGTGCTGCTGTCGCTGCAGCCGAAACTGAAAGGGCGGCCGGTGAAGGTCGAGGTCGACTGCCCGGCTGACCTGGTGCTGGAAAGCTATCCGGGCGCCTTGTCGCAGATCGTCACCAACATGCTGATGAATTCGCTTGTGCACGGTTTCGAGGAGCGCGAGCAGGCCGGAAATATCGCAATCCGGGCGTCAATCGATGGCGATGTGGTCTCGTTCTCGTATGCCGACGACGGCGCCGGCATGGACGGCGACACGCTCGATAAACTGTTCGATCCGTTCTTCACGACCAAACGGGGCAGCGGCGGCAGCGGCCTGGGCGCGCATATCCTCTACAACCTGGTGACGGGACCACTGGGCGGCAGCGTGCGCGTGCAGAGTGCGCCGGGTGAGGGCTTGCGTTACGCGTTGAGTTTCCCGCGCAGCCGGCGGGCGGAAAAGCTGGCGGCTTGACGGTTTGATGTCGAATGGGAGGCAGCCTGCGTCCCGAGCTCACGCGCCGAGGGATTGACTCAATCCGGCCACTGCCGATTGATCTCCACCGCCTTGTCCATATGCGTGATCAGCAAATCGACATACTGCGGATCGAGGTGGTGGCCCGCCACTTCGCGCAGGTAGTCGGTCACTTGCTGGATCGGCCAGGCGTCCTTGTAGACGCGTGCATGGCTGAGGGCATCGAACACGTCGGCCACCGCGACAATGCGCGCATACGGGTGAATGGCTTCGCCTTTCAAACCCTGCGGATAGCCGGTGCCGTCGTATTTCTCGTGGTGCTGGTGGGCGATGACGGCGGCGGCTTTCAGAATCGGGCGGCTCGAGCCGTCCAGGATCTGCAGGCCCACCGTCGGGTGCTGCTTCATGACTTCCCATTCTTCCGGGCTCAAACGTCCCGGCTTGAGCAGCACGGCGTCCGGCGTGGCGATCTTGCCGATGTCGTGCATCGGCGCGGCGTGCATCAGGATGGCTGTTTCGTCTTCCGGCAGGCCCGAGGCCTGGGCCAGCAGGTGGCACACTTGGGCCATGCGGCGCACGTGGTTGCCGGCCTCGTTCGAACGCGACTCGACCACGTCGCCCAGGCGCAGGATCAGTTCGGCCTGGGTGTCGGTGATTTCCTGGTTCAGCAGGATATTGTCGAAGGCGATCGCCACGCCCGAGCAGAATACTTCCAGCAACTGGGCATCGATGTCCGAAATTTCTTCGACGCCTTGCAGCACCAGCAGCGAGGCCTTGCCGCTGTTGTTCGGAAAGTAGCCGACATAGGTGTCGCCATACAGTTTCGAGATGCGGTTGTGGCGCGCTTCGTCGAGCTGGGCCAGCAGGGCCGGGTCGATGCCGTCGCCGAACTCGCCAATTTTCGCCAGCACTTCGTACTGGCTCTCGCCGCTGATCATGCTCGCGCCTTTCAAACGCAGCAGCATGCTTTGCTCGAGGCGCAGCAGGGCGACGACTTGCTGCAGCAGCCCGCTGGCGAAGTCTTTCAGATTGCGCTGCTTGAAAATGTGCGACGAGGCCGCCAGCACGCGCTCGAGGCCTTCGCGGTAACTCACCTGCACGCGGCGCGCATCCTCGACCTTCATGATGTCGCGGTAGGCGCGCAGCGCGGCGAAGGTCGTGGTGAACAGCTTGGTGCGATCGAGCTCGGTCTTTTCCTTGTAATCGTTGATGTCGTAGTCGACGATCACGCGCTCTTCCGGCGCCTGGCCTGGTTGGCCGGTGCGCAGCACGATGCGGCTGAACTGGTTGTCCAGGTCCTGGCGCATCCAGCGCGCCACTTCCAGGCCGCTGTCTTCGCGCTCCATCACCACGTCGAGGAAGACCAGCGCGATATCCTTCTCGCGTGTCAGGATTTCCTTCGCCTCGGCGCCGCTGTAGGCGTGCAGGAAGCTCAAAGCCCGGCCGTCGAGGCGGAAGCGGTTCAGCGTCAGCTTGGTGATGTCATGGATATCTGGCTCGTCATCGACGAGCAAAACCTTCCAGGGCGCGAGCTTGGGCGTGGCGGGGGACAGAAAAGACATGGTGTTTCCGATACCGTAGGAGTCGATACAAAGGAAAAAACCCTACGCATGCAGGGTCGAATCGATTGTAGTACGGCTACGCGGCATTAACAACAGGCAATATACGGGCCTGTAATGCAACTGCGGGGAATGTTGGGCGGATGAGTCAGGGCAAGTTCACCCGTACCGTTTCTGGCAGCGCTCGCAGAAAAAACTGCGCCGGTTGCTGCGCCCCAGGTGGGCCTTGGTAAAAGGGATGTCGCAGCGCGGACAGATGCGTTTGGCGTGGGCCAGCCAGTGCTGCTTGAGTACCCACTGGCGCTTCCAGCCGAGGAAGTCGAAGCTGTACTGGCGCGCTTCCTCGACCAGGGCGCGCAGGGCGATCCTCCTTGCAGGCAAGTCTGCGCGCGCCCTGCAAGGTCGGCTGTGCGTGGACTAACAATCGGATACAGAATTTACTTGCCGTAGATGTTGCTGTTTCCTGAAGCGGCGTATATTTGAATGGTAACAACCAAGCTACCGAAAGTGAGGCGTCGCCATGAAGCACGTGATTCAAAAACTGGCCCTGAGCGGCCTGCTGGCGCTGGCCGCCGGCGCTGCCTCGGCCGATGTGACCGTCAACTATATCGAGCCCGAGCGTTTCTCCGACCTGCCGTTTTCATCGTGGGAGCGCGACGACGTGCTCAAGAGCCTGACGAAGCATTTCAACAGCCTCGGCGCCAAGCTGCCGCCTGGACAGCATTTGCGCATCGACGTGCAGGACGTCGATCTTGCCGGGCGCATCTATCCGGGCCGCGGCGCGCGTGACTTGCGCGTCATTAAAAATGGCGTGGAATGGCCGCGTATCGACCTGCAATACACGATCGAACAGGATGGCCGGGTGCTGCGCAGCGGAAAGGCAGAATTGCGCGACATGAGTTTCATGGACCGCCGCGGCCGCTATGCCGACGATGACACCTTGCGCTATGAGCGGCGCATGATCGACGACTGGTTTTATTCGACGATCATGCCGCGCGAACGCGCTGCACGGCGCTGATTGAAATGAAACGCCCCGGGTTTTCCTGATGGTCCTGCGGGCGGCAAATAATAACAATGGTTTCTTATGCCGGCTTTTGCCGGCATTATTTTTTCTTATTCCGCTTCCTGCACCAATACGCCGAAAGCGGTGTCACATGGCCGGCACCGA
Organism: Massilia sp.; assembly: GCA_031398335.1. GTDB lineage: Bacteria > Pseudomonadota > Gammaproteobacteria > Burkholderiales > Burkholderiaceae_D > Telluria. Next base: position 9,683 of record JANNNC010000016.1, read on the forward strand.
GCGCCCGGCCGGCGCGGGGGACATTCTTTCGATGTCCAAGGGAGACTGGCCGCGCATCGCGCTGCACTACACACTCGAGAGCAATGGCCAGGTCTTGAGCAGCGGCCCTGCGCAATTGCGCGATGTGTGGTTCGACTCGACGATCGTGAAGGCCGCAGGGCGTTAATACCAGCGCAACGATGATGTTTATCCCATGCCGGCGCCCGCCGGCGTGGTTGTTTTCAGTCCCCGCTTTTCCCCGCCGCGCGCTTGCCCATCTCGCGCACCTGATAATCCGGCGGCAGCGCAAACAGCGACGCGTCCGGCTCGCCGCGCTTGATGCCTTCGAGGCGGTACACATAATCGCCGCTGCGGGGATCGCTGTGCTTCGAATACACCGTCACCTGCAATTCCGGCGAATACCAGGTTTCGTTGGCCACCACGATCGGGTTGCGGTTGCCCACTTCGCCGGCCGGAATTTCATAGCTGCGCTGCTTGCCTGCGGCCTTGACCCCGTCGAACTCGCGCGTGCCCAGGTCGCGGCTGACCGCTTTGCTGGCCCATTTCGTGTCGGCCAGCGCACCGGAAACCGCGCCGGCGATCATCGGGCCGAGGTGAGGAAGAGCACCGATCGCGGCGCCATCGGCGCCAGGCGTGCGCGGCAGGCGCATCACGCGCACCGTTTCACGGGTGCCATCGTTCTCGCGCTCGACGTTGACGGAGACGCGGTCCTCGCCCTCCCTGCGTTCGGGCGCGGGCGGGCGGCCTTCCTTGCGCATGCGCTCGACGTGCACCCGTACTGATTCCCGCGCGGCCTGGCTGATGCGGGCGATCTCCGTGCGCGACGGCAGCTTCTGCGCGACGCGGGTCTGCGGGTGCAGGATCCAGGCCGTGCCCGCCACCGGATCGCTGATGGTCACGCTGCGCAGTTCGCCTTTGTCATTGCTCACCTCGTGCCGCGTGCGGCCGGCACTGTCGCGGTAGCTGGCTGAGCGCGTGCGCCGCTCGATCTGGTTACCGTCCGGCAGCTGCTGCAGGCGCTCGGAGACGGACTGGGCGCTGTAGGGCGCATTCTTCACCGGCGCATGGGTACGCCGGATGGTGTGCAGCCCTGCGCCCGGGTGCGGCATCTCGCCATGGGACAGCGCGATGCGCGGCGCCGGGGCAGGGGCCGGCGCCGGGGCTTCCTCGGCCAGGGCCGGTGGCAATCCGCAGGCGAGCAGGGCGGCCAGCAGCAGTCGTATCGTTTTCATGGTGTCCTCGGGTGGGTGAAGTGAAGATCAGTCGATGGAACTGAGGCGCAGCGCAAGCGGTTCGCCGCCCGCGCCGACCAGCATTTCGGCATGCACCGCCTCGCCGGCGTTTTCCGGCGTGACCGGCAGGCCCAGCGCGGCCAGCATCGCGCGCGGCACCTCGGTCTCGACCAGGCGCGGGTCGGGTTCGGCTGCGATGCGTTCGAAGGAATCGAGCGCGATGAAGGCGGCGCCCTTGTCGATGCGTACCAGGGGAGTGGCCTCGGGCAGCTCGCCCAGCAGGCGCGGCGGCATCAAGAGCAGTCCCAGCACGGCCACCGTGACCAGGCTGCCGAGGCCGGCCGCGCTCCACTCCAGCGGGCCGAGGCGCCGGTACCAGGCTTGCTTGCGTACGAACTGGGCATGAAACGCCTGCATCAGCTCCTTTTCCAGGCAGCGCGGGGCGTCGAGGCCGGCCATGCCGGTGCGTAGTTGTGCCAGGCGGGCGTCCAGGTCCCGGGTGTCGTCGTGGTTCATGATGGTGTCCATCTCAGTGGGCGTCCAGGGCGTGGGTGCGCAAGGCCTTGGCCAGTGCGGCGCGTCCGCGCGCCAGGCGCGAGCGCACGGTGCCGATGTCGAGCGCGCAGATCGTGGCGATCTCGCCGTAGGACAGGCCGTGCATTTCGTACAGGATGACGCAATCGCGGTAGTGCGGCGCCAGGCGCGCCAGCGCACGCCGTACTTCCTCGGCGGCTTCGCCGGCCAGCACGCGCGCCAGCGGACAGGCTTCATCGGATGCGAGTTCGGCGTCGTCCTCGTCCGGCTCGGGCAGCGGCGTTTCGCGCCGGCGCGGCGCGTCGTGTTTCAGAATCAACAGGCGCGCGACGCCGAACAGGAAGTTCGGCAGCGAGCCGCGCAAGGGGTCAAAAGCGAGGCGTCCGCTGAGCAGGCCCATGAAGGCTTCCTGCACGGTGTCGGCGGCGGTGTCGGCCGAGCCGCAGCGCAGCAGGGCGAAGCGGTAGACCGGGCCCTGGTGGCGCCGGTACAGCGCGGCAAAGGCTTGCGCGTCGCCGGCGCGCATGCGGCGCAGCAGTTCGTCATCAGGGGTGGTCGGGGTGATCGTCATGGTCGTCTCTCACCCATATTCCGGCGAGGTGGCCAGAAAGTTCCAACTATTTTCACCTCATGCCGGCAATGCTCAATCGACCCAGTTCACCCGATCGAATTTGTTGCGGAATTCTTCCGACATGGCCACGACCTGGCTGGTCTTGTAGTTGAAGAACACGAAGCCCGACTTGGCCATGGCGATCAGGGCCTTGTCGCGCGGGCGGGTGATGCGGAAGGTGATGTCGCCGCCGTACTTGTTAAAATCCATGACGCCGACTTCGAACAGCAGCTGGTCGCGCGCATGCGCTTCGGCACGGTAGGTGGTGGCGAGGTCGGTGACGATGATGCCAGTGCCGTCGCGCTCGGTTTCGGGAAGACCGAACTCGAACAGGAAGCGGGCGCGTGCCTCGGAGATCATCGAAATCATCGAGTCGTTGCCGAGGTGATTCGCGCCGTTGATGTCGGTCACGCGCACCGTCAGCGGCGTGGAATAGTAGTACTGGTCTTCGGGGAAGTGGAGTTTTAGTCGTGCCATCCGTGGATTTTATCAGCCCGTGTTCCCGCGAACGATCCGGAAAATGCGCCCGCTGGCGCCCACCAGATATAGCTCGCCCGCACCGTCGCGCCCGAAGGACACCACCTGGCCGGCCGTGTTCAGGCCCCAGTCGCGCTGCTCGATGAGGCCGGCGCCGGTGGCGAAGAAGCTTTTGACAAAGCCGCGGCAGAAATCGGAATAGAAATAGCGGCCCGCCAGTTCGGGGATGGCCGTGCCGCGATAGACGTAGCCGCCGGTGATCGAGCAGCCGTTGACGCTGCCGGCGCCGTGCTCGTATTCGAACACCGGAAGGGTGAGGCTGGTACGGTCGCAGGTGGTGGCGTCGAAGCAGGCCGTGCCTTCCATGATGTCCCAGCCGTAGTTGAGGCCGCCCTGCGAGACGGTGGCCAGGTTGACTTCCTCGCGCGCATTCTGGCCAACGTCGGCGATATACAGCTGCTCGCCATCGAAGGCGTAGCGCCATGGGTTGCGCAGGCCGGAGGCCCAGATCTCGGGCCGCCGCCCCGGCTGGTTCACATACGGATTGGTGGCAGGAATCGTGTACGGCTGGCCGCTGGTGGCAGTGCGCACGTCGACGCGCACGAGCTTGCCCAGCAGCGTGTTCGGGTTTTGCGCATTGCCGAACGGGTCGCCGGCGCCGCCGCCATCCCCCAGGCCCGCATACAGCATGCCGTCCGGGCCGAAGGCGACCAGGCCGCCGAAGTGGTTCGTGAATTGCGGATGGGCCACGCGCAGGATGGTCAGCGCCGAGGTCGGATCGGCCACGTTCGGGGTGGGCGAGCTGGCGTAGCGTTCGACGACGATGTTTTGTGCCGGGTCGGTGTAATACAGGTAGAAGTAGCCGTTGCTGGCGAAATTCGGATCGAAGGCCATCGACAGCAGGCCGCCTTCGCCGCCCGTGAACACGTTCGCGCTGATGTCGAGCCAGGCTTGCGTGAGCACGGCGCCGTTGCGCACGATGCGGATCACGCCGCGCCGCTCGAGCACGAACAGGCGGTCGTCGCCGGGCGGGGCGATCACGAAGGTGGGATTGGTAAATGTGGGGCCGATGTCGGCCAGCGCCAGTGTCAGCGCGGTGCTGCCGTAGGCGACGGTGGCGCTGGCGCCGGCGCCCGCCGTCACGACCACGCTCTGGGTGGCCGGCACAGGCGTAAAGGTGGCGCCCCCGAGCGTGACGCTGGCGGCGGCGACGCTGTAATTGCCGGGCGCGAGATTGCCGAGGGTTTGCGAGCCGGTCAGGTCTTGCGCAAAATTATTCGGGCCGGTGACACGGACCGAGGCATTCAGGCCCGCAGGCAGGGCGTTGATCGCCACTTGCAGCGAACCGGTCGTGGCCGCGGGAGGCGCCTCGCCTGGCGGCGTGCCGGGATTGCCGCCGCCGCCGCTGCACCCGGCAAGCAGGAACGGCAGGGCCAGGCACGACAGGATGAACATCCGCACGCGATCGACCAGCATGATGGGCCTCCACAGAAAACGGAACGTCTGTGAAGCAGATTCTGCCAGTGTTATTGAACTGAGCGCGCACGCAAGGACGCGTGTTGGGAAGAAATCAGGGCGTGCCAGGTGCGCGCTGGCGTGTCTTGGTGACCACCCCGGACGGGTCGATCAGGACCACGAACTCCGAGAAGCGGCCGCTGCCCGCAGGCGATTGATACAGCCAGCTTTCGTAGCCGCTGTCGAAGACGACGCTTGTGGTTTTGCCGAAGGCGGCGAGCAGCTCGGCCCTGGTGGTGCGGCCGGGGACGATCGAGGCCGCGAGGCGTTCGGCCGCCACCTGGGTGCCGGGCGTGGCCTGGCCCGTGGCGCAGCCGGCCAAGACCAGGGTGCAGAGGAGCAGGGAAACGACCTTCATTCGACCCCCTGCGCGGCCGGGGCCGCATCGACCATGTACTCGAATTCGACCAGGGTATCGTCGGGCCAGGACTTGTCCCACAGCGGCGCGTAATAGGTGCGATCGAGCAGCACCTGGCAGTCGCAGAAGCGCAGCATCTCGGGCGTTTGCTCGCCGCCGGCGTACAGCATCTTGAAGGGCAGCTCCAGGGTCCGCTCGCCGGCACGCAGGCGTACGCCGAACAGCGCCCGGTCGGCGAAGAACAGGTAGTTGCCGTCGGGGCTGTTGCAGACCTGGTCGGCGCTCAGCAGCGCGTTGGAGAGCCAGGCGAACATGTGCGAATTGTTCGACACCAGCCCGGCTTCGGTGCCGACGCGGCATTCGAGGCGCAGGTCGCCGAGGCGGCGCGTGCCGGGCGGCAAGCCCGGAGTGCGGATCAGGGCGCGCCAGGTCATGCTGGTGGTCTTGCGGTTGGCAAGCACGGCGGCATCTTCGCGCAGTGCCTGCTCGTTACGGGGGAGAACAAAACTGTTGTCAGCGGCGACCGGGACCGGTACCGAGACCGTGTCGCCCGCCACGCGCAGCGTGATGCCGTCCATTTTCACGTCGGGCGTGCGCGGCAGCAACTGGAAACGCAAGGGGGCGTTCGGGGCGTAGGCATGCTCGCGTTCGAAGCGTTCCATGCCCTGGATCATCTTGCGGTAGGATTTGTCGACGGGGTCACGTGTCGTGGAGACATTGACCTTTGCAACCGGCTCCTGCGCCACAGCCGTTCCCGCTGCCGCCGCGAGGACGGCAAACGAGAAGGCGAGGCAGCGCGGGAGCAGGCGCATGGCGCTTACCAGTAGCGAACGCGGCCGGTATCCATGTGGACGAACTGCGAGTCCGGATAATAGCCGACCCCGCCGCCGCGCGCCGACATGGCCGCCTTGTGCAGCTGGGCCAGGTTCTTGCCCGGCATGCGGATGTCGATCGCCTTGCCGTCCATGTGCATGCTGTGCTTCGCCACGCCGCCGGAAGCGGCAGCGAGCTTGGCGTTCGATTCCGGCGAACGGTAGCCGGAAATAATGTGCAGCGTTTGCGATTCGCCGAACTTGTCGCTGACGTCGTTGAGCAGCAGGATCAGTTTCGGATCCATCTGGGCAATCTTGTCGTTGCGGTGATCGCGCAGCAGTTTGTTGATATCTTTCAGTGCATCAGGAATGAACTGGCCTTCGGCCCAGAAAACACTACGCAGGCTTTCACCAGTGTGGGTGTTGTACAAGCGCAAGGTGCGTTCGGCAGGAGCGGCCTGGGCAGCTTTCGCCAGGACCGGCATGCCGATGGCGGATGCAAGGACAACAGAGCTTTTGAGGAAAGAGCGTCGTTGGTTCATTGAACATCCTTCAGCAAGGTCAGAAACAAAGAGTATACCCCGATTTTGATATCCTTGCTGTCTATGCGGGGTTTTTGCCACACGATGAAGGATGATTAATAACTTTTAACGGAGGTTTGCATGCAATTCAGTCAACTGGGCCATTTCCGGCGCTTAAGGTTACCTGTTCTTTTTCTCGCCGGCACCACACTGCACGCCCTGGCCCTGGCCCTGGCCCAGGCCCAGCCGACGGGCGAGCCCCCATCAGTGAAGGGCTGGCGTGCCGAGACGGTTACCGACGCGCTGCCGCAAGCCTGGGCCATGGCCTGGCTGCCCGACGGGCGCATGCTCGTCACCGGCAAGGAGGGTACGCTCCATCTCGTCAGCGGCGGCAAGGTACAAGCCGTGCCGCTGGAAGGCTTGCCGGCCCTGATGGCAAGCGGGCAGGGCGGCCTGCTCGACATCGCGCTGCACCCGCTTGACAAGGGCCCGACCGTGCGCGTCTACATGACGATGGCCAACGGCAGCAGCAGCGAGAACCGGACCATCCTGGTGCAGGGCAGCTTCGACGGTAAAAAGGTTTCCGGCATCAAGACCCTGTTCCGCGCCTCGCCCGCAAAAAGCGGCGGCCAGCATTTCGGTTCGCGCCTGGCCTGGATGGCGGACGGCACGCTGTTGATGAGCATTGGCGACGGCGGCAATCCGCCCCAGCGCGTGGGCAACATGCTGGCGCGCGACCAGGCGCAAAACCTCGGCAGCCACAACGGAGCGATCCTGCGCCTCACCGCCGAGGGCAAGCCGGCCCAGGGCAATCCGCTGGCCGCGCAGTCGGGCGCGCTGCCGGAACTCTGGTCCTATGGCCACCGCAACGTGCAGGGCATGGTGGTGGCGGGCGGGCGCGTATATGCGAGCGAGCACGGTCCGCGCGGCGGCGACGAGATCAACCATGTTGTCGGCGGCAAGAACTACGGCTGGCCGATCCAGACCTTCGGCCTCGACTACAGCACGCGCGAACCGGTCGGCAAGGGCAGCGTGCCGGGCATGGTCGATCCGCTGGTGGTGTGGTCGCCGTCGCCCGCGCCCTCCGGCCTGGCGCTGTACACGGGCCCGGCCTTCCCGCAATGGCGCGGCAGCCTGTTCAGCGGCAGCCTGGCCGGCATGGACGTACGCCGCGTCGAACTCGACAAGGACGGCAAGGTGCTGCGCCAGGAAAAGCTCGACATCGGCAAGCGCGTGCGCGACGTGCGCCAGGGGCCGGACGGGCATTTGTATGTGCTCACCGACGAGGGCAATTCGCGCATCCTGCGCATCGTGCCGGACAAGTCCTAGCCGGCAATACGGCGGCCGCGGCCGTGCGCCGCGGCGCTGGCGTTTCATCGATACTCCTTGAACAAGGAGGGAGCAATGGACGACTTTTCGATCGATCTGGCCGGCACGGCCCTGGTGCTGATTGACCTGCAGAACGGCAACATGGTGCGCGACCTGGCGCCGTATTCCGCACAAAGCGTGCTCGGCAACTGCGTCTCGCTGGCGCAGGAAATGCGCAACCGCGGCGGCATGGTGATTTTCGTGCGCGTGCTGATGAACGAGCTGCAATCGCCGCCCGCCGACGCTCCGCTGCGCCGGCCGGGCGCGCCGGCGCCGCCACCGGACGCCTCGCACTTTGCGCCCGAGGCCGGGGTGGAAGGGACCGATATCGTGATCGTCAAGCGCCAGTGGGGCGCCTTCCATGGCACCGAGCTCGACCAGTTGCTGCGGCGGCGCCATATCAAGACGCTGGTGCTGGGCGGGATTGTCACCAATTTCGGGGTCGAGTCGACGGCGCGCGCCGCCTACGACCGCGGCTACGCGCTCGTGTTCGCCGAGGATGCGATGAGCGGCATCACGGCCGAGGCGCACCATTTTGCGTGCAAGAACACGTTTCGGGTGATGGGCAAGGTGCGCACGACGGCGGAGCTGATCGATGCGCTGCAGGCGTAGCATTTTGTAGGGTGTGTGGGCACAAGAAGTGCCCACCCTACGATTTGCGCGATGCAAACGCTGGCCTTACGCCGCGTCCCGGATCTGCGCCGTGATCTCATACGAGCGCAACCTTGCCGCGTGATCGAAAATCTGCGACGTGATCATCAATTCATCGGCCCGCGTGTACGCGATAAACGCTTTCAATTCGGCCGCCACCGTCTCCGGCGCGCCGATCGCCGAGCACGACAGCACCGAATCGAGCATCGACCTTTCTTGCGGTGCCAGGATGCCGAGGTAAGCGCGCACCGGCGGCTGCAGGCGCGACGGGCGGCCGCTGCGCAGGTTCACAAAAGCTTGTTGCATCGAGGTTGCCTGGAAATGCGCTTCCTCGTCGGTGTCGGCCGCAAACACATTAAAGCCGAGCATGACGTGCGGCTTGTCCAATTGCGCTGACGGCTTGAAGTTCGCGCGGTACAGTTCGATCGCCTGCATCATCATCTGCGGCGCGAAGTGCGAGGCGAACGCATACGGCAGGCCGAGGTGGGCGGCGAGCTGGGCGCCGAACAGGCTCGAACCGAGGATCCACAGCGGCACGTTCAGGCCGGCGCCGGGAATGGCGCGCACCTGGCGGCGCGGCGAGTCGGCAAAATAATCCTGCAATTCAAGAACGTCCTGCGGGAATTCGTCCGCATCCGACGCCAGGTTGCGGCGCAGGGCGCGCGCGGTGATGTGGTCGGAACCGGGCGCACGGCCCAGGCCCAGGTCGATGCGGCCCGGGAACAGCGATTCGAGCGTGCCGAACTGTTCGGCAATGACAAGCGGGGAATGGTTCGGCAGCATGATGCCGCCGGCGCCGACGCGAATCGTCGAGGTGCCGGCCGCGACATAGCCCATCAGCACCGCGGTGGCGGCGCTGGCAATGCCCGGCATGCCGTGGTGTTCGGCCAGCCAGAAACGGTTGAAACCCCAGCGTTCGCCATGCTGGGCGAGGTCGAGTGAATGGTGGAAAGAAGCACGTGCGTCGCTGCCTTCGGCGATGGGCGACAGGTCGAGTATGGAGAATGGAATCATGGGTTTCATGATACGCCGAAGGGTTTTTTCCCGCTGGGCGCGCCTCGATACGGTGCCGCGGCGGGGCGTCGGCATAACGATTGACCGGCGGAAGTTGCCTGCCTATCATGGACACCTTGTACGCCCGCGCGCCGCGCGTCACCTTCTTTTGCCCGGGTTTTCCATGCGATCTTTCTTTCTTCGCCGCCTCACGGGCCAGGGTGCGCTTGCCGGCGCCTGCCTGGCCGCGCTGGCCAGCGGCTGCGCCCCGTTGACGCCGGCGCCAGGCGCCGCTGGCCAGGCCGCAAGCGAGCTCGACAGCACGCAATTCCCCCGCATCGACGCCGCCATCGAGGACGCGGTCGCCACGCGCCGCCTGCCGGGCGCCGTGTTCCACATCGAGCGCGGCGGCGCCAGCCACGCGCGCGGCTACGGCCGTGTCAGCTACGACGCCGGCGCGGCGCCGGTCACGACCGCAACCGTCTTCGACGCCGCTTCTCTCTCCAAGGTGCTGGCCACCGCGCCGGCGATCCTGCTGCTGGCCGAGGACGGCAAGCTCGACCTCGACGGCAAACTGGTCGACCATTTCCCGGAATGCAGCGGCGGCGGCAAGGAAGCGATCACGATCCGCCACCTGCTGACCCATACCTCGGGCCTGGCCGCCGGGTTGCCTGCGAAACCGGCCTGGCACGGCATCGAGGCGGCCCATGCCAGGGCCTGCGCGCAAACGGTGACCGATGTGCCGGGAATCTTCTTCCGCTATTCCGACATCAATTACATCCTGCTCGGCCAGCTCGTGCGCAAGGTATCCGGCATGGAACTCGATGCTTTCGCGCAGCAACGCCTGTTCGCGCCGCTGCGCATGCACCACACCGGCTACCTGCCGCTGCGCCGCATGGCCGCTGCCGGCATCGCACCGACACACCGGGCGCCTGCCGAGGTCATCGAACCGCTGCTCCACAGCGATGTCGCCCCGGGCGCGCTGCTGCAAGGCATGGTCCACGATCCGACCGTGCGCCGCATCGGCGGCGTGGGGGGGTCGGCCGGCGTGTTCAGCACCGTCGGCGATATTGCCCGCTTCGCGCGCATGTTGCTCGGCGGCGGCACACTCGATGGCGTGCGGGTGCTGTCGCCCGAGAGCGTGCGTCTCTTGAGCACCGTGCAAAGCCCGCCGGGCATCGGCGCACTGCGCGGCATGGGCATGGACATCGATTCGCCGTTCGCCCAGCGTCCGCGCGGCGCGCTGTTCCCGCTTGGCAGCTTCGGCCACACCGGCTTTACCGGCTGCATCCTGTGGATCGATCCCGGTTCGCGCAGCTTTTACGTGTTCCTCTCGAACCGCGTTTATCCGGACGACAAGGCGAATATTCTCGAGCTGTATATCACGCTCGGCACATTGGCGGCAAAGGCGGCGGGACTGGGCGAAAAAGCACCCTGAAACTGTGTCGGATTTCTTTCCGACAGGCTAGCGTGCGCTGCTCCGCTGCCGACCTCACTAAACTCGGCCCCCTCAATTATGTCATTGATATTGTTGAGCTTTTACAAGCCCCCAAACATTAGGAGATGAACATGAAAATGCAAAAACTGTTAAAAGCCCTGTTGGGCGCCTCGGTGGCTGCCGCGATGGCGACCTCGTTCAACGTCAACGCCCAGACCACTACCACCACCGACCAGACCGGCAGCGCATCGGGACGGACGGGTACCCAAACGAGCGACCAGGCCTCGGGCAGCTCGGACAGCGGCACCACGAGTTCGAGCAAGATGCAGAAGAAACACAAGAGCAAGTCGCACGGCACCAGCGGTAGCTCGGGCACCACCGGCTCGATGGATAGCGGCACCACAGGCACCACAGGCACCACCGGCGCCACGGGCACCACCGGTTCGATGGGCAGCGGCGCAAGCGGCACCAGCGGGGCGACGGGCACCGGCACAGGGACCACAGGCACCACAGGCACCACCACCGCCGATCCGACGGGAACGAGCGGCACCTCGGGTACCTCCGGCACCACTGGTACCTCCGGCACCACTGGTACCACTGACACTGGGACGACTGGCACCGGCACGACTGGCACCGGCACCACGACGACGGGCACCAGCGGGCGCTGATTGGACGAAGGCAGGTCCGTGCACCTTGCGTGCGCAACATAAGAAAACACCAGACCGAGCGCTGGTGTTTTCGTAATCATTCCAGACGCGACAGTTCCCGTACCAAAGCATCGAGAAAAATGTTGACGCGCGCAGGAACAAAGCGCCGCGTTGGCGTGACAGCCCACACCGACAAGTCCTCCATCGCGGCGTCCTCCAGAACGACACCGATCAAGTCGCCTTCGCGCAGTTGCTGGTGGACATCCCAGTAGGTGAGCATGGCAAGCCCGAGCCCCTGCATCGCGGCAGTTCGCGCCGCATCCACATTGCTGGTAGTAAAGCGCGAATTCACCCGCACGCGCTGCAGTTCGCCATTCACGACCAGCGGCCAGCGTGGAACGGCATGCAGTGCGATGCACTGGTGTTGGGCCAGATCGGCCAGGTTGGCCGGCAGGCCATGGCGAGCGAGATAGCGCGGCGATGCACAAATGATGCGCGGGTTGCCGGCGATGCGCCTGGCCACCAGCTCGGAGTCTTCCAGCGTGGCTACCCGCAATGCCAGGTCGAATCCCTGGCCCACGATATCGAGCACGCGGTCGGACAGGTCGAGATCGATACGCAGCTGCGGATGCTGCTCGAGCAGTGGGGACAATAGCGGCACCACGATGGCCTGGCCGAACACGCTCGGCGCCGTCAGCTTGAGCACACCGGACGCGCTTGCCGCAGAAGGGCTGAGCTCACCACGTGCACTTTCTTCTGCTTCCGACATCGTGGTCGCGTAAGGCAGAAAACGCTCACCCTCCGCGGTCAGTGCGACCGAACGCGTGGTGCGATGCAAGAGTCGAACGCCGAGTTCTTCTTCGAGAAAAACGATTCGGCGCGATACCTGCATGGGTCCGATATCGAGATGGCGCCCTGCGGCCGACAGGCTGCCTGCGCTCACCACCGCGAGAAAAATTCGGATATCGGAAATCTGCATTTATAACCTGATGTGATAAGACGGCTTCACCGTCCGGTGGCTTTCTGGCGTCCAGTCACGGCGTTATCATGGTTTTTACAGCGATGCGGCAGCAGCGCCGAATTCACGAAAGCGAGCGGACGAATGAACGATTCCTTGAGCAAGATTTTATCAAAGCACGATATGAAAGGCGCCATCGCGCGCAACCGGCTGGCGGTGGCGCCGATGACGCGGGTCAGCGCAACGCCCGCCGGTGTGCCGACACTGGCAATGCGCGACTACTACACGCGCTTTGCCAGGGGCGGCTTTGGCCTGGTGATTACCGAAGGCCTGTATACCGACCAGGCATTCTCCCAGGGCTATCTGAATCAGCCTGGTATCGCGGACGACGCCCAGGCACAGGCATGGAAAGAACTCACTGGCGACATGCAGGAAGACGGAACGCTGGTGCTGGCGCAACTCATGCACGCAGGCGCTTTAAGCCAGGGCAACCGATTCCGCAACCATACGGTGGCGCCCTCCGCGGTGCAACCCGTGGGCCAGCAAATGAGTTTTTATTACGGCGAAGGACCCTATCCCACGCCTGTCGAGATCACCGAGCAGGAGATTGCGGAAGTGATCGACGGCTTCGTCCAGACGGCGAAACGTGCGGTGCGTATCGCGGGTTTCGACGGCGTTGAAATCCATGGCGCCAACGGTTACTTGCTGGACCAGTTCCTGACGGCGGGAACCAATCTGCGGACCGGCCGCTGGGGCGGTGACGTGCAGGGGCGTGTGCGCTTGCTGGAAGAAGTGGTCAAGGCGGTCAAGGCCGCGATTGGCGACGACCCTCCCGGGGTGGTCGAGGTCGACGAGCCGGTCCCCGAGGACCTCGCTGACGACCATCCAGGCCGACGGCGAGAGCAGCTCTCCGGCGACGAGGTAGAACTTGTCGGTCGTGGTGTCGAGGACGAGGACGTCGTCGACCCAGGTCCCGCGGGTGACCGAGGACGTGGCGATCGTGTAGGTCGCGGCGTACGTGCCGAACGACCACGAGTCGGGCGACCAGGACGCGTGGATCGGCGTGCCGGGCGGGGCCTGGGCGGACACCAGTCGGCGGAACATCCGCCGGGTGCGCCAGGGGAGGGCGACGAACCCGTCGAGGCACACGAGGGCGACCGCGGCGACGACCACCACGAGGCCGACGAGCCACGGGTGGGCCGGGGGTGCCGTGGGCATGACC
>JANNNC010000059.1:0-4772 GCA_031398335.1 Massilia sp.
GGTCGAGCCGTATTTGCTGTCCTCGGCCCTGATCGGGGTGATGGCGCAGCGCCTGGTGCGCCGCATCTGCCCGGCCTGTAAAACCAGCTACCTGGTGCCGCCGAATGCGGCCGCCGCCTACGGCTACAAGGGAGAAGGCAATCTGAAACTGCTGAAAGGGCGCGGCTGCCCGTCCTGCTACGACTCCGGCTACAAAGGGCGGCTCGGCATCTACGAGCTGCTCGAAGTCGGGCCCGACCTGGCGCGCATGATCGTGGCGAATGCCAGCAAGGACGCGATGGCGCAGCACGTCGCCGACAGCGGCCACCGGGATTTATATGCCGACGGCATGGAGCGCGCCTTCGGCGGCGACACCACGCCCGAGGAAATCGCGCGCGTCGTGCACTCTTTATAAGGGACCCATATGGCACTCGAATGGGATGACGCGCCGGCCGCGCCGGTCGCCGCGCCGGCAAAGGTGGCCGCCGGACGCAAGATGGCGTTCAATTTCAGGGCCGAAGCGCGCATCGGCAGCGCCGACCGGGTGATGTTTACGGAACGCCTGGTGCTGCTGCTGGAAACGGGCGTGCCCCTGCATGACGCGCTGCGCGCGCTGCACGAGCAGGCCGGCAAGCCACGCTTGAGAGCGATCATCGGCGAGGTGGCGGACGACATCGTCAGCGGCCAGCGCTTTTCCGCAGCGCTGGAAAAACACCCGGAGCTGTTCCCGCCGACCTACATCAACCTGATCGGCGCCAGCGAGGCCGGCGGCTTCCTGGCCGAGGTGCTCGAGCAGCTCGTCGACATGGACGAAAAGCAGGAGCGGCTGCGCAGCACGATCGTGTCGGCGCTGTCCTATCCAGGCTTCCTGATTCTGTTTTCGATACTCGTCGTTGTTTTCATCCTGGTTGCCGTGTTCCCGAAGTTCTCGGTGATGTTTACGGCGATTTATGACGAATTGCCGGTGACGACCAAGGTGTTCATCTTCGCAAGCAATCTCCTGACACAGAATGGCACCGCCTTCGGTGGTGGGCTGCTGGCGCTGGCCGGCGCTGCCGTGGTGGCGCTGCGCCGTCCGGATGCGCGCGCATGGCTCGACCGCATGAAGCTGCGCCTGCCCTTTATAAAAGACATCTTCATCAAGATCTACCTGACGCGCCTGATGCGGGTGATGGGCATTTCGCTTGAGCGCGGCGTGACCATTCTCGCCACCCTCGGGGCCTGCCGCAACGTGATCCCGAACGCCGAGTTCCAGCGCTTCATCGGCGAACTCGAGGTGCAGGTGACCGAAGGACGCGGCATCGCCGCGGGCTTTCGCGACAGCCCCTTGATCCCGGTGAGCGTGAAACAGATGATCGACACCGGCGAGCAGACCGGCTCGCTTGGCCGGGTGATGGGCCGGGTCGCCGATTTTTATGAACGCGATCTGACGCGTCAGTTGAACAGCATGGCGAAGATGGCCGAACCGGTGATGTTGCTGGTGATGGGCATCCTGGTCGGGACGATCGTCACCTCGATCATCTTGCCTATTTTCAAAATGTCAAAAGCCGTGCATTAAAAAAACCACAATCGAAAAGTTAATGCGCTTTGGCAACAAATGAGTCCGGGCTTCATGCTACTCTTCGTTTCTCCCAGTCAAAATTTGCCGAAACGCAAACCACTCGCAGCTAACTACTTAACATGATGATCACCTCTACTTTCCGCCGCCACGCTGTCAAAGGCTTTACGCTCATCGAACTGCTGATCGTCGTCATCATCATCGCGATCCTGGCAGCAATTGCGATCCCACAATTCTCGAATAGTTCCGGTGACGCGCAAGAGTCGGCCGCAATTGCCAACCTGACGACGATGCGTTCCGCCATCGAACTGTACCGTGCGCAACACAACAGTAGATACCCTTCGCGCGCGCCGGTCGGTGCCGCACCGGTCACCGCTTGCGGCGGCGTCGAGGGCGCTGCCGTGGACAACGAAGAGGCCACCATGCGCGCCCAGTTGACGATGTTCAGCAGCGCCAGCGGCCATACCTGCAGTGTCGCCACTGCCGGCTACATCTACGGTCCGTACCTGCGCGCAATCCCGGTCGAGCCGATCACTGGCGTGAACACCATCGCGGTCGTGGTCAACGCAACCGCCACGCCGTCGACGGCCGCGACGACAGGCTGGCGTTTCGTCAACACGACTGGCGCGTTCAGCATCCACAGCCTGCTCCTGGCGCGTGACGGCACGACCACGCTGGCTGTAAAGTAACAGCGGCGCAGGATCGTCGTGCTGCTTCGTCCCAGGGTACGGCAAGCGGGAGTCAGTCTCGCCGAAATGCTGACCGTCGTTGCGGTCCTCGGCGTGGCGGCCGTCATTGCGATCCCCCAGGCGCCTTCCCTGTCTCCCGCTGCCGCCGGCGCGGCGGCGGCAGAAGTCGCCCGGGCTGTGCGGTTTGCCCAGCGCGAGGCGATCCGCACCGGTACGTACCAGGCGGTCAGCGTCAACCCCGCCACCCAGGTGCTGCGCGTCTATCGCCCCATTTCCTCGGCTGGCAGCACTTCCCTTCATCCGGTCGACAAGCGCGACTACGAAATCAGCTTTGCGGGAAACGCCATGCCACGCGCGAGGATCGTCAGTTCCGTCTTTACCTACGAAGACAAGGCCGTCACCAGCCAGGTCACGTTCGGTCCGGATGGCGCGCCCGTCGCCCCCGCCTCGGTCCCGGTAGTGCAAGACTTTCCCGGCCAGGTGCTGGACCCGAAAAAGGTGTCCCTGCTCAAGGAAGAGGGAATCATCACGCTCCATCACGGCAGTGTGGAGCGCGCGGTGCGCGTTGCACCCGTCACCGGCAGGGTGTCGTTTTGAAGGCTGCTTCCCGCCAGCACGGCTTTTCCTTCGTCGAAATCATGGTTGCAGTCGTCTTGCTGGCGATCTGCGCCGTGCCGATGGGCGAGGCGATCAGGAATGGCCTCATGGCGACCACGGTCGGCGCCGACAAGGCACGGGAACTGCGTTGCATGAAAAATACGATGGAAACCATTCTGGCTGAACCGTACCCGACCTTGTGGAAGGCCGCCAGGGGCAGGGACAGCGCCGCGGACTACGCGTTTCCCGATGACACGGCATGCGGGAACATCGTGCGCAAACTCACCATTACCTTGTACGAGCAGGCGGGCAGCCAGTCGCCGGCGCCCCTCGTTTCCTTGCTCGCGTGGCGCCGCGAATCGGCCCTGCTCCACATTTCCCTCAGCTCGGACCAGGGCTATTCCTTCGTCACCCTGGTGTCGCGATGAGCAAGTTCCCCCTGGTCCGCGAACATGGCCTCAGCCTGGTCGAGCTGCTGCTCGGCCTGGCCATCACGGCGCTGGTCATGGCGCCGCTGGTGCCGATGCTGGCGAGCGCATCGGCCGCCGCGCGCATCGCGGACGACAGGGTCGCGCTTGAACGCGACGCCGATTTCGCCCTGGCGCGGATCGCCGCGCGCATCCGCGCGACCGCGCCGGTGGCCGACCTGCAGGACAAACCGGTCGACGACTGGCTCAAGCCCGCGGTCTACAGCGTCAGCGCCGGCGCGCTGGTGGAGCAGCAGGACAAGCAGACCTACGTCCTGACCGAACCGGGCGCGGTGACCGGCTTTACCCTCAGTGTCCCGGTCACCGAGGCTGCCGAGCCAATGATCAGGGTCAGCCTGGACATGCAGCGCGGCGGCGCCAGCATCAGCAGCACGGCCACCGTGCGCATGGGAAGCGCAAAATGAGGACCCCTGGCCAGCGCGGCATATTGCTGCTGCCGGTGGCGCTGACGCTGGCCGTGGTCGGCATGCTGGCCTATACGATGACGCAAGAAGGCAGCATGAACGTGTCGGCCGTGGACGCCCAATACGACATCGAGCGCGCGCGCTACCTCGCGGCCAGCGGCGTCCAGCTCGCCAAATGGCGCGCGGCAAAAGATGATTGCGATGAAGACGACCTCGATTTCGACAAAGTCCTGGAGGGAATCAAATTCTTCGACGGCAGCATCGCCCTCGGGAACGTCGTCTTCAAGACCGTCGACATGGGCGGCGGCAACCTCACCGTCAGCCTGGTTGCCACGACCGAACGCGGCACGGTGCA
The DNA here is from genome assembly GCA_031398335.1 of Massilia sp. Taxonomy (GTDB): domain Bacteria; phylum Pseudomonadota; class Gammaproteobacteria; order Burkholderiales; family Burkholderiaceae_D; genus Telluria. The sequence goes on from JANNNC010000059.1 coordinate 4,071, forward strand.
TGCGCTGACCCGCAAAGAACAAGTGGTCGACCTGACTGAAGTCAAATCCGCGACCATCATCGGGCCCGGCGACGCCGATACCACGATCGTCAAGAACAATCCCGCCGGCCAGAGCGCACAGGCCAGCGCCGACACCCTGACCGCGACCGCAGGTAATGCGTACCCCCTGCTCCTGTTCGAGCTTCCCGCCGACCTCGACAGGGCCTCGATCATCGAGGCTGACCTGAAGCTCACCAAGCGCAATGGCAACGCAATGCAGCAGGGCCGCTCGCTGGCTGTCCACCGCGTCACACGCGCCTGGTCCGCCGCCAGCGTGAGCTGGACCACGCCATGGGTCAACGAGGGCGGCGATTACGTGGACACCGCCACCGACCGTGTCGTGATCGACCCGCTATTCCTCCCCTACAACGGCGCCTATACCTGGCACATCGAATCGCTCGCACAAAGCTGGGCCAATTACCGGGCCTCGAACCACGGCGTGCTGCTCAAGCCGACCAACCTGGCCAACGTGCAGTTCGTCAGTTTCAACGGCGCGAACAAGCCGGAACTGGTTCTCCGATATTACAAGCGCTGCACCTAACAACAACAGGCCATGAAAACAACTGCCTCCACCTTCATCAGCGACCTCGGTAACGTCTGGTCCTGCCTCGACTTCGCCGGCGAGCTGCGCGACTACGCGACGCCCGTGATCACGCGCGAAAC
>JANNNC010000071.1:0-39435 GCA_031398335.1 Massilia sp.
GATCGCCACCATCCTCCTGCTGACGCCGCCGCAGCCCGCGGACGGCCAGCCAGTATGTACGCCAGCCGAGGTGCTGGGAAATATCTGCGGCAAGTTTCAAGGCATGCAACCCTGACCGGCGAAAAACCACAAAATTGTCGAAAGCGGGGAATCTTCTGGGTTTTGCACTGGTCAGAAGATATACTGTATATATTCACAGTTACCATTCGCCGTTCCGCGAAGTCCGTCAGTGCAACAGATGCGCAAAGTTCTTGAAAACGAGTTCTATTACCTGGATAACTTCCACCGTGTGCTGGAATGGATCGGCGAGCGATACGATGATTTGCTCAGCGATGAGGAACGCGCTTTCATCGGCACCTTTGCGGGGCTGCCGCAGCCTTCGCGCGCGCTGCTGGTCCGTATGGTCATGCGCAAGGGCACGCTGTTTCGCGCCAGTAAGCTCAACTACGCCGAGATAGGCTGCCCGGTAGAGGCCGCGCGCCCTCTCCTGCCGACCGGCTGGGTGGCTACCGATCCCGTGCTCACGCTCGACGAACTGTTCGAACTCTTGCTCAAACCCGAACTGGCGGCCGTGTTCCGTATGTCTTTGCATGAAAAAGGCGCGCGCAAGGCCGACCAGCTCGAAGCGCTGCGCGAGCAATTCAGCGATCCGCGCAGCTTTTCCAGCTGGTACCGCGAATCCGGCGACGTCGCTTTCAGCATCCTGGCCAAGCCCTTGTGCGACCGTCTGCGCCTGATCTTCTTCGGCAACCTGCGCCAGGACTGGACCGAATTCGTCCTCGCCGACCTGGGCGTCTTTCGCTACCAGCAGGTCGAATTCTCGACGGCGTCGCGGGGTTTTCGCAACCAGCGCGACATCGACCATTACCTGCAACTGCACGCCTGCAAGGAACGCTTCTACGCCGCCGAGGCACCCATCGACGACGTGTTGAACGAGCTGCCGATGCACGCCTTCGACAACGACTGGCTGGAGGGCCGGCGCGAGAAATTCCTGTTCCAGGTCGGCCAGCGTTTTGAAAAGCAGCAGGACTGGCAGCGCGCCATCGACGTCTACACGCGCTGCGGCTATCCGGGATCGCGCGGGCGCGCGATCCGGGTACTGGAAAAGGCCGAGCGCACGCTCGAGGCCTGGCAGCTGCTGCAGGAAGCCGAACGCGCGCCCGAGAACGACGCCGAATCCCAGCACCTGCTGCGCCTGGGCCCGCGCCTGGCGCGCAAGCTCGGCCATCCGAAGTCGATCGCGCGCCGGCCCGCCGCCCCCGCGCGCCTCGACCTCTGCCTGCCGGTGCCGGGCGACGGCCTGTGGGTGGAAGGCGCCGTGCGCGACCACCTCGCCGGCGCGGAAGCGCCCGTGTTCTATGTCGAAAACATGCTGGCCAACGCCCTGTTCGGATTGCTGTGCTGGCGCGCGATTTTCGCCGCCATTCCGGGCGCCTTCTTCCACCCCTTCCACCGTGCGCCGGCCGATTTGTACAGCCTCGACTTCCACCAGCGCCGCGCCGCGGAATTCGCCGACTGCCTGGCCCAGTGCGACGACGGCCGCTACCGCGCCACCATCCTCGCCCACTTCGACGAAAAAGCCGGCATCTCGGCGCCCTTCGTGTCCTGGGAATATCTCGACCGCGCGCTGCTGGAACTGGCCCTCGACTGCATTCCCGCCGCCCACGTGAAGCGCTGGTGCGAACGCATCCTGGCCGACGTGAAGGTGAACCGCACTGGCTTCCCCGACCTGATCCAGTTCTGGCCGCTCGAACGGCGCTACAGGATGATTGAAGTGAAGGGACCGGGCGACCGCCTGCAGGACAACCAGCTGCGCTGGATCGATTACTGCGCGGCGCACGACATGCCGGTGGCCGTGTGCTACCTGCAGTGGAGCCAGGCTGCGTGAGCTATGTCGTCGCGGTGCGTGCGCTGTGCGAATTCACGGCCAAGCGCGGTGACCTCGACCTGCGCTTCACGCCCTCGCCCACCGCCCAGGAAGGCATCGCCGGCCACGCCGTCGTGACCGCGCGCCGCGGCGAAGGCTACCAGGCCGAAGTGACGCTGGCCGGCGACTTCGGGCCGCTGCACGTGCGCGGCCGCGCCGACGGTTACGATCCGGCCCAGAACGTGCTCGAGGAAATCAAGACCTACCGCGGCCAGCTCTCGTCGATGCCGGACAACCACCGCCACCTGCACTGGGCCCAGCTGCGCGTCTACGGCCACCTGCTGTGCGCCGCGCGCGGACTCGATCAGGTCAACCTGGCGCTGGTGTACTACGAAATCGGCAGCGGCCTCGAGACCTTGCTGCGCGAGACGAGGAACGCCGCGGAACTGAAGACCATGTTCGAAGAAGCCTGCGGGCGCTTCACCGCCTGGGCCGAACAGGAACTGCGCCACCGCGAGGCGCGCGACGCCGCCCTCACCAGCCTGCGCTTTCCGCATGCGGACTTCCGGCCCGGCCAGCGCCAGCTCGCCGAAACCGTCTTCAAGGCCAACGCGACCGGACGCTGCCTGCTGGCGCAAGCGCCGACCGGCATCGGCAAGACCATTGGCAGCTTGTTCCCGGTCTTGAAGGCCGCACCGAGCCAGCGCATCGACAAGATCTTCTTTTTAGCTGCGAAAACGCCGGGCCGCCAGCTCGCGCTCGACGCCGCCCATGCGATCCGCGTGCATGCGCCCGAACTGCCGCTGCGCGTGCTGGAACTGGCCGCGCGCGACAAGGCCTGCGAGCATCCCGACAAGGCCTGCCACGGCGACTCCTGTCCGCTGGCGCAAGGCTTCTACGACCGCCTGCCCGCCGCGCGCCAGGCGGCGCTGAGCGTGCCGGTGCTCGATCGCGCCGCGCTGCGCGAAGTCGGGCTGGCGCACGATGTCTGCCCTTACTACCTTGGCAGCGAGATGGCGCGCTGGACCGACGTGGCGATCGGCGACTACAACTATTATTTCGACGGCAGCGCCATGCTGTACGCGCTGGCCCAGGCCAACGGCTGGCGGGCCAGCGTGCTGGTCGACGAAGCGCACAACATGGTCTCGCGTGCGCGCTCGATGTATTCCGGCGAACTCGATCGGGTTGCCTTGCGCGCGGCACGGGCTGCCGCGCCGCCGCTGGTGAAAAAGGCGCTCACAAAAATCGCGCGCGTCTGGGGCGAGATCGACGAAGCGGCGCCGGCGCCGTACCAGGTGTTAGAAGCCCCCGGCGAAAAGCTGCTCAATGCGCTGACACAGGCCACCAGCACCATCAACGACTTCGTCGCCGAACAACCCGGCCTGCTGGATCCGGCCCTGCAGCGCTTTCACTTCGACGCCCTGCACTTCACGCGCCTGGCCGAGTCATTCGGCGCCCATTCGCTGTGCGACCTGACGCGCCAGGGTAGGGATAAAGGCAAGGACAGCACCATCTGCATCCGCAACGTGGTGCCGGCGCCCTTCCTCAAATCCCGTTTCGAAGGCGCGCATTCGGTGACCCTGTTTTCGGCCACGCTCAGTCCCTGGCATTATTTCGCCGACCTGCTCGGCCTGCCCGGGAACACCGGCTGGATCGACGTCGAATCGCCCTTCAGCGCCGGCCAGCTGGCCGTGCGCGTCGCAGGCAGCATCTCGACCCGCTATCAGCATCGCACTGCTTCGCTCCGTCCCATCGCCCGGCTGATGGGCGGGCAGTATGCGCAGGCGCCCGGCAACTACCTGGCCTTCTTCAGCAGTTTCGATTACCTGGAGCAGGCGGCGGCGCAGTTCGAACAGCAGTATCCGCAAGTGCCGACCTGGCGCCAGGAGCGGCGCATGAGCGAGCTCGAACGCGCTGCTTTCCTGGCGCGCTTCCAGCCCGAGGGATCCGGCATCGGTTTCGCGGTGCTGGGCGGCTCCTTCGGCGAAGGCATCGACCTGCCGGGCGCGCGCCTGATCGGCGCCTTTGTGGCCACCCTCGGCCTGCCGCAACTGAACCCGGTGAACGAACAGCTGCGCACCCGCATGCAGGCAATGTTCGGCGCCGGCTACGACTACACCTATTTATATCCGGGCCTGCAGAAAGTGGTGCAGGCCGCGGGACGGGTGATCCGCACCGAGCTTGACAAGGGCGTGGTCTACCTGATAGACGACCGCTTCGACCAGGGCGCCGTGCGCGAGCTGCTGCCAAGCTGGTGGCAGGTCGACAAACTCAGCGCCTGATCAGCCGATAATCTCGCGCACCTTCTGGTAACCGCTGCGGCTGACCGGTACCCGCTCGCCGCCTTTCAGCACCGCGCACCAGCTGTCCTTGGTAGGCGCCTCGATGCGCTCGATCGCGCTCACGTTGACGATGTAGGAGCGGTGCACGCGCACGAACAGCGCCGGGTCGAGCCCTTGTTCGAGTTCCGCCATGCGGCCGTTCTTCAAGTGGGTGCGTCCGCCTGCACTGATCTGCACGTAATCGTCCTGCGCCTCGATCCAGTCGATGCTCGCCGTGGGCACCACATGCACGCGGGCGCCGTCGCGCACCAGTATCCGCGCCAAAGGTCCGTGGCGGCGCGCGGCCTCCATGGCGACCGCTGCCACCTGCTCCGGCGGCGTCGTGCGCGCCCTGGCGCTTTCCAGCGCCTGCGCCAGGCGCTCGCGGCTGAAGGGTTTGAGCAGGTAGTCGATCGCACGCACTTCGAAGGCCTTCAACGCGAACTGGTCGTAGGCCGTGACGAATACATACTGCGTGCCGGCGCCGCTGAGCTCCACGACTTCGAAGCCGTCGAGTTTCGGCATCTGGATGTCGAGGAAGACCAGGTCGGGCTGCAGCTCGCCGATGGCCTTGACCGCCTCGAAGCCGTTCGCGCATTCGGCCACGATCTCGATATCCGGATGGGCCGCCAGGTATTCGCGCAAGAGTGCGCGCGCCAGGAATTCGTCGTCGACGATGATGATACGCATGGTCTAGTTCTCCGTCCGGGGTTCGTTTTCGGCGGGCAGCGCGATGTCGACCCGGAAGCACGCGTCCAGGCGCGTCCAGTGCACGCTCGCTTCATGGGCATAGGTCGCCAGCAGGCGCTGGCGCACGTTGGCCAGGCCGATCCCGCAGCCGGCCGCCGGCTGCGTGAGGTCGTCCTCGTCGGCATCGTTCTCGACACGGATGCGCAAGAGCGAACCGGCGCGTTCCGCGATGACGCGTACCACGCCGCCATCGAGCCGGTTGCCGATGCCGTGCTTGACGGCGTTTTCGACCAGCGGCTGCAGCAGCATCGGCGGCAGCAGGCATTGCCCCGCCCCTTCGCCGATCGCATGCTCGAAACGCAGGCGCGCACCGAAACGCACCTGTTCGATCGCGAGAAAAGCCTGTACCAGCGCGATCTCCTCATCGAGCACCACCTTGCGCTGCGCATCCATGCCGAGGCTGCGCCGCAGGAAGTTCGACAGCTGCAAGGTCATGCCACGCGCCGCGCCCGGATCGATCGAGGTCAGCGCGCTGATGGAATTGAGACTGTTGAACAGGAAGTGGGGGTCGATCTGGGTGCGCAGCATGCGCAGCTCGGCTTCCTGGGCGGCCAGCTTCATTTCGAGTTCGCGCCGCTCGAGGCTGCGCGCCCGTTCGAATTCGAGGCCCAGGTAGTGCGCCACCGCGCTCAGGCCGTACAGGATCACGCCCAGGCCGAACATCAGGGCGGCGAACGGGCGCGACATCAAAGGCAGGTCGGGCGCCAGACCGCGCAGGGCTTCGGCGAAGCCGCCGCCGGCCGCGGTCCAGAGGGCGCCGGCGCACAATGCCGTGCAGGTGAATACGCCCAGCACGGCGTACCAGGGCCGCGTGGCCAGCGGATAGGCGCGGCACAGGTAATACGACGAAAACCCGCTGGCGCAGCCGTAGACCAGGGCCAGCGGGACGGCGAACAGCAGGCTCGCACCCCAGGGCGCGTCGCCCGCCGCCACCATCAGGCCGGCGAGCAGCCCCCCGAGCAGGGCCCAGACGGCCAGGTAGAGGGCGGTGCTGCGCCGCGTGCCGAACGCCCCCATCATCAGTTGCGCACCTCGACGCCGCCCATGATCGCGTAGCCGCGCACAATCAGGCGCTTGCTGTTGTCCGGCGGCGCCACGGTTTTCTCGTCGAAGCCGCCCATGATCGGCGTGCCTTGCAGGACGACGGTCCAGTCGGGCGGCACCTTCAGCGTCACGCCGCCCCAGAAGGCGAACACGTGGATCACCGCTTCGCCGGAAATGGAGGCGTCGCGCATGTCGAGCGAGCAGCCGCCCATCACCGCGGTCACTTCACCGCCGCGAAAGTCCCTGGTATGCACGCGGCGCTCGAAGCCGCCCAGCACCGCGGTGACGTCGACCGTCTGCGCCTCGACGTTCGCCAAGTCCTGCTTCTCGTCCTTGCCGTCCACGACGACCACGCCGAAGCGCGCCGTGCGCTGGCCGGTCATGGCCCGGTACACCACCATGGCGCCGACCGCGATCAGCACCAGCGGCCAGGCGGCCCGCCACGAAAAATAGATGATGCCGAGGCGGTGCAGGATCATCGTCACGCCGATGCCGATGCCGGCCAGGCCGACCAGGTAGCCGTTCGGCGTCGTGGTATCGAGCAGCTTGGCCACGCCCGCGAAGATGAAGATCAGGGGCCAGAAGGCCAGCGCGTTGCGCACCTCGATGATGTCGAGGTTATCCAGCAAAAACAGCAGGCCGAGGGCGATCACCAGCACGCCCATCAGGACCTGGCTGGTGACGCCGCGATCGGCGCGGCGTGCCTGGCGGTCGACGGTATCCTTATGCATGGTCTTTCTCCTTCGATTCCGGGAAGCGGCGCGCAATGAGGGGGGCGAGCACCAGCTGGGTGCCGGCCATCAGCAGGAACAGCGGCCAGCTGTTGCGGAAGGTCAGACCGAACAGGTTCTCGAATACCGCGAACAGCCACAGGCCGACGAAGATCAGCCACAGCCCGCTCTTGAACTCCCGCGCGCTCGGGTAGCCGATGGTCTGGTTGATGCCGACGATGACCATGAGAAGCGGCCAATAATGCCATATCGTGGAGGCATCGACGATGTCCATGCGGTCGAGCAGGAAGATCAGGCCCACGGCGATCAGGACCAATCCCCACATCAATTGTTTGCGCGCGGTGTAGCTGTTGTCGGTACTCATGTGCGTCCTCCGTGTTGTGATGTCTACACGATAGCGGGGAGCAGGAGGGAGAAACAGCGTCTTTCGGTGAATGGCGGCGCCGGGGCGGCGAATGGCGAAGGAATCGGCGAACGGCGCGCCGGATCGAACCTGGGATCAATGTGACGCAGGCAGCTCCGACCCCGGGCGACAAAAAGCCCGCCGCGTTGCCGGGGCGGGCTTTTTGCACCCTGGAGAAAATCAGGCGGCCGATGCGGACATCGACGGCTGGTTCTTGACCTGGTTGCGGTATTTGGCGCGCGCGGTGGCTTGTTTGACAGCCTCGCGTGCGATATTGGTACGGCGGATGTCGAGACGTTCTTCGATGCCGCGGTGCTGGGCTTCGTGTTTGTTACCGATACGCTTGGTCATTTGTTTCTCCTCTGTTAAAACGGGCTATTTTATCCGAAAGCGGCAGCGCTGAGGGGCTGGTGACCGGCTTGGGCGCCATCGGCATCAGCCATGCCCCACCCCAGCTGGCGCCGGATTTCCTCGGGCGCCGGCGGCGGCTGCGGATCGCGCGAGCGGCGGGCAAGGTATTCGCGCACCAGGTGCTTCGGTGGATTCGTGGTCGTGGCAGACATGGGTCCTCCGCTTCCAGTTTTTATGAAGCCGCCGCCAATGGCGCCGACTGGAAATTTGGTGCCGATCCTCGAGGCGACCGGCTAACCTGTTGAGATATTTGGCAGGCCTGCAGAACGAATTCGCTGGCGCCTCACTCACACGGCTTGATCATAGCGAGGCCGCTGCTGACGCACCGTTAGATGGCGCACACTGTGCGCAAGGATGAGTTGGCGCCCTGCGTAGCACGATCGGCATCGGGGCGGCCAGATAGTCTGGCCGGTCCCCTGCCACACCACCCGGCATGCGGGTCCGCACCAGGCGGTTCGAGTAGTTGAGGTTATGTGAGGCGTGGCATGCCAAGACGGTTAAAGTAGGCAATCGTCAGCACGTTGTTCAGGGCAAGCCGGCTGTTGTGCCACCAGCGGCGGCTGTTTCTGGCCACCAGAAGTGCAACCTTCGGTTTTGCTCCTAGTTTCAGCAGCTCCCGGTAGATCGTCGTGCCACGCTTCCAGCGTTTGAAGTGGATTGCGCGCATCCGGTGGCGCATCCACTCGTCCACCTCGCGCAGGACGCGCGGGGTCTGCGCCAGTCCGAAATAGCCTTTCCATCCCAGCACGTAGGAGCGTGGCTTGTCGATCACCTCGGCGATGCTGCGTCCGCCGGATCGGCGGGTAAGTTGATCTTCAAGTGCAGCTTGTCGTATTGGCGCTTGAGCAGAGCCGTCACCCGTTCCCCTGCCTTCTGGCTGCGCGCGTACACGTTGCAGTAATCGGCATAGCGGGCAAAGCGGTGCCCCTGTCGTTCCAGCTCACGTTCCACCTCGTCGAGAAGCACATTGGCCAGCAGCGGCGAGAGCGGCCCGCCTTGCGGCGTGCCCTCACTTCGCTCGACCACCACGCCGCCATCCATGACGCCCGCGTTCAGATAGGCGCGCACCAGCCGGATGATCCCGGCGTCGTTCACGCGTTTGCGCAGACGGTCAATCAGGATGTCATGGTTGACCCGATCAAAGAACTTCGACAGATCGACGTCGACCACGGTGCGGTAGCCCTCCTGCACGTACTGCTGTGCTGCGAGCACGGCGTCACGCGCACGGCGGCCGGGCCGGAACCCATGGCTGTGTTCACTAAAGGTGGGATCGATCAGCAGTTGCAGTACCTGCAACAGTGCCTGCTGAATCAAACGGTCGGTCACGGTGGGTATCCCCAGCTCACGCTCGCTCCCGTCCGGCTTCGGAATGCCGACGCGCCGTACCGGCATGGGCCGGTACCTGCCTTCCATCAGTTGCTGTCTGATAGTCGGCCAAGCGTGCTTCAGGTGTTGTCCGGTCCGGACTATGTCCAGACCATCGACGCCTGCGGCTCCCTTGTTCGCATTAACGCGTTTCCACGCGAGTTGCATGTTCTCCCTCTCTAGTGCTTTCGTGAGCAGGTCTCGCCCTGTGCCTTCCAGTTCCTGTCGCGGGAGCCGTGTTTCATCGCCGGACGCTTTGGACGAGGCTTCACCCCGCCTTACCGCGACCCGCCCCGCTTGAGCGGGCATCTGATGCCGTACACGATTCATCGACAAGGTGTTGGACACTTCAACTCGTTCGGCCCTTGGCTACCGGCTCCTGGTCTCGCCGACGATGCCGACAGCTACTACGGCCTCTGCTGACTTCTCGCTCCGATTTTTTTTCATCGTCGCCCTTTCAGGCACGAGGCGAGATCTCCCCAGGTAAGAACGCACTCCTTCCCTGCACAACCGCCGGATCTACGCCACTTCGCCTTGACCACAAGCGCTTGGCGGTTTTATGACCGCTCGCCCTGCTTGGCAGCGCCTTCTATCCGATTCTTGTTCATCGGTTCGCAGTTGCGCTTCACTTCGCTCGCTGTGCTCAGCTCACGGCAAGACTTGCACCCGCCAGAGCGCCCATGCTGGGCGCACATAAAAAAGGGAAGCCGCAGCTTCCCTCTCCGTACTTACGCGATCGGCGCCGCGATCAGAACTTGTACTTCAGGTTCAGGTAGAACTGGCGGCCGCTGACGTCGAGTTTCTGCTGCTCTTCCTCGCTGTAACGATAGTAGGCGCGCTTGACGTTGGTCAGGTTGGTCGCGTCGAACGAGACGACCAGGTTCGGCGAGATGTTGTAGCTGGCGTTGAAGGCCAGCGTGGTCACCGGAGCGGCGATCGTCGGGGCCGCGAACATCAGGATGCCGGCCACCGGCGACTTGTTGTTCGTCGAGTTCGGGGTCGGCGCGGTCGTGGTGTTGACGTACTCGCTGCGGTAGTTCGCCACCAGGCGCGCCGAGACGCGGTCGTTCTCGAAATAGCCGCCAAGGTTGGCCGCGTATTCGGAAGCGCCGGTCATCGGACGGCCGTCGTCGACCTTCGTCTTGGCACGGCTCACGTTCGAGGTGAAGCCGAACGGGGTGCTGCCGAACGGCTGCTCGTACGACAGTTCGATGCCGGCGATCCGTGCGCCCTGCTGGGTGGACGTGTTGACGGCAAAGGTTTTGAGGATGCTGTCGCGTGGATCGACCAGTTCGACGCTGTCGCCGCCGGACGAACCGGTCTTCGGATAGCCATCGATCTTCGAATAGAACACGTTGACGGCGACCATCGAGCGGCGCGCGAAATACCAGGCCCAGGAAGCGTCGATATTTTTTGCCGTCATCGGGCCCAGGTTCGGATTCGGGCCGTTGACGGTGCAGCCGCTGGCGATGCAGGTCGCACCGGTATAACCGGCGCCCAGCAGATTGTAGTTCTGGCGTCCCAGGGTCTTGCTGGCGCCGAAGCGGGCGATCATGTCCTGGGTCAGCTCGTAGCGCAGGTTCAGGCTCGGCAGCACGTCGTCGAAGGTCTGGTCGGTCGGCTTCTTGTAGTAGACGACGCCCGTACGTGGGTCGAACGGGACGTTGTCGTAGAACTGCACGCCTTCGCCGACCGTGGTCAGGGCAGTCGGGAACGCCGGGCACGGGATGGCCGGCTGGTTCGGGGCCGAACGTTCGCAGGCGCCGGTCGGCAGCGGGATCGGGACCTGTGCATTGACGCGGGTACGCACGAAGCGCACACCGACGTTGCCGGACCAGCGGTCCGCTTCCAGGTTGGCCATGACATAGGCCGCGCTCTGGCGTTCGCGCATGTCGAGCTCGCTGGCGGCGCGGCGCTCCCAATCAGGCGACGTTTCCTTGCCATTGGCGGCGAAGTAGGTTTTCAGCGCTTCCGGGGTCAGGGTCCAGCCGGTGTTGTCCCAGCCGGCCGGGCCGTCGAGGTCGGCGCCAAAGTCAGACGGATAAGCGATGTAGCTGCCGGCGCCGGTCGGCGCGTTGGTCGACAGGGTTGCACTTTTCAGTTGCGGGAAGCGGCGCGCGCTCTCGCGGCGGTGGTCCGCATAGCGAACCCCGGTCTCGATCGACTGGAACACGCCTTTCTCGAGGCGGTACTCGGCGTCGAACTGGAGGCTGTTTTCCTTGTCGGTCGTCTTCACGCCGGAGGCGGCACGCCCCGAAAGCGCATAGCCGCTGCCGTCGGCATTGCGGCCAGGCACATTCGGACCGGTGCCGAAGTACTGGACAAACGGCGCGTCGCGCAGGCTGCCCAGCGCATACGACACGCCAGTGCCGTAGCGGGTATAGGTCAGGCCCTGGTCGAGGCCAGTCTTGCCGACGCCCTTGGTGGTCGAGAACAAGGTCTTGACGGTCAGGTCCTGGTTGACCTTGTATTTGGCATCGAAGTCGAGGAAGGCGCTGCTCGATTCGGCGCCGTCGCGGTAAGCGCCTTCGGTTTCGCCGATATATTGCGGCGTGGTGCCGGGTGCATATAGGACGTCGGCGCTTTTCAGCACGCGCAACTGGTCGCCATACAGCGTCGTTTCGTTGACGATCACCGGGTTCTTGATCTGCGCATAGACGCGCTGTCCGTTCGACGAGGTAGGCGTCGCCCCGCCCTGCACGCCGCCGAAGCCGCGCAGCATGCTGAACATCGCGCCCGCGTTCAGGCGGCCGAAGTTGTTCGCCTTCATGCCCGAATGGAAACCGGTCATCGTCATGTCGAGGTCGCTGTTCGGCTTGAACTGGAGCGCGAACATGCCGCCCTTGCGGTCGCGCACGCTCTCGACGAATTCGGTGCTCATCGAGCCGGGAATCCGCACGCCGTTCAAGTCGGCGGCCGTGTAGCCGGTGCCGGCCAGCGAGGCGTCGGTGATACCGAGCATGGTGGAGGTATTGATCACGTCCCAGCCGCTGCCGCCCGAGTAGGCGAAGCGCGAGGCCGAATCGCGGCGCACATAACGTTTTTCGGCGAAGCCCTGGAGGATGAAGCCGAAGGTGCCGGCCTCGTTCTTCCAGTTGACGGTGGCGTTGAAGTCGGGCGCTGCCTTGCCCGGCAGCTCGGCATAGTTGACGCCGCCGCTGATGACGCCAGACAGGCGTTCCTTCTGCGACAGCGGTTTGCGCGTGGTCACGTTAATGGTGCCGGCCAGGCCGCCGTCGACGATGTTCGCTTGCGAGGTCTTGTAGACCAGGGCCTGGTTCAGCACGCTCGACGGCATCAGCGACAGGCTGGTCGAGCGGCTGCTGGAGAGCTGGTCGGCCACGTACCAGTCGCCGCCGGAGACGGTGTGGCCGTTGAAAATGATCAGGGTCATGTCGGCGTTGGTACCGCGCATCGACACTTTTTCCGCTTCGTCGTAGTCGGTGCGCACCGCCACGCCCGACAGGCGCTGGAGCGAGTCGGCCAGGTTCTTGTCCGGCATCTTTCCCACGTCTTCCGCCGTGATGACCTCGACGTTGGCGGTCGCGTTCTTCTTGACGCTCAGCGACTTGGCCATCGAGGCGCGGATGCCGGTCACTTCGACGGTCTGCATCGGCTCTGGCGCGCCAGTCGTCTGCGCCATGGCCGGCAAGGCGGCGAGGCTCCACAGCGCCATCGAAACGGCAGCTGCCAGCGGCTTCTGTTTGAACATGTTCTCTCTCCTGGATATAGGTATGTGTAATGCAGGCGGCAGGCGATCCCTGCCATATTGATAGTATTAGCCATAAGTAAATAACTGGAAAATTACTTGTCATCCCGCATCCATAACTTGAAGGAATGTTTGAGGCGCGCCACACTGTGGTGATGGATGGGCGACAAATATTCATTGTCAAATGGCCGACTGCCGCGTTAGCGTCATGAAAATCCAACACGAAAGACCCGTCCATGCGCTTTGCTCCCCTGCTGCTCGCCGCAGCCGCTCTCGGCGGTTGCGCCAGCCAGTCACCCGTGGCGCCGGTCGCCAGTCCGGCCGCTCCAGCGCCGGTCAAGCCGGTTGCGTCGGCCCCGGTGGTCCCGGCGCCGGTCGCCATCGAGGCCGTGCTGCACAAGCAGATCTTCCAGATGACGCCGGTCGAAGCCGGGCGCTACGTGGCCTGGGCGCACGCGGCCGAACCCGACCTGCGCAAGCGCATCGCGGCGATCGGACGCAAGAACCCGGACCAGCCTTACCTGCTGAACCTGCTGGGCGAGTTCCCCTTCGAAGTCCACGACGATTTGCCGATGTTCAGCCTGGCGCAGAGCGATTGCGTCGTGTTCGCGGAACACACCTATGCGATGGCCTTGTCGCGCTCTTGGGAAGAATTTTTCTGGATGCTGCAGCGCATCCGCTACCGCGACGGCGTGATCGGCGTGGCCACGCGCAACCACTACACCGAGATGGACTGGAATGTCGCCAACCGCTGGCTGGTGACCGACGTCAGCGCCGCGCTGGCCGGACCGAACGGCCCGGGCTACGCGATGAAGGTCGACCGTGCGCGCTTCCTGAAGACGCGCCACCAGACCGAGCGCAGCATCCCGGTCGAGACCAGCCGCCAGAGCTATGTGCCGAAGGAACAGGTAGCGGCAGTCGCCAGCCAGCTGCAGGAAGGCGACTTCGTCAACGTGATCTCGACCCGCGACGGCGAGTACTGGGCCTCGCACGTGGGCCTCGTGGTGCTCGGCCCGAACGGCGAGCGTCACTTCCTGCATTCGCAGGAACCGAAGGTGCGCGAAGAAACCTTCGACGCCTTCATCGCCCGCGCCCTGGAGCGCGAGGCGCGCAATGCAGGCGCGGGCAAGAACGGCCAACGCCTGGCCGGCTTCAAGTTCCTGCGCCTGAACGACAACATCGTGGTGCCGCCGATGGCGCCGCAGCCGCGTCCCGGTACCTGAAGCGCCGCACGGCAGGCGCGCACGGCCGGTGCGCGTCGCTTTCCCTTCGTATTAGTTTGGCGCGCTCCCCCAGCGTCGCCCCGGGCCGCTAGCCTCCCTGCCAGCGTCCGGCTTCCCTCCTTTTCCTCGTTCCCGCTCTCTTCAACGCCCGGCCGTCTGACGGCTGTAGATGCGCTCGCTATATTTCCCTGCTTTTCAGCGCTATATATTCCTAACTGAAATCTATCATTAGTTTCTAAGCGATTTATTTCCAAATTACATTTCATGAATTAAATAAACAACCCATTTCGTTTTAATTCGGAATTGTCGGTTGAGCGGGGTCAAACTCAGCAATCCGAGTGAGGCAGATAATAAACTTACTCCGAAACACTTAGTCCAAAAGTCGCCCTCATTCTGCCCAATGGCTAATTATTTCCGACAGCATCTTTCTTATTTTAGACAGTATCTATCTTGTTTTATTAAGCACGCTATTCAGCGGCACACCGCCCTTACCGCTCCTATTGCAACCCATCCGACCGAATAACGCGCACCATGCCAAATTTATCCGCCCGAGTATTAATCCAGTTTTGCGCTGGAATGGTATCGCTGCATCGGACAACCAAAATAGCGCTCACGGTCTGTATCGACCTGGTTGCATTGCCGCTTTGTTTCTTGATCGCGATGTTATTGCGCGGCGGCGATTTGAAACTTGCTGCCAATTACGGTCCCGCCTCCTATCTGATTGTGGCACTGGTCACGATTGCCGCCTTTTCGATGTCCGACTTATACCGCGCCGTCATCCGCTTTATCGACGGGCGCTTATTGAGCGCCACCGGCCTGGCACTCGGCATTGCCGTCCTGTGCGCCTATGTCGTGCTGTTTGCCATTAACGACGCCATGTTCCCCCGCAGCGCGCTGGCCATTTACTGGTTCATCGTCTTTTCCTATGTCGTCACCTCGCGGATCGGCATGCGTAACTTCCTGCGCAGCCACAGCACGCGCCGCCCCGCCTCCGATACGGTCGCCATTTACGGCGCCGGCGAGGCCGGTGCACGCCTGGCGCAGACCATGCGCAGCAGCGACGAATACCGTCCAGTGTGCTTCTTCGACGACAAGCGCGCGCTCAACGACCGCACTATCGCCGGACTGCGCGTTTTCCACACCGATCGCCTGGCCGACCTGGTCGCCGCCCACGACATCCGCACCGTCGTCATCGCCGTGCCGGGCATGCCGCCGGAACGCCTGCGCGACATCATGCAGCGCCTGGCCGGAGCCGGCGTCATGACCAAGATCCTCAGCCGCCTGGTCGACCTGGCCGACGACCGGGTCCGTCCGCGCGACTCGATCCGCGAACTGAAATTTGAAGACCTGCTCGGCCGCCCGCCGGTGCCGCCGCGGCTCGACCTGTTTGCCCGCTGCGTGCGCGGCAAGACCGTGCTCGTCACCGGCGCCGGCGGCTCCATTGGCAGCGAACTGTGCCGCCAAATCGTCACGCTCGCTCCCAGCCGGCTGCACCTGCTCGACCATTCGGAGTTCGCGCTCTATACCATCCGCCAGGAGCTGAGCATCCGCTTCCCCGACCTGCGCATCGATGCCCACCTGGGCTCGGTCTGCAATGCCGACCTCATCGAGCGCATCCTGGCCGACAGCCATATCGACACGGTCTACCATGCGGCCGCCTACAAGCACGTGCCCCTGGTCGAGTCGAACATCGTCGAAGGCCTGCGCAACAACGTGCTCGGCGCCCAGGTCATCGCAGCAGCATGCGCAACGCATCACGTCGAAACCTGCGTGCTCATTTCCAGCGACAAGGCCGTGCGCCCAACCAATATCATGGGCGCCAGCAAGCGGATTGCCGAGCTGATCTTCCAGGCCGCGGCGGCCAGGCACGGCGCGCAGACCACCTTCTGCATGGTTCGCTTCGGCAACGTGCTCGGTTCGTCCGGCTCGGTCATCCCCCTGTTCCAGCGCCAGATTGCACGCGGCGGGCCGCTGACCATCACCCATCCCGACGTCTCGCGCTACTTCATGCTTATCCCGGAAGCGGCGCAACTCGTCATCCAGGCGGGCGCCATGGCCAAGGGCGGCGACGTGTTTGTCCTCGACATGGGCGAACCGGTACGCATCGTCGAACTGGCCCGCACCCTGCTCGCCATGTCGGGCCTGACCGAAAAAACCCCGCAAAACCCCGAGGGCGATATCGAAGTCAAGTTCGTCGGGCTGTTCGCGGGCGAAAAGCTGCACGAAGAGCTGCTGACCGACGGCACCGTGTTCCCGAGCGAGCATCCGCGCATCATGCGCATGAAGGAAAACGCCCTGCGTCCGAGCGTGCTGGAAACCTGCATCACCTGCCTGATGATGGCGTGCGAAACGCACGAGCGCGGCATGATCGAATCGATGGTCAAGGCCGTCGTCAGCGAATACACGCCCCAGTTGCCCGCCGCCGCACCGGCGCAAGTACCCGAACCCGAGCTCGAATCGGGCAAGGCAAGGCTCAGCCTCATCCATAAATTCGTGCCGTTCCGCATCTAGCAGCAGCATCCCGTCTCTACCCACCCACCCCACCTAATGTTGGCGAGGAACACATGCGCGACGAACAACAATCGGCCCACCTGCAGCAACTTACCGCCAAACTACGCGACCGCACGGCAGTCATCGGCGTCATCGGACTCGGCTATGTCGGTCTGCCCCTGACGCTGCGCTACGCCGCGGTCGGCTTCCGGGTGCTGGGGATCGATATCGACACGGCCAAGGTCGACAAGCTCAATCGGGGCGAAAGCTATATCGAACATATCCCGGCCGCCGCGATCGACGCCGCCCGCGCCGGCGGCTTCGAGGCCACCAGCGACTTCACCCGCGCCGGCGAGGCCGACACCCTGATCATCTGCGTGCCGACGCCGCTGAACGCCTATCGCGAGCCCGACCTGTCCTTCGTGCTCGATACCACCGATGCGCTGCTGCCCTTCGTGCGTCCGGGCCAGCTGATCTCGCTCGAGAGCACTACCTATCCCGGCACCACCGAGGAAGAACTGCGTCCGCGCCTGGAGTCGCGGGGCCTGGCCGTGGGGCGCGACATCTTCCTCGTCTTCTCGCCGGAGCGCGAAGACCCGGGCAATCCGCATTTCGAGACGCGTACCATTCCCAAGGTCTGCGGCGGGAGCACTGCCGCCTGCCTGGAGGCGGGCGTGGCCCTGTACGGCGCCGCGATCGACTGCGTCGTGCCGGTCAGCTCGACCCGTGCCGCCGAATTGACCAAGCTGCTCGAAAACATCCATCGCGCGGTCAACATCGGCCTGGTCAACGAAATGAAAATCATCGCCGACAAGATGGACATCGATATCCACGAGGTGATCCTCGCCGCCGCCACCAAGCCCTTCGGCTTTACCCCCTATTACCCCGGTCCCGGCCTGGGCGGACACTGTATCCCGATCGATCCCTTCTACCTCACCTGGAAGGCGCGCCAGTACGGACTGCACACCCGCTTCATCGAACTGGCCGGCGAAATCAACAGCGACATGCCGCACTGGGTGATCGGCAAGGTGACCGATGCGCTGAACCAGCGTGGCCGTTCGGTGATGGGCAGCCGCGTGCTGGTACTAGGCATCGCCTATAAAAAGGATGTCGAAGACATGCGCGAGTCGCCCTCGGTCAAACTGATGGAGATCCTGCGCGACAAGGGCGCCCACGTCGCCTACTCCGACCCGCACGTGCCCATCTTCCCCCGCATGCGCGAGCACCGGTTCGAGCTCTCCAGCGTGACGCTCACGCCCGATACGCTCGCGTCCTACGACCTGGTCCTGCTGGCGACCAGCCACAGCGCCTTCGATTACGACATGATTCGCCGCTACGCCAACCTGATCGTCGATACCCGCGGCGTGTACCTCGAACGCCTCCCGAACGTCGTCAAGGCCTGAGCTGTCCACCGGAGAAGATCATGCGCAACTACCCCCCCGCCATCACCGACCGCAAACTCCGTTTCGCCCTCGTGGGCTGCGGCCGCATCGCCAACAACCATTTCGGCGCCATCCGCCAGCATCGCGACCGCTGCGAGCTGGTCGGCGTCTGCGACATCGACCCGCGTGCCATGGCCGAAGCGGCCGACAAGACCGGCGCCGAGGCCTACGCAACGCTCGACCAGATGCTCGCGCGCTGCGACGCCGATGCCTTCATCGTCACCACGCCCTCCGGCCTGCACCCGGAGCAGACGGTGCAGATTGCCCGCGCCGGCCGCCATGTGATCACCGAAAAGCCGATGGCCACACGCTGGGAAGACGGCAAGCGCATGGTCGCCGCCTGCGACAGCGCCGGCGTGCGCCTGTTCGTGGTCAAGCAAAACCGCCGCAATGCCACCCTGCAACTGCTGAAAAGCGCGGTCGAGAAAAAGCGCTTCGGGCGCATCTACATGGTCAACCTGAACGTGTTCTGGACCCGACCCGACGAGTACTACAACAGCGCCAAATGGCGCGGCACCTGGGAGTACGACGGTGGCGCCTTCATGAACCAGGCCAGCCACTATGTCGACCTGATCGACTGGATCGTCGGCCCGGTCGAAAGCCTGCAGGCCTATACGGCCACGCTGGCCCGCAACATCGAGGTCGAGGATACCGGGGTCATCAGCTTGCGCTGGAGGAATGGCGCCCTCGGCTCCATGAACGTCACGATGCTGACTTACCCGCGCAACATGGAAGGCTCGATCACCATCCTCGGCGAGCATGGCACCGTCCGGATCGGCGGCGTCGCCGTCAACGAAGTGCAGCAGTGGGAGTTCGCCCAGCCCGACGAAGACGACGACAAGGTGCGCGACGCCAGCTACCAGACGACCTCCGTCTACGGATTCGGCCATCCGCTTTACTACGACAACGTCATCAAGGTCTTGCGCGGCGAGGCAGAGCCCGAAACCGACGGCCGCGAGGGGCTCAAATCGCTCGAAGTCCTGGTGGCGGCTTATATGTCGGCGCGCGACGGCAAGCGCGTCGCCCTGCCGCTGGAGTACTGACATGGACCGGCAAACCATAGACTCCCCGGTACATCCAAGCGCCATCGTCGACGCCGGCGCCAGCCTGGGGCCGGGCACCCGGGTCTGGCACTTCGCCCACGTTTGTGGCGGCGCACGCATCGGCGCCGGATGTTCGCTCGGGCAAAACGTTTTCGTCGGCAACGACGTACTGATCGGTGACCACGTCAAGATCCAGAACAACGTCTCCGTCTACGACGCTGTCACACTCGAAGACGACGTTTTTTGCGGTCCCAGCATGGTGTTTACCAATGTCCACAATCCGCGCTCGGCGGTCGAGCGCAAAAACGAATACCGGCGCACGCTGGTGCGGCGCGGCGCCACCATCGGCGCCAACGCCACCATCGTCTGCGGCGTGACGGTCGGCGAGTTCGCCTTTATCGGCGCAGGTGCCGTGGTCACGCGCGATGTGCCGGCGTTCGCCCTGATGGCGGGCGTGCCGGCGCGCCAGATCGGCTGGATGAGCCGTTTCGGCGAACGCCTGCCGCTGCGCATCGGCGGCAATGGCGAAGCCCTGTGCCCCCACACGGGCGAGCTTTACCTGTTGCAGGACGGCATCTGCATGCTCGTTCCCGCAGCT
Organism: Massilia sp.; assembly: GCA_031398335.1. Lineage (GTDB taxonomy): Bacteria > Pseudomonadota > Gammaproteobacteria > Burkholderiales > Burkholderiaceae_D > Telluria. The sequence goes on from JANNNC010000071.1 coordinate 19,398, forward strand.
CAACCTTGATAGCGGATACCATGGAATTCATCGACCTGAAATCCCAGTACCAGGCCTCGCGCGAACTGATCAACGCACGGATCACGGCCGTGCTCGACCATGGCCAATACATTCTCGGCCCTGAAGTAGCCGAGCTCGAAGCACGGCTGGCTGCCTACACCGGCGCGCGCCACTGCATCACGGTTGCCTCCGGCACCGAAGCACTGCTGATCTCGCTGATGGCGCTCGGCGTGCGCCCCGGCGACGAGGTGATCACGACGCCCTTCTCCTTCATCGCCACGGCCGAAGTCATCGTGCTGCTGGGCGCCGTGCCGGTGTTCGTGGACATCGATCCTGCCACCTGCAACATCGCTCCCGGCCTGATCGAAGAGGCGATCACCCCGCATACCCGCGCCATCATGCCCGTGTCGCTGTTCGGCCAGCCGGCCGACATGGAAGAAATCAATGCGATCGCCACGCGCCATAACCTGGCCGTGATCGAAGATGCTGCCCAGAGCTTCGGCGCCACCTACCGTGGCGGCAAGAGTTGCAACCTGTCCACGGTCGGCTGCACCAGCTTCTTTCCCAGCAAACCGCTGGGCTGCTACGGCGACGGCGGCGCCCTGTTCACGAACGACGACGCCCTGGCCGCGGCGGCACGCGAGATCCGTGTACACGGCCAGTCGCGCCGCTACGTGCACACCAGGGTCGGGGTCGGCGGACGCATGGACACCTTGCAGTGCGCCATCGTGCTGGCCAAGCTCGAGCGCTTCGATTGGGAACTGGCCCAGCGCCAGCGCGCCGCCGACAGCTATGAAGCCGTGCTCTCGGGGCGCGTGCAGCTGGTCGGGCAGGCGCGCGACCGCACCAATGTCTTCGCCCAGTACACGGTCGTGGTCGAGGAGCGCGAGCGCGTCCAGGCCGAGCTGCACGCGGCAGGCATCCCGACAGCCGTCCACTACCCGGTTCCGATGCACCTGCAGCCGGCCTATGCCCACCTGAGCCGGGCGGACGCCTGCCCGATGGCCAGCATCCTGGCCACCCGTGTGCTGAGCCTGCCGATGGGACCCTACCTCCAGGACGACGAGGCACGCCACGTTGCCGAATCCCTGCTGCGGACCGTGCGGGTTCCTGTTCCAGCGACCGAACTGGCATCCGAACCTGTATGAAATTGCAATTGCCGACTTTCTGGAAGCACGTGATCACCGTGCTGGGCGGCGCACTCGGCGCCCAGGCGCTGCCGCTGCTGGCGGCGCCGCTGATCACGCGCATGTGCACGCCTGCTGAAATGGGCGCGTTCAGCCTGTGGCTGGCCCTGGTGGCGGTCGCGGCCATCGGCGCCACCCTGCGCATGGAAACGGCAATGATCCTCGACCACGAGACCGAGCAGCAGCGCGTCTGTTTCGGCCTCGTCCTCTACACCGCCACCATCACGGCCCTGCTCGTCACTGCGCTGACCACGCTGGCCTGGCTGGCCAACGTGCCCGCCATCAGGCAGCTGTCCTGGCTCGCGCTCCTGACCGTGGGCCTGGGCACCTGGCTGACCGCGAACATGCAGACGACGCTGGCCTATGCCACCTCGCACAATGCCTTCGGCAAGGCTGCGCGGGCCAAAATCTGGGGCGCCGGCACCATCGCGGTCGCACAATTGCTCTTGCTGGCGTACGGCATCGGTGAACAGGGCCTGCTGGCGGGCCAGCTGATTGGCCTGGCGATCGGCCTGGTGGCGGCGCGCCGGCTGCTGCGCCCGCCGCCAGCCCGGATCGAACTGACGCTCGGCGCCCAGGCACGTGCCTACCTCGTGCGCCACCGCAAGTTCTGGCGCTACGCCCTGCCCTCCAACCTCCTTAACAACATGGTCGGGCTGCTGCCGCTGTTCCTGATCGGGGTGCGCCACGGGGCGCTGGCCGCCGGGCTGTATGCCCTGGCCCAGCGCGTGCTCGCGGCGCCGATCTCGCTGCTGGCAGCCTCGGTGCTCGAAGTGTTCAAGCGCCAGTCGGTGCACGAGTTCGAAACGCTTGGCAACTGCGAGCAGGCCTACCGCTATACATTCAAGGTACTGATGCTGCTGGGCCTGGCGCCCTCGCTGGTGCTGCTGCTGTTCTCCCCCCCGCTGTTTGCCTGGGTCTTCGGCCCGGCCTGGCGCGAGGCGGGCGAGCTGGCCCAGATCCTGGCGCCGCTGTACTTCCTCAACTTCGTCGCCAGCCCGCTCAGCTATGTGTTCTTCGTGACAGGCAAGCAGAACGTCGACCTGTGGTGGCAGCTGACCCTGTGCGCCGTGACGCTCACCACCTTCCTGTTGCCCGGCACGCTGCACGACAACCTGCGCTGGTTCGCGATCGGCTATTCGACGCTGTACCTGGTGTACCTGCACATGTCGTGGCAGTGTTCCCAGAACCGCCTGGCTACCGCATGACTTCCTCCCGCAGATTTAAGACGGCCCGGCGCCAGCAGCGCATCCTGCTCGCGGCATTTTTCATGCTGTTCCCGGGATTTTTCTTCTATCACACCTTGCTCGGCACGGGCACGACCGGCGCCTTCCTTGGCGGCTATTTTGCCCCGGTCTCGCTGCTGTTTGCCCTGCCGCTAGGCCTGATCTACCTGAACCGCATGCAGCGCGACCCGCGCCGCTTCAACGCCGTCGATCTGCACCTGGGCCTGTTCTTGCTCTACTTCGTCGCAGTGATCGGGGCCAACGCCGCCGCCGGCGCGAACCGTACCATCATCGGCAACCACGTGCTCGGCATCCTGTTCATCTTTAACATGTTCGTGATCGCGAGCTTCCTCGATTTCGACAGTCTGCGCTTTCGCGTCGTCGGCCTGCTCAGCCTGGCCGGAATGAGTGCGATTGCCGTGTCGTACTCGGTCGACGGCGTGTTCTATCTGGGAGCGATGGGCATCGCCAAGGATACCGATGCCCTGGCCACCTACCAGGGATTCGCCCGCTCCTACCTGGTCACCTTCCTGACCGTCCTCGCCTTTACCCGCTCGATGCCGCTGCGCCTGCTGCTGTACGCAATGAGCGCGGTGACGCTGTTCCTGAACACCGCGCGCAGCGAATTTGCCGCCCTGATGTTCGCCATCCCTATCATCGAGTTTCATTACTCGCGGCACAAGCTGCACTTCCTGCTATGCGGAATCATCCTGTTCTTTGTCATCCACCTGTACTTCGACCAGATCCTGGCGGCGCTGCCGGCGAACCGCATCCTCGAACTGCTCGATTTGTCGCAATCGACCTCGGTCAACAAGCGGCACCACCTCACCGTGCATGCCGTCCAGACCATCCTGGCCCACCCCCTGCTCGGCGATTACGGCAGCTACAAGCCGGGCTACTACTCGCATAACGTGCTCTCGGCCTGGGTCGACCTGGGCCTCTTCGGGATGGCTTACCTGTGCCTGGTCACCGTGGTGCCGGTCATCCCGATGTTTATCCGCGAATATTTCGCGCCTCGCCACTGCGGCATCTTCCTGCTGGGCTTTTCCATGGCCTGCGTCACCGTGCTGCTGCTGCTGACGTCGCACTACTTCACCGAGATGCTGATCGGCGCCACGCTCGGCGCCAGCTCCCGCTACTTCTATGAGAGGAAATATGCGAAAAATCGCACACCTGACCTCCGCCCATCCGCGTCACGACACCCGGATCTTCGTCAAGCAATGCCGTAGCCTGGCGGCGCATGGCTACGACGTGACGCTGGTGGTCGCCGACGGCGCAGGACCGGCACAGCGCGACGGGGTCAACATCGTGGACGTCGGCCGCCTGGCGGGCCGGGTCAACCGCATGCTGCGTACCACCCGCCGCGTCTTCGAAGCCGCAGTCGCGGTCGATGCCGAGGTCTACCAGCTGCACGATCCGGAGTTGATTCCGGTCGGCTTGAGCCTCAAGCGCTTGGGGCGCAAGGTCATCTTCGATTCGCACGAAGACGTGCCGACGCAGTTGCTGGCCAAGCACTACCTTGGCAAGGCATCGGCGCGCCTGCTGTCGAATTCGTTTGGCGCCTACGAACGTTTCGCCTGCCGCCGCTTCGACGGCGTCATCGCGGCGACGCCGACCATTCGCAACAAGTTTGCGCACATCAACACGCGCTCGATCGACATCAACAACTATCCCGTCGTCAGCGAATTCGACGGCGATCCGGACTGGCGCGAGAAGTCGAACGAAATCTGCTACGTCGGCAGCATCTCGGCCATTCGCGGGATTCGCGAGCTGGTGCATGCCTGCGCACTGCTGCGTTCGGGCGCCCAATTATCACTGGCCGGCCAGTTCACCGAGCCGGCGCTCGAATCCGAAGTGCGCGCCTACGCCGGCTGGGAACGGGTACTGCACCATGGCTACCTCGACCGCGCCGGCGTCAGCGACGTGATGCGGCGCGCCGTCGCCGGGCTGGTCACGCTGCATCCAGTGGCCAACTATCTCGACGCCCTCCCGGTCAAGATGTTCGAGTACATGGCGGCGGGGATTCCCGTGATCGCCTCGCGTTTTCCCTTGTGGCGCAACATCGTCGAGCGCCACGGATGCGGCGTCTGCGTCGACCCAGGCGACCCGGCAGCAATTGCCGCGGCCATCGACCACCTCGTCCTGCACCCGGCGCTGGCGGCGCGCATGGGCGAGAACGGCCGCCGTGCGGTGGAGCAGCAATACAACTGGCTGCGCGAATCGAGAAAGCTGATCACCTTCTATGAAAGCGTGTAGCGGTTGCAGGAGCCGTGCATGGCACGGTCTCCAAGGCCCCGCTTTTCCATCGACACCGTCGTGCTGACCGAGCCCGAAGATTTTCCTAATGCAAATAAGGGCGGACTAATTTCCGGTAGACATAAAATTTCTATAGGAAGCTAATTAGCGTGAACTAATCGTGCTGCAAATATCTTTTAAGGGGCCGCTTTATTTAATCCGTTTCAATAAGTGCAATTGCAATCCGTCTTATCGTGTATTCAATCCATCGAGCATACAACATGAAACCAATTTCACACCATTACAAGCTGCTCACCGAAATATTGCGCCTTCCCGTGGCCGAGCTGCATTTTCATGAAGCGCTCGACCCGGCCGATATTCGGGCCACCTACCGCTATTACACCAAGCCCCATCCGCGCTACAAGCTGATCCGGCATAAAACAATAGGTGCGGCATTGCTCGATCTCGCTGACCTGAACACCGAAGACCAATACCTGGAACTTATCAAAGGCAAGAATGCGGGCGCCTATCACGCCAAACGCGCGCGTGGCCGCGGTTACCAGTTGCGCAGGATCGACCGCAATGCCTACATCGACGATATCCATGCCATTAATACTTCGCTCGAAGAGCGCCAGGGCCGGCCGATGGATGCGAAATACCGCGAAAAACCATCGCAATTCGACTCGCTCGGGCATTTTCGATACTACGGCGTGCTCAATCCCGAAGGACGGCTGGTTGCCTATGCCAATCTCGGCCACTACGGCAATTTTGCGGCATTTTCCCAGCTGATGGGCATCCGCAACAACGACGGCATCATGCACATGCTGGTGGTCGATATCGTGTCCGAGCTGATCGGCGAGCAGCGCGTGCGCTACCTGATGTACGACACCTTCTTCGGTGCCCAGCCCGGCATGCAAACGTTCAAGAAGATTCTCGGCTTTCGTCCTTACCGCGCGAAATACGCCCTGCAATGATCAGCCTACTGAACCGCCTCTACGCGGACTACCTGATGCCCTCGCGGCTGGGCGAGTACGAGGCTCTGCTGAAGCGCGCCCGGGACGCCGGCTACGTTCAGACCTCGGTACGCAACTTTCACCGCGAGCTTGCATCCCCGCACGGCGCGCCGCGCCGGGTACTAGTGCACCGGCACGATATCGACAGCGACCTGCGCACGGCAACGAAGATGTTCGCGCTCGAGGCAAAGCATGGCGTGCGGGCCAGTTACTACTTCCGGCTGACGACCCTCGATTTCGGCTTCATGCGCGAGATCGAGGCCGCCGGCAGCGAAGCCAGCTACCACTATGAAGAGGTGGCCGATTATGCCAAACGTCACCGGATCCGCTGCCCCCAGGAGATCCGGCGCCGCTTCCCGGAAATCCGCGAGCAATTCATCCGCAATTTCAACAGCATCACCGAACGCCTGGGACTGCAAATGGTCACTGTCGCCAGCCACGGCGACTTTGCCAACCGCCGGCTGAAGGTGATCAACCACGAATTGTTGCGCGATGCCGACGTACGTGGCCGCTGCGGCATCGAGTGCGAGTCGTACGACAGCGAATTGCTGCGCCACTTCGACATGTATATCAGCGACCGTGAATTCCCGCACTACTACACGCCGCTCTCGCCGTTCGACGCGCTCGGCCGCTACGAACGCCTCTGCTTCCTGACCCATCCGCTCCAGTGGGAAACCAACTGGGTCGAAACGACGCGCTGCAACCTGCGGCGCGTGGCGGAGGAAATTGCATGGCGCGCCTGAACATTCTCCTGATCAACCACTATGCGGGCTCGGTTCGCCACGGAATGGAATTTCGTCCGTATTACCTGGCGCGCGAATGGGTACGGCTGGGACACCGGGTACGCATTGTCGCCTCGTCGCACTCGCACATCCGCGCCCAGGCGCCCGCCATGGAGGGCCGGGCACGACTCGACCAGAACATCGACGGGGTCGACTACACCTGGTTCGCCACGCCGGCCTATCGCGGCAACGGCATGGGGCGCATTGTGAACATTGCCAGCTTCCTGTGGCGCCTGGTGCGCGAAGGACGCGCGCTGGCACGCGACGAGCGGCCGGACGTGGTCATCGCCTCGAGCACCTATCCGCTCGACATCTGGCCCGCGCGCCGGATCGCGCGCCTGGCCGGCGCGCGCCTGCTGTTCGAAGTGCACGACCTGTGGCCGCTCTCGCCGATGGAACTGGGCGGCTACTCGCGCTGGCATCCTTTCATCATGCTGCTGCAGGCGGCGGAAAATTACGCCTGCCGCCACGCCGACGCCGTCGTCTCGATGCTGCCGAAGGTGCGCGAGCACCTGGAGGCGCATGGCATGGCGCCACACAAGCTGCATATCGTCCCGAACGGCGCCGATCCGGCCGAGTGGCTGGACGCCGACACGGCCCTCGCGCCGAACGTCGAGGGCGTGCTGGCCGCGGCCCGGGCGTCGGCCGACTGCGTGGTCGGCTACGCCGGCACCCATGGCCTGGCGAACGCGCTCGACACCCTGCTGGATGCGGCGGCGCTGCTGCGCGAACGCCGTGTCGCTTTCGTGCTGGCTGGCGGCGGGCCGGAAAAACAGCGCCTGCAACGCCGTGCCCAGGCGATGGCCCTGCACAACGTGCGCTTCCTCGACCCGGTTCCGAAATACCAGGTACCGGCGCTGCTGCGCCGCTTCGACCTTGCCTATATCGGCTGGCAGCGCCAGCCTCTGTACCGCTTCGGCATCGCGCCGAACAAGCTGATCGACTACATGATGGCGGCGCGCCCGGTGCTGCACGCCGTCGAAGCGGGCAACGATCCGGTCGCCGACGCCAACTGCGGCATCACGTTCGCCCCCGAAGACCCGCATGCGCTGGCCGCGGCCATCGTGCAACTGGCCGACAAGGGCGCGGCCGAGCGCGAGGCCATGGGCCGGCGCGGCCAGCGCTACGCACTCGACAACCTCACCTACCCGGTACTCGGGCAACGATTCTTGACCGCATGCGCAGGAGACTGAACATGGAAGACCACCAGCTTGCCGAAACAGCCGTCGCACCCTTCCTGCCGTTCGCCCTGCCCGACATCGGCGAAGAAGAAATTGCCGCCGTGGTCGAATGTCTGCGCTCGGGCTGGGTGACCACCGGCCCCACAGCGCGCCGTTTCGAAGCGGCGTTTCGCGACTATCTCGGCGCCGACGTGCAGGTTATTTCCGTCAACTCCGCCACCGCCGGGCTGCACCTGGCGCTCGAGAGCCTGGGGATTGGGCCGGGCGACGAGGTCATCGTGCCGACGCTGACCTTCACCGCCACCGCCGAAGTCGTGCGCTACCTGGGCGCCCAACCAGTGCTGGTCGACGTCGACGCCGTCACGCTGAACATGGACCCGCAGGCCGTCGAAGCGGCCATCAACCCGCGCACGCGCGCCATCGTCCCGGTGCACTATGCCGGCATGGCCTGCGACATGGACGCCCTCCTCGCGCTCGCGCGGCGCCATGGTTTACGCGTTGTCGAGGATGCGGCGCATGCCTTCCCGACCCGCTACCGCGGCCAGCTGGTGGGCACGTTAGAGAGCGACATCACGGTCTTCAGCTTTTACGCCAACAAGACCATGACCACCGGCGAGGGCGGCATGGTCGTGGTGCGCGATCCTGAGCTGGCGCGCCGCATCCGCCTGATGCGCCGGCACGGCATCAGCCAGGATGCGTTCGACCGCTATGTGTCGAAGACGCCAGCCTGGTTCTACGAGGTCGTGGCGGCCGGCTTCAAGTACAACCTGACCGACATCGCGGCCGCCATTGGCATCGAACAATTGCGCAAGATTGACCGCTTCCTCGCACAGCGCCAGTTCCTGGCGGCGCGCTACGACGCCGCACTGGCCGACCTGCCCTTGATCATGCCGCCGCGGCCCGAGGGCGACAGCACCCATGCCTGGCACCTGTACGTCGTGCGCTTGCAAAAAGATGCACCTCTGCGCCGCGACGAGCTCATCGTGCGGCTGTCGGAACTGGGCATCGGTACCAGCGTGCACTTCATTCCCCTGCACCGCCAGCCCTACTGGCGCGACAACTGCGCCTCCGATCCCGGCCGCTTCCCGGTCGCCGAAGCCGCTTTCGGCGCGATGCTTACGCTGCCCCTCTACACCCGCATGCAGGGCGCCGACCAGGATCGCGTGATCGATGCGCTGCACACGCTGCTGTCATGTTAAAGCGCACCTTCGACCTGTGCGCGGCCACGATCGGCGTGCTGCTGCTGTCGCCGCTCCTGGCTGCGATTGCCCTCTGGATCCGGCTCGATTCGCCCGGGCCGGTGTTGTTTCGCCAGGTGCGCGTCGGGCGCTACGGGCAGCTCTTCGACATCCTGAAGTTTCGCACGATGTCCGCCCAGCCCGACCTGCAGCGCCTGCTGACGGTCGGACGCGATCCGCGCATCACGCGAGCCGGCCATTTCCTGCGTAAATACAAGCTCGACGAACTGCCGCAGCTATTCAACGTTGTCCTTGGCACGATGAGCCTGGTCGGGCCACGCCCGGAGGTACCGCGCTATGTGGCGTGTTATCCGCTACACGAACGCGACCTGGTGCTGTCGGTCAAGCCCGGTGTGACCGACTGGACATCGATCCTGTTCAAGGACGAAAACGCCATCCTGGGCCAAGCCCTTGACCCCGAGCAGGCCTACATCGACACGATCCTGCCCACCAAGCTCGAGTATTACGTGCGCTACGTCCGCGAACGCACGTTCTGGGTCGACTTGCGCATCATCGTGGGCACCTTGCGCGCGATCGTGCGCTGACCGCCTGCCGCCATGTCGTCGCTTGCCTTTCTCCACCTCGGCAACCTGGTGCTGACGCTGCCCCTGGCCAGCGCCATCGCGGCTTGGCTGCTGGCGGCGCGCGACTGGCGCGCGGCCGGCTATTGGCTGCTGTTGTTCGCGACGGCACTGGCGATCGTCGGCACCAGCAAGGTCGCCTTCCTTGGCTGGGGCACCGGCATCCCGGCGCTGCGCTTCCAGGCATTCAGCGGGCACGCCGCCGGCGTGACCGCGGTGTTCCCGGTGCTGTTCTACCTGTTGCTGCAGCGCTGTCCGGCGCCCGCGGCCGCGATCGGCGCCGCAACTGGCCTCGCGTTCGGCGCGGCGCTCGCGGCGGTGCTGGTGGCGACGGGGGAACATACGGCCGCCGAGGCATGCGCCGGCTGGCTCGTCGGCGCCGCTGCCAGCGGCGCCATGCTCAGGATCGCACGCACGACGCGCACGCCGCCCCTGCTCGCAGGCCTTGCATCGAGCCTGCTTGCCTACGGCGCGACGGCCTGGGCCATGCAACAGGCGCAGGTCGGCTACTGGATGATCAAGGTTGCCCTTGCCTTGTCGGGCAACCGTACCCCGTTTCGCTGGGATAGCTGCGGCTGACCGGCAGCAGACGTTAATTCGACAGGAGAACCACATGCATGCTCTTTCATTCCATTGGCAGCGACAAAGCCAACTCAGCGAGAACTCGATGCAGTCGCTGTTGATGAACCTGCTCAGGGGCGTTGCTTCCCTGCAGGTGGCCGCCGCCCATCTGCGCTCTGAAATCTACCCGGGTTTGCGCGGCCTCGAGGAACCCGGTCTGGCTTATATGGCGCTCGCGTTTTTCACCGGCTTTGCGCACCAAGCTGTGATGGTGTTTTTCCTCATCAGCGGCTGGCTCGTCGGCGGCAGCCTGCTCAACAAAATCGGCCAGCCACACGCCCTGCGTTCGTACGCCATCGACAGGGCGACACGCTTGTGGACCGTGCTTGTCCCCACCCTGTTCATGATGATCGGCATCGGGTTGATCACTGGCGCCGCAAGCACCGAGCCAGCCGGTTTCGGCGCACCGGGAGACTTCTCTGCCGGCACCTTCCTCGGCAACGTGCTTGGCCTGCAGACCATTCGTGTGGAGCGCTTCGGCGGCAATTACCCGCTCTGGAGCCTGGCCAACGAGACTTGGTATTACATCCAGTTTCCACTGCTGTTACTGATCTTCAGCGGCCGCGGCCTGCTGCAGCAAGCCGCCTGCGCGGCCCTGCTGGCGCTGACTGTCGCCTGGCTGCCCTATGTGATGACCCTGTATTTCGGGATATGGCTGCTGGGCGCCGCATTCTCCCGCATCCGCGTCGACAGCAGCTTCGGCGCGCGCATGCTGCTGCTGGCCATCGCCGTCGGCGTGTCGGTGTATTACCGAATCGCTGGCGTGAACGACGACATCCTCCCGGAAACGTTCGGCCAGGACCTGGTCTGCACGCTCCCGGTCGCGATCCTGCTCGCAGCCATGCACTACCCGATCGGCCCATCGGCTTTCCTGCAGCGCGTCGCGACGTTTGGTAAATGGTTGTCCGAGTTTTCCTTCACACTCTATGTGCTGCACGTACCGGTGATCGACCTGCTGCAACACATCGGGCTGACGCAATTCGGGCGCAAGCAGCTCAATCCCGCCAGCGCGGCCGACTTTGCGATTTACTTCGCCATGCTCGGGGTCCTGCTGGGAACGAGCTACCTCTCCTACCTCGTCTTCGAGCGCAATACGTATCGGGTACGCCGCTTCGCCAAACGCCTGCTCTTGCCCACCAGCGCAAAACCGGCGACGCCAATCATCTTCTCGGCGGACTGAAGCGGCAAACTTACTCGCACCACCTGTGCGCACCATGCGGGGCGCACAGGTGGTGCGATTTTTTTACGTGACCATGCACGCACTTTCAAGTAACGGCTCGCCTGCTTCTTTCTGACGCGGGAACACCGTCATCCCACGACCGCAATGCCCGTCCCTCACCCGTATGCAAGGACCATCAGCCGCCGGTGACAATGACGCGCCTCGCTCCTCTCGACACGCACATATAATCAGGCTTCGGTGACGGCGGATCGGTGCGCTTACGAACGCGGCGACGATACGCGATGCGACGTCGATTCGGAAATGGCTCCTGGACTGCGGCCATCCTAATGCAAACGGGCAGTTTGACGCTGGATCGGGGGCGTGGATGCGTGACTGGCAGTGTGTTACGCCGTTCAGCGCACCGCCATCGCTTGCCTGGAAATTCCAGGCGCTGTCTGCACGCCGGTCGTTCCTGAAGATTTTCGGATATTCCCGCGAATACCGCCGCGCGCGTTGCGCGGCGGCGCCGTGTGGCCGGACAAGACCAGCGTCCGGCCCGACAAGCTCGCTATGTGACGTAGCCGATCTGTGCTGCGGTCGCGCCATATTGCGCGGCGCTCGAGCCGAGCCGCAATGCCATGTCGTTGAAGAGCACGCCCTGCGGCGAAATGCCGGCCTGGTTCAGGCGCTTGACCGATTCGTTGATCTGCCCTTCGGTCGTTACGCCGGCACGGGCGACGATGAACACGGCGCCGGCATGGGCGCCGATAACGAGTGCGTCGGCGACCGCCAGTACCGGAGGCGGGTCGAGCAGGACCAGGTCGTAGCGGCTGCTGACCGACTCGAGCAGTGCTCCGAAATTCAGGTGAAGCAGGAATTCGGAGCGGTTGGGCGGCAGCTCGCCGGTGGGAATGAAGTCGAGGTTGTCCATGACATCGTGGTGGATGATGTCTTCCACCGGCATCGAACCGATGATCGAACGTGACAGGCCGCGCTCGCGGCCAATGCCGAAATAACGGTGCAGGTGCCCGTTACGCATGTCCGCGTCGATCAGCAGCACGCGCTTGCCGCTCGATGCCATCACGGCGGCAAAGTTGGCTGCTACAAACGATTTACCCAGCGAGCGCGTGGGTCCGGCGAACATGACGATGTTGTTCTTAAAGTGCGGCATGGCGAATTGGAGCGCGGCGCGGAAACTGCGCAAGCTTTCCACCGCCGGATCCTCGGGCATGATCTGCGCCAGCAAAGGTAGCGGCGATGTCTCGCCGCGTGCCTTGCGCAGCAGCTTGTCCTGGTTGCCGCTGTGCGGGATCGACGCGTAGACGACGCGTGCGTTGAGCAGGCGCTCGATCTTCTGCGGGTCGTCGATACCGCCCTGCAAAGCCTTGCGCGCGAACGCGAGCAGCGTGCCCAGGAACAGCCCGGTGATCACGGCCAGCGCGACGATCAGCGGACGGTTCGGCTTGAGCGGCTTCTCGGGCGCGATGGGCGCGTCGACCAGGCGCACGTTGCTGACGCGCCCGACCGAAATGAGCCGCAGCTGCTGCGCCGTATTCGACAGCGCCGTATACAGGTCGGTATTGACCTTGATGTCGCGGGTCAGACGCGCCTCGTCCTGCTCAAGCACCGGCAGGGTCTTGATGCGGGCGGTGATTTCCTCGATCTCGGCGTCGACTTCCTTGCGCTGGCGGTTGATGGCGGCCACGATCGGATGGTCTTCGGTAAACCGGGCCAGCAGCTCGGTTTTCTTTTGCAGCAGCTCGATGCGGCGCGAGCGCGCCGCCGTGGCCTGTGCCAGGCTGACGCGGGCTTCCTCGCGCAGGTCGACCGTGCCGTGCGAATTGCGGAACTGGTTGTAGCGGTCCTCGGACTGCTCCAGCTGGCGTTTCAGGATGGGCAGCTGCTTGTTCAGGAAGGCAAGCGACTTTTCCGCTTCCTCGGTTTTGCGCGCCAGGTTCTGGCGCATGTATTCGCGCCCGATTTCGCTCAGCAAGGCATTGATGCGCTTGGCGTGCTCGCCCTGCAGCTTGACTTCGATCACGCCGGACTGCTTGCCCTGCTCGGTGATCACCATGGCCGTCTGGATCGCCTGGATGGTGCCCAGGCGCGACTTGCGCTTGAGGCGAAAGCGCGCGCCCGGGTTGGCATACAGGCGGTCGACCTTGATTTCCATGGTGCCCTCCGGCGTGGGCACCCGGTAGCGCTGGCCGACCGTGCCGTCGAAAGCGAGGCGCTGGCCGCCGCCGGAAAAGTGGTAGCGGTTGATGCCACGCGCCGTGATCGTGAAATCGCGGTTGAGCCAGCTTTCGGGGACGTCGAAGACCGTGACTTCGGCCTTTTCGCCGCCCCAGACATAGCCGCCATAGCCGAACAGGCCGGGGGCCGACAGTGCGCCGTTGTTCTGGTTTGCGAACCAGAAGCCCACCACCGGGAAATACCTGGGCTGCACTTCGATGTAGAGCTGCAGGTTGTCGACTGCCTGCGAGACGACCATGCGCGAGCGCAGCAGCTCCATCTCGGCGATGGCGGCCTTCTTGGTCTCGAACAGCGAAGAGGCCTCGCTCAGGATGTTCTTCGAGGCGTTCGGGCTTTCTTCCTCGACGTGAATCATCAGGTTGGCTTCGTAGACGGGCTTGGCCACGAGCGCGTAGAGCACCGCGATCAGCGTGATCAGGGCCGTGATGCCGCCGATCAGCCAGCGATTGTCGTACAGGGTGTTGAAATGGCCTTTCAGGTCGACCGTGGGCTCGTCGGCGGCCGTGAGCGGCGGACGTGGATCGAAGGGGACGCTCAGGATCGGCGGACTATGGGCCACATGGGTCAGCGGCAGGTGGTCGGCGGGCTTGGTCATGGTCGTCTCCGGTGCTCAGGGGCGGTTGGTGACGCCGACCGCGGAGGTAAGCGCGCCAGGGAACAGCAGGCTGAGATGGCGGTTCCAGTTCGCCAGTGGCGAAGCGGCCACGTAGACGACGTCTTTCGGGCGCAGCTCGAAAGACTCGGCCATGGCGATCGAGCCGGCCAGCCTGGCGTCGAGCTGGAACACGCGCGTGCGATCAAGCGTCTTGCGCACCACGTAGATCTGGCGCGCGTCGCCGCTCAGCGGACTGATGCCGCCGGTCTCGCCCAGCGCCTCGTTGAGCGTGAGGCGGCCGTTGTGCATCGTCAGCGCCTTCGGCGTGACGACTTCGCCCGAGACGAAGACCTTGCTTTCGTCGCGCGAGTGCACGCGCACGACGTCGCCCGGGGCCAGCATGACGTTGCCGGGATTGATGCCTTTCTGTACCAGGTCGCGCAGGTTGATGCGGTAGCGCGCCTCGCCCCGTTCGAGTGCGATACGGCTCTGGTCGGCAGTGGGCAGCAGGCCGCCGGCGCGGTTCAGCGCCTCGACCAGGGTCATCGGGATGTCGTTGATGGCCTGCAGGCCGGGCTGCTTGACCTCGCCATCGATATAGACCCGCTTGCTGCGGTAGGACTGGACCCGCAGCGTGATGTTCGGGTTGGCGATGTAGCGCGCCAGCTTCTGCGTCAGCAGTGCGCGCGCGGCTTCCTCGGTCAATCCCTCGACCGGCAGCAGGCCGGCGAGCGGAAACTGGATTCGCCCCTGGTGATCGACCACGAAGCCCGGCTGCGGCATGTTGGCGGCGGCGCTGGCATTCGTGCCGTTGGCGTCGGCCGCGGCGGTGGCGGCCGTCATGCCGCCGCCCGCCAGCTCGGGATGATCCCAGACCACGATCGACAGGACGTCGCCGCGCCCGATCGCATAGGGCGCGGGGTTGGCCACCATGAGACGCGACAGGTCCTGCTCGCCCTGCTGCGCATTGGCCTGCTTTTCGGCCGCGATCAGTTGCTCGGTGATCATTTCGGTGGGCGGCGGGGGCTCGGCACTGCCCTTGCTGTCCTCCGAACGGAACTGCAAGCCGGTCGCGCAGCCGGCCAGCAGCAATACACTTGCCACGACGACGGTGTGCCAACGCAAAATTTCTGTTGGAAAATTCATGACATTGCCTATGAAATGGACTGCCGTTCCAATGTTGACTAACTCAGCGTACGGCCTCCGTCACGGGCGGCCTTGGTTTATATCAAATGGCAGGCTCAGGCAAGTCCGGCGCCGGTAGAACGGAGGCCGGCGGGACCGTGCTTCATTGCCATCAGTAAAATAGCGGAGCGTTAGCGCGCTCGTTCCTGCAACCCGAGGGCCCCGGCAAACATCCGAACGAGCACGTGCGCACTAGCAATTGGCGCCGTAGTGGACAATACTGGTGAAGCCCTGATACCGATGGAGGCAGCCCTATGTACGCAGGTTTCATATTCGCGACCGGGATCGAAAACAGCAATCCGACCATCGACGGCGGCCGCGTCCGCATGGACGAGCTGGAGAAATGCGGCCACTACCAGCACTGGAAGACCGATTTCGATCTGGTACAGGAACTGGGTTTGAGGGTGTTGCGCTACGGCCCTCCGTTGTACCGTACGTTTCTCGGGCCAAACCGTTTCGACTGGGAATTTGCCGATCTTGCCTTTGCCGGGCTGCGCCGCCGCAACATCGCGCCGATCGTCGACCTCTGCCATTTCGGCCTGCCCGACTGGATCGGGAATTTCCAGAACCCCTATTTCCCGGCCTTGTTCGCCGACTATGCCGCCGCGTTCGCCCGGCGTTACCCGTGGGTGCAGATGTACACCCCGATCAACGAAATGTGGATCTGCGCGGTCTTTTCGACGCTGTACGGCTGGTGGAACGAACAACTGCGTTCCGATGCGGCGTTCGTGACCGCCATCAAGCACCTGGTCAAGGCGAATATCCTCGCCATGCACGCCATCATTCAAGTGCGGCCGGATGCGCTCTTCATCCAGAGCGAATCGACCGAATACTTCCATGCCGAATCGCCTGACGCGATCGCACTGGCCGAGATGAACAATGCGCGCCGCTTCCTCGCCCTGGACCTGAACTATGGCCGGCGCGTCGATTCCGACATGTATGAATACCTGCTCGACAACGGACTGACGCGCGAGGAATACCATTTCTTCCTGCGCCACAATCTCAAGCATCACTGCATCATGGGCAACGATTACTACCAGACCAACGAGCATTACGTCGCGGCCGACGGCATGACGCGCGCCGCGGGCGAAATCTTCGGCTACGCCGTGATCACGCACCAGTATTACAACCGCTACCGGCTGCCTGTGATGCACACGGAAACGAACCTGTGCCAGGGACCGGCCGGCGACGAAGCTGTGTACTGGCTGAAGAAGGAATGGGCGAATGTGCTGCGGGTGCGCAACAACGGCGTACCGCTGGTCGGCTTTACCTGGTATTCGCTGACGGATCAGGTCGACTGGGACAGTGCGCTGCGCGTGAACAACAGCAATGTCAACGCGCTCGGCCTGTTCGACCTCGACCGCAAGATCCGCCCCGTCGGGATTGCCTACCGTGAACTCGTCAAGGCTTGGGAAGCGGTGCTGCCGACCAAGAGCATCTGCCTGCAGGTGCCGGTCGTGATGCCGCACGAATTCGGCGCTGAAATCACCTCGCTCGACCCTGAATCGCCGGCCAGCGGCGCGATCCAGGGATAGGGTTCAGCGTTTGCGCGGCGTAAAGATATAAGTGTCGCCGTGCGCCAGGTAGACGACGCCCTCATCCAGCCCGGCCGCTTTGACTTCGCGCGCAAACTCCGAGAGCGGCGACTTGAAGACGTCGTAGTCGTTGTAGTGGATCGGGATTGTTTTCTTCGGTTTGACGATCTGCATCATCTGGACCCCGTCTTTACCATCCATCGTCACCTTGAAGGCGCCCAGGATGCGGGTTCCGCCCAAGTGCAGCAGGGCCAGGTCGATACCGGGGAAACGCTGCGCGATGCTGCGGATGTCGTCGTAGACCAAGGTGTCGCCACTGACATACATCCGGTAATCCGGAGCATCGGAATTGGCGCCGAAATCGAGCATGCTGCCCATCACCGTCGGCAGCAGCACCGAGACGCCGGCCGCTCCATGGCGTGCGGGCGCCGTCGTGATGCGCAGGCGCGTGTCGCCCTTGGTCACCTCGAGGCGGTCCCAGTCGGAGAGCGCGAAGCGCTGCTGGAAACCCAGGCGTTTGAGCGCCTCGCTCGCTTCGCGCGTGGAGACGATCGGCGTATTGCGGTTCAGGCGCTCCTGTACCAGCTTGTCGAAGTGGTCGTCATGCATGTGCGACAGGATCACGAGGTCGATCGGTGGTAGCTGGTCGAATGCGATGGCTGGATTGGTCTGGCGCTGCGAGGTCAGTCCGTAGCCAAGGTGCACGTGTTCGCCCTTGTGCAGGAAATTCGGGTCGGTCAGAATGGTCAGGCCCTGGTAGCGAATCAGGACCGTCGCGGTGCCGATGAACTGCACGGTAGCCGTTTGTGCGCTGGCGGCGGCCGGCTCGCTCGCGGCCAGCTTCAGCGTGAAGGTGTCGCCCTCGGGCACGACCGCCTGCGTACCGTTCTGCGCCTGCGCGGGACCGGCGAACGACATCCCGAACGCGGCCAGCAAGGCCATGCTTCCCAGCAAACGATGAACGCGCATACACACTCCGTAATTGGCCAAACCCGCTTAACACAGGCGATAAGATCACAAGACGTTATCATATAGACCATCCCGACGCCGTTCGTTACCAGACAGACAAGCGTATTTCACGCAGCGACTGGTCGCCGTATTTCTTGAATCCCTGCAGTTTAATTCCCACGCGCAACGCACAGCGATATACTTGAGCGACTTTGTTACTTCATCAACTATCGAAAACGCTTACGCGAGCTTGCCATGTCCCTGTCGAAACGCCTGATGCCACGTGTCGTTCCTGCCCTGCTCGGCCTATCGCTGGTCCTGCCGCCTGGCGCCGGCGCCGCTCCCGTACCCGCCGAGGCCGCACCTGTGCTCGAGCGCATCTCGGCCGCCTCGATGCGCGGCAACCTGTCCTTCCTGGCCTCGGATGCGCTCGAAGGCCGCGGCACGCCATCCCGCGTACTCGACATTGCCGCCGAATTCATCGCCTCACAGTTCCGCGCCGCCGGCCTCGAGCCGCTCGGTGACGACGGCTATTTCCAGACGGCCGACTGGAACCTGATCGACCCGAAGCGCGCCAAGAACCCGGCGCCAGCCGGCGCCGCACCAGTCAAGGTGCGCAACGTGGTCGGCATCCTGCGCGGCTCGGACCCGGTGTTGAAAGACAGCTACATCCTGGTGACGGCGCATTACGATCACGTCGGCCTGAAACCCGGACAAGGCGACGGTATCTTCAATGGCGCCAACGACGACGGCAGCGGAACGGTGTCGGTGATCGAGCTGGCCAGGGCCTTCAGCCAGAACAAGGCGCGCCCGAAACGCAGCATCGTCTTCATGACCGTGTTTGGCGAAGAACATGGCCTGGTCGGCTCGCGCTATTACGGCGCCCACCCGCTGGTCCCGATCGACAAAACCATCGCCGGCGTCAACCTGGAACAGGTGGGGCGCACCGACGACAACGAAGGCGCGCAGGTGAAATCGTTCGGCATCACCGGTTTCGACTTCTCGGAAGTCGGCGCGATCCTGAAAAGCGCCGGCGACGACACCGGCATTCGCGTCTGGAAGCATCCGGTCAACAGCGACAAGTATTTCGCGCAGAGCGACAACCAGGCGCTGGCCGACCAAGGCATTCCCTCGCACACGGTCAGCGTGGCCTATGCCTTCCCCGACTACCACGGCGCCGGGGATCACTGGGACAAGATCGATTACGAAAACATGGCGGCGGTCGATCGTACCGTTGCACTGGCGATCTGGACGATTGCTAACAATGAGGAAGCGCCGAAGTGGAATGCGAAGAATCCGAAAGCATCCAAATACCTCGGCATCTGGCAGGGGCGCAACGCCAAATAAGGAAAAGGCGCCGCTGGCGCCTTTTTTACGTTCACGGTGAGCGCATAATTTTCTATCGCATGAACATTGAGCGAGAAAACTTCCTCGAACTGCGAACTGGCTAACGGACCGATGTCACACTCGCGCCGAAAATAGGCTTCATGAACAGCGGAGGCCAGATGGCAACAGTGCGACACACATTCACGACGACAGTACCCGCTTCCGCCAAGGAAGTCTGGGCCTGGTCGACCTCGATCAAGGGCATCAAGGCCGAGATGTGGCCCGTCCTGAAAATCACTTTCCCGAAGGGGATGACCCACATCGGCGAGGACACGACCCTCGACAAACCTCTGTGCCGCTGCCAGTTCCTGCTGCTAGGGATTTTCCCGATCGATATGTCGAAACTGACTTTCGTCGAACTCGATCCGGGCCGCCGCTTCGTCGAACAATCTCCCCTGCTGTCGATGCGTTCCTGGCGCCACGAGCGCATCGTCACGCCCACGGCGGGCGGCACCACGGTCACCGACAACCTCACCTTCTCGCCGCGCGTGGCGGGGCCGCTGGTAGGCTGGTTCGTGAAATTGTTCTTTGAGCATAGACATGCGGTGCTGGCGAAGGCATTTGCCAGCGATATGTCGAAAGCGGCGCCGGGAGCGGCGTCTGAACGGCGATAAGCGATTCATGAGGCGTTGAAGTAGCGCCTCGACGTCAAGCTGTTGCATTCATTGGCCTGCCCAGTAGGAATCGAACCTACGACCCTCAGCTTAGAAGGCTGATGCTCTATCCAACTGAGCTATGGGCAGAGAAAAGCGCCGAAGAATATCGACGCAGAAATGAAAACGGGCCGTCGAAGACGGCCCGTTCGTAAAACCTTGGTCGGAGTACAAGGATTCGAACCTTGGACCCCCTGGTCCCAAACCAGGTGCGCTACCGGGCTGCGCTACACTCCGAATGACTGTATTTTACGCGC
>JANNNC010000114.1:0-10945 GCA_031398335.1 Massilia sp.
GTGGCGCCGGGCGGCGCCGCCGGTGGCATCGCGGGCGGCGCCGGTGCCTGCCTGGCCGCGGGCGGCGCGGCAGCGGGCGCGGCGCGTGCGGGAGCGGCAGCGCCGGGGACGGCGACGGCAGCGCTCAGGAAGCGCATCAGCAACAGGCTGGCGACAAATTTCATCGGTGGCAAACATGCGGGCGGCGCCGCGCGACGCCCCTTGGCAGTGAATGACTGCTATCTTGCCACCCTACTTATTTGTCTGCAGAACGTTACAGTTCGCCATCTTCAGCCACGGCGGCGACAGGCGTGCCCATCATGTGGCCGAGTTTGGCCTGCTTGGTGTCGAGGTAGCTGTTGTTGAAGGCGTTGCGGTTCACCAGCAGCGGAACCCGTTCGGTCACCTCGATACCGAGGCGCGTCAAGGCATCGATCTTGCGCGGGTTGTTGGTCATCAGCTTGACCTGCTTGATGCCGAACTGCTCCAGCATCGGCAGGCATAGCGCGTAATTGCGGGCGTCGGCATGAAAGCCCAGCTGCAAATTGGCTTCGACCGTGTCGACGCCGGCTTCCTGGAGGCGGTAGGCGCGCATCTTGTTGACCAGGCCGATGCCGCGCCCTTCCTGGCGCAGGTAGAGCAGCACGCCGCGGCCCTCGGCGGCGATGCGTTTCAGGGCGCCTTCGAGCTGGGCGCCGCAGTCGCAGCGCTGCGAGAACAGCACGTCGCCGGTCAGGCATTCCGAGTGCACGCGCGCCAGCACCGGCTCGCCGTTGCCGATGTCGCCGAGCGCCATCACCAGGTGCTCTTTACCCGTTGCATGCTCGACGAACGCGTGCAGCGTGAACTGGGCCCAGGGCGTGGGCAGCGCGCACGACGTGGCGTAGTCGAGCAGGGGGGCGGCGGGCGTGGCATTGTTGGACATGCTGTGGTCTGTTGCGGTGGATGTAACCGGTGAGTATAAGAGAAATCGGCCGCGGCCGTGCGCCTGCTGGCGGCGGCAGTCGCCGCGCGGGCGGCTGCATGTTACTCTTGCGCCATAGGAAATTAGCTGATACCCATGGACCCCTCCCCGAATTCCCTGCCCGCCGCCTCTGCCTCCGCTTCGGCCGCCGGCGCCACGCCGCGGCGTCCGGCGCGGCGCGGCCTCGGCACCTGGCTGGCGCTGGCCTTCTCCCTGCTGTCGATCTTCCTCACCGTGCTGATGGTCGAAGTGGTCGACGTCGCCGCTACCGGCCAGGTCGAAACCAGCATCGGCCACGGCCTGCGCGAACTGGCCCTGCAGACAGCCGACAAGCTCGACCGCGGCATGTACGAGCGCTACCGCGAAGTGAAGCTGCTGGCGCAGCGGCGCGACCTGTCGCCCCGCGGTGGCGACCCGGCGCAGCGCCGCGCCGTCCTCGACAGCATCCAGCAATCCTATGGCTACTACGACTGGATCGGCATGGCCGGCCTCGACGGCCGGGTGCAGGTCGCCGGGCGCGGCCTGCTGGAAGGGGCGGACGTCTCGAAGCGGCCCTGGTTCCGCAACGCCCTCAAAGGCATCAATGTCGGCGACGTGCACGAGGCGGTGCTGCTGGCCAAGCTGCTGCCGGCCCAGGGCAACGAGCCGCTGCGCTTCGTCGATGTCGCTTTTCCCTACAAGGATGCCGACGGCAAGACGCTCGGCGTGCTCGGCGTGCACCTGTCCTGGCAGTGGGCGCGCTCGGTCGAGCGCTCGGTGATCGCGTCGGTCGCCGCGCGTGGCCGGATCGACGCACTGATCGTCGGCGACAATGGCGACGTGCTGCTTGGCCCGCCCTCCTTGCAGGGCAGGAAGCTCGACCTGCCCAGCCTGCGCGCGGCCCAGCGCCAGGACGCCGGCTACCTGGTCGAGCGCTGGCCCGACGACGCCTCTTACCTGGTCGGTTTCAGCCGCAGCCGCGGTTTCGACGCCTATCCGGGCCTGGGCTGGACCGTGCTGGTGCGCCAGGCCGAAGCGGACGCCTACGCGCCGGCCCATGCGCTGCGCCAGCGCGCGCTCTGGAGCGGCGTCGCCCTGGCGCTGCTGTTCTCGCTCGTCGGCGTGATCCTGGCGCGCTACATCACGCGTCCGCTCGGGCGCCTGGTGAAAGAGGCCGAGCGCATACGCGGCGGCGAGAACCTGCAGCTGGCCTCGGGCGCGGGCAGCTATGTCGAGGTCGAGACCCTGTCGGCCACCCTGAACGCCTTGCTCACCGACCTGCGCCAGCGCCGCCACGAACTGCGCGGCGCGAACGCCACGCTGGAAGCGCGGGTCGAGGCCCGCACGCAGGAACTCGAACGCGCCCTCGCGGCGGTGCAGGCGAGCGAACAGCGCATCGGCGCCATCGTCGAGGCGGCCCAGGATGCCTTCGTCGGTGTCGACATGCGCGGCCTGGTGACCGACTGGAACAGCGCCGCCGAGCGCATGTTCGGCTGGAAGCGCTCGGAGGTGCTGGGCTGGCCGATGCCGGAACTGATCGTGCCCGAGCGCTTCCGCCCGAGCACCTATAAAGCCATCGACATGGTGCGCGCGACCGGCTACAGCCCCTTGCTCGAGCGGCGCGTCGAGCGCATCGTCATCAGCCGCCACGGCGTCGAATTCCCGATCGAGATGACGGCGGGCCTGGCCACGGGCGTGGACGGCAGCTTCTTCGCCGTCTTCCTGCACGATATCTCCGAGCGGCGCAAAGTGGACCGCCTGAAAACCGAATTCGTCGCGACCGTCTCGCACGAACTGCGCACGCCCCTGACCTCGATCCGCGCGTCGCTGTCGATGCTGGCCGACGGCATCGCCGGCGACTTGCCGCCGGACGTCGCCGGCCTGGTCGACATCGCGCACCAGAGCTGCGAGCGTCTCGTGCGCCTGGTGAACGACGTGCTCGACATCCAGAAGATCGAGGCCGGCAGCATGCAGTTCGAGCGCCACGCCCAGTTGCTCCTGCCGGTCGCCGAGAATGCGCTGGAAAGCATGCAGGCCTATGCCGCCCAGATGGGCGTGCGGCTGGCGCTCGACTGCGACGAGGATGCCCGCGCCTCGAGCGCGGCGATCGACCACGACCGCCTGGTGCAGGTGCTGACCAACCTGCTGTCGAACGCGATCAAGTTCTCGCCGCGCGGCGCGACCGTGACGCTGGCGGTGTGCCGGCATGCGGGCGGCGCGCGCCTGGCGGTGTGCGACCAGGGCGCGGGCATTCCGGACGCCTTCCAGCCGCGCGTGTTCCAGCGCTTCGCCCAGGCCGACGGCGCCGATACGCGCCAGAAGGGCGGCACCGGCCTGGGCCTGTCGATCACGCGCAGCCTGGTCGAGGAGCATGGCGGGCAGATCAGTTTTGAAACCCGGCAGGGCGCGGGCACCGTGTTCCGGGTCGATCTGCCGCTGGCCGAGGGCGCCTGAAGGCGCCTGCACGCGGCATCACCCCTGGATTTCTATCTCATCTATATATAAAACTAATTGGACCGGGCGCTGTTCCAGACGCTCGACCTGGATGCCGTCATCAAGGACCTGCACGCCCTGATGACCGACTCGCAGGACTGGTGGCCGGCCGACTACGGCCACTACGGCCCATTCTTCATCCGTGTGGCCTGGCACGCGGCCGGTACCTACCGCATCTTCGACGGCCGCGGCGGCGCCCGCTCGGGCGAGCAGCGCTTTGCACCGCTCAACAGCTGGCCCGACAACGGCAACCTGGACAAGGCGCGCAGGCTGCTCTGGCCGATCAAGCAAAAGTACGGCAAGCAGCTGTCGTGGGCCGACCTGATGATCCTGGCAGGCAATGTGGCGCTCGAATCGATGGGCTTCAAGACCTTCGGCTTCGGCGGCGGGCGCGAGGACATCTGGGAGCCGCTGCCGATCGACTGGGGTCCCGAATCGACCTGGCTGGGCGACGAGCGTTACAGCGGCGAGCGCGAGCTGGCCAAGCCGCTCGCCGCCGTGCAGATGGGCCTGATCTACGTGAACCCGGAAGGCCCCAACGGCAAGCCCGATCCGCTCGGCTCCGCGCGCGACATCCGCGACACCTTCGGCCGCATGGCCATGGACGACGAAGAGACTGTGGCGCTGGTCGCCGGCGGGCACACCTTCGGCAAGTGCCATGGCGCCGGCCCGGCGCACCACCTGAATGCCGACCCGGAGGGCGCGAATATCGAGGAGCTGGGCCTGGGCTGGAAGAGCAGCTACGAGAGCGGCATCGGCGCGCATGCCATCACCAGCGGACTGGAAGGGGCCTGGACGGCCACGCCGACTGCCTGGGACATGAGCTACCTCGCGACCCTGTTCGGCTTCGAGTGGGAACTGACGACGAGCCCGGCCGGCGCGCACCAGTGGAAGCCTGTCGGCGATGCGGGCCGCAACGTACCGGACGCCCATATTCCGGGCAAATTGCACCAGCCGATGATGACCACGGCCGACCTGGCGCTGCGCTTCGATCCGGCCTACGAACAGATCGCTCGCCGTTACCTGGCCAACCCGGAGGAGTTCGCCGACGCCTTCGCCCGCGCCTGGTTCAAGCTGACGCACCGTGACATGGGCCCGAAGCTGCGCTACCTGGGATCGCTGGTGCCGCAGGAGGAGCTGCTGTGGCAGGACCCGATTCCCGCGGCCGACCACCCGCTGGTGGACGAGGCCGACATCGCGGCCCTGAAGGCGACGCTGCTGGCCTCCGGACTGTCCGTGCAGGACCTGGTGAAAACGGCGTGGGCCTCGGCCGCTACCTTCCGTGGCAGCGACATGCGCGGCGGCGCCAACGGCGCCCGCATCCGCCTGGCGTCGCAGAAGGATTGGGAAGCGAACGATCCGGCCGAGCTGGCACGGGTGCTGGCCGCGCTTGACGCGATCCGGACGCAGTTCAACGACGCCGCCGCCGATGGCAAGCGGGTGTCGCTGGCCGACCTGATCGTGCTGGGCGGCTGCGCTGGGGTGGAAGCGGCGGCGCAAGCGGCCGGACACGAGATTGGGGTGCCGTTCCGCCCGGGGCGCATGGATGCGTCGCTGGCGCAGACGGACGTGAATGCGTTCGAGGTGCTCGAGCGCCGCTGGACCGCGACCCTGGTCGACTTGATCTGCGGCAGCAACGCGCAACTGCGTGCGCTCTCGGAAGTCTACGCGGCCGGCGACGGCGCAGCCCATTTCGTGGGTGACTTCGTGAAGGCGTGGACCAAGGTCATGGAACTGTACCGCTACGACATGAAGTACCGCAAGGACTGACCCCTTGCCGTTTGCGCCGCGGCCGGGCAATCCGGCCGCGGCGTGGCCCCCGTCGTCTTCGGGCGACCGGCAATCATCAACTTGCCGCGTGATCGTAGCCGCCAGGCGCAAGCTGGATCAGGCACTGGCCATGGCCATGGCCGAAAGCGTCACCGTCATCGTCGCGCTCGAACCCGCTTCCCACGGCGGCGTCGATGAACGGAAGGATAGCGGGGCAGTAGTTGACGATGGTGTTCACATCGCAGACGCCATGATTCGCGTTATTCGCCATGTAGGCATTGTCTTCGTCGCCGGCCAAAAAGCGCCAGCCGCTGTCCTCGGGGTTGATCGGCGCTTGCCGGTACATATAGCCGACCGGGCGGCCGTCGACCTTGATCCTGCCGCTGGCGAGACAGCCGCCGGCGTCCGCGGCCAGCGGCTGAATCTGTTCTGGCGACAGGCGAAACTTTTTCTGCATCGCCGGACCTTGTCAGGTGATCATTGGTAGTGTGCCGAGCGTCATGTCAGTGTGCGCTCCGGGCTCGCTCAACGCTGCCCGGTGTACCGTGCCCGTTGCCGTTCAGGCAAGCACAGTCCAGGCTTTCAGCAACTAGCGCCACCCATGCAAGGCGATGCCGCTGAAGCCCGGCCAGGCCGAGAAATCGCGCTCCAGCGCCGGCAGCAGGGCGCGCAGCCCGTCGCGGTTGCCGTGGAAGCTGGTGGCGCTGCCATCCAGGGTGCGCTCGCCGGACAGGCGGTACAGGGTGCCGGCGGCTTGCTTGACGGGCTGGCGCAGCAGCACCAGCGTTTGAACAGCGCCGGCCTGCGCCAGCAGCAGCGTGCCGGCTTCGCCGGCGTCCGCCTTCACGTAACGGCGCTGCAGTTCGGGCGCGACGCGTCCCGCTTCCAGCGCGACCTGCACGCGCTTGCCATGCCGCGTGCCCCAGTCGAGGAAGGGAATGGCGAAGCGGACAATCTGGTCCGGATCGGTGCGGTAATCCATCACGGCCAGGCCGCTGGAGGCCGCCGCCAGGCCGTCGAGCAGCGCGCGCTTGCCCCCCCACCAGAAGGGCACCACGAATTCGAGCGCCATGCCGCCGGCGGCCGCATGCAGGGCGCGCGCCATGGCCAGGTATTCGCGGTCGCGCGCCTTGGGGTCGAGCACGGCGTCGTCCAGCAGATAGGGTTCGACGTCGAACTGCATCGCGCGCAGCCTGGCGTCGGGCGCGGCGGCGCGGTTGTAGGCGGCGTGGGCGCGGGCGCGGTCGACGGTGGCGGCGCGCTGCGACGGCAGCACCATGTGCGGGTCGCCTTCGACTGCCGTGACGGCAAGGCCGGCGCGCCGCGCACGGCGCACGAAGGCGGCGAGCTTCGATGGTTCGCGCACTCTGGCGCCGTCGAGCGGCACCACGATGAACAGTTCATTTACCGCTTCGCGCCTGGCCCAGGCCAGCAGTGCGTCGCCCTCGTCGCGCCACGCTGTGCGCTCCCAGATCCAGGCGGCGCGCGGCTGCGTCTTGCCGGCGACGGGGTCGAGCGCCAAATGATCGAGTGAGAGCGTGGCGGCGTGCGCGGGACAGAGCACGACGAACTGGCGCCACGTCGTCCGATCCAGCGCAGGCGGAAAGACCAGCGCAGTCTGGCGTTCACCGGCGTTCAGTTCGCCGAGTGCGTGCGCCGTTTCGCGCGCCGCCGAGGCGGCATCGGCCGCCTGCAGCGCAAAGGCGCCGCTGGCGGTGTAGCGTGTGTTCAAACGTAGCGAGGCCAGCGGCAGCTGCCAGGGGCCGTCGATCAGGACACCTGCAGCGCGCCGGCCCGCGCCGCAAGTCAGTTGCAGCTTGCCGTCGGCATGCGTAAAGCGTACCCGTTCCTCGACCCCGAACGGGCGCACGCGGGCATCGGACAGCAGGTTGGTTCGCAGCGGCAGCGGGCGCCGGGCGGGCCTCGCGCCCGGCTGTTCAAGCTGGGGCAGTTCGTGGCTGGCAGGCTTGAACGGTGCCTTGCCGGCCGCGCCATACAGCAGGATCGTGTGTGCGGGCTTGTCGCCATGCGGCAGCGGATACAGCGCTTCCACCAATGCCGCGTCGACGCCGGGCGCGCTCGGGTGCAGGCTGCCGGCATGCGCGCAGGTGGTGCTCACGAGGAGGCCGGCCAGCAGCAGCCGCTTCATGGCGAACGCGGTGGCGCTTCGCCTGGCGGCGTTTCCGGCGCCGGAGGCACAGCGGCGGTATCTTCCCCGATGCCCTTTCTCTTCATCGCGCCCCAGGTCGACTCCTTCTGGCGCAGCCAGCGCCAGAGTCCCACCAGGCGCCACCAGGTGTTCAGTTGGCGGTAGCCGAAGTTCTCCAGGATCACGACCAGCCCCAGCATCAGCAGCTGCTTGCCGCGCGGGTAAAGGTGGAAGGACATCTCCTCCAGCAGCAGGCCGGAAGCCGACAGCAGGATGCCCAGCCCGAGCGCGACGAAGAGGAAGGCGCCGAAGGCTTCCCAGGAAATCGCGCCGGTGAGGAAAGCGAACACCATGAACACATAGCCGCCCAGTTCGATCACCGGCCCGAGCCACTCGAAGAACAGCATGAACGGGAAGGCGACCCAGCCGGGCACGCCGCCGTTCCGCGAAAACATCAGGCCCCAGTTCGCGTTCAGGCTTTCGGCAAGGCCGCGCTGCCAGCGCACGCGCTGGTTCTTCAGGGTCGCCAGGTCTTCAGGCGCCTCGGTCCAGCAGACCGGGTCGGGCACGAATTCGATGCGGTAGGGCTGGCCTTTTTCGCGCAGGATGCGGTGCATGCGCACGACCAGCTCCATGTCTTCGCCGATGGTGTCGGGGCGGTAGCCGCCGGCCAGCACCACGGCATCCTTGCGGAAGATGCCGAAGGCGCCGGAAATGATCAGCATGCCATTCAGGGCCGACCAGCCCAGGCGCCCGAACAGGAAGGCGCGCAGGTATTCGACGACCTGGAACAGCGCCAGGGGATTGCGCGGCAGGCCGACCTTGGTGAGGAAGCCGCCGCTCACTTCGCAGCCGTTGGCGACGCGCACGGTGCCGCCGGTGGCGACCATGGTCGGGTCGCGCAGGAAAGGCTCGGTGACCTTCGCCAGGCTGTCTCGCTGCAGGATCGAGTCGGCGTCGACGCCGCAAAACAGCGGGTAGCGCGAGGCGTTGATGCCGGCGTTGAGCGAGTCGGCCTTGCCGCCGTTGGCCTTGTCGATCACGCGCACGTTCGGGTAGCGCGTCGAGCGGTAGATCTGGCGCACCTCGCGGGTAGCGATCGTGCGCCGGTAGGCTTCGGGGAAGGGCAGCAGCGCGAACTCGCGTTTCAACACCTCCAGCGTATTGTCCCTGGAGCCGTCGTTGATGATGACGATCTCGAATTCGGCGTACGTCAATTGCAGCATCGAGCGGATCGAGGCGGCGATCGTCGCTTCCTCGTTATAGGCCGGCACCAGGATGCTGACCGGGGGTTCGAGGCCCGAATAGGCGCGCGGCAGGTCGTCCAGGAACTGCTCCTGCCCGCGCCTGTGCAGGGCGCGCAGCGAGAACAGGTTCAGCAGCAGGTAGCCGCCATTGAGTGCCACGAAAAAGCAGAGCACGAACTAGGTGACGAAGTCGACGATGAGCTTATCGGTATTCATGCACGTAAGTCATAGGTGAGCAGTATTCGTGAGCGGGTTTCATAAGCTGGATTCATGCCGCCGCGCTTTCCGCCATCGCCTGCGACAGCATGTCGGCCGCAAAACGGTCGGTCAGCCCGGCGCGCAGCGCTTCGAGGTCGGCGCGCGCGAGCGCCGGCAGTTCGAGCAGGGCTTCGGCGGCGCGGTAGCGCACCCACCATTCGCGGTCGCCGAGCAAGGCCACCAGGCGCTCGGCGTCGACGCGTTCGCCCACCCGGCCAAGCGCACGCGCCGCCTGCACCCGCACCTGCCAGTCTTCGTGCGCCAGCAGCGCGCGTACCTCAGGCAGGGTGGCTGGCGTGCGTACGCTGCGCAGGCCCGCGATCACGACCGGCATCGACGTGTTTTGCAGGGCCGCTTTCAATACGCCGGCAGGCAGCGTCACGTGCAGCGCCTCGGTGATGCGCAGCGCGCGCGGCAGCTTGTCGTCGCCGAGGCGCGGCAGTTCGCGCGCCAGCGCGGCGGCGGCCGGTTCGGCCGCCTGCTGCAGGATGCCGGCCGCCAGCGACAGCGCCCATTCCTCGCGCGCGATAAAGAGCGGCACCATGTAGTCGGCGGCCGCTTGCGGATCGACCCGCACCAGCGCCCACAGGGCGGTCAGCGAGACCGTGTTGTCGGGCTGTTCGGCCATGCGCACGAGGCCTGGCCAGGCGTCGCGGTCGTGCAGGTGGCCCAGCACCAGGGCCGAGAGCAGGCGCGCCGGACGGCTGCCGCGCCCGAGCAGCCCGCGCGCGTAGGCGTCCAGCCCGAGACGGCGCGCGACATCGTTGAGCGCCTCGTTGGCTTCGCCGCGCAGGGAACCCTGCAGGTGCGCCCACAGGCGCAGGAAAGGCATGCGCTCGCTGCGGCGCAGGACCGGCAGCGACGCCGGCGCTTCGCCGACGACGGCGGCGTTGAGCAGCGGCCGCCAGCGTTCCAGGGCGCGCGCGTCGCTGCGCTGGCGCCGGCGCAGCATCACGCGCATGGCGATGATCTGCAGTCCCAGCAGCAGCGTCAGGACCAGCGCCGCGAAGCCGGTCCAGAGCGCGGCCGAGATGAAGGCGTCGGGATTGGTGGCCGGGGTCAAGAAGCCTGTCCTCGTGCGGGCGCGCGCGGCGCGGTGTTTATGCGGCGGGCCGCAGGAAACGGCGTACGCGCGCCAGCAATTCCTGCGGCTGGAACGGCTTGATGACGAAGTCGCTGGCGCCGGCGTCGAGCGCGCGCACGGTGTCGCGCTCGGTGTTCTTCGCGGTGAGCATCAGCACCGGCACGTCGCGCCAGGCGTCCATGGAGCGGATCAGCGCGACGATCTCGAAGCCGTCGACATACGGCAGCATCACGTCGAGCAGGACCAGCGCCGGCGGGCTCGCGCTGGCGATGTGGTTCGACGCGGCGCGGCCATCGGCCATGTGCACGACCTGGTAACCCTGCCGTTCCAGCATGAAGCGCAGGACTTGCGAAATGTGTTCGTCGTCCTCGACGACGAGGATGGTAGGGGCCATGGCCGGATCTGGTTGCATGCAGTGAGGGTGGCGACAGGATGACCCGATTATAGCCAAGCGCTTCGCGCCAGTCCGCATTCGCCGCCGTTACAAAGACAGGACAAGCGGCAGTCTGCGCCGTATCGTTGCCGAGTGGCAACATCAGCGCAGGCTAGCGGCCGCGCCGCAGCGGATCGAGCAGGCCGCGCAGGTCGTTATGGTCGAGCTCGTACATCAGGGCCAGCAGCTCGCCCAACTCGCCGCGCGGAAAGCCTTCGCGCGCGAACCAGCCGAGATAATGGCCCGGCAGGTCGGCGATTTTCCGGCCTTCGTATTTTCCATAATGCATCTCGCGGGTCAGCAGCAGGAGCAGGTGTTCGGGTTTCATGGTGGCGCCACTTTAGCAAAAACGGCGAAAGAGGTAGCATGAATGACAAATGGGAGAATAGCCATGAACGACGAATTCGACCTCGACCGCTTCGTCAACGCCCAGGACCCCGTGTATTCCGATGTCCTGGCCGAGCTGCGCACCGGGAAAAAGCGCACGCACTGGATGTGGTTCGTGTTCCCGCAGATCGCAGGCCTGGGCACAAGCGAGATGGCGCGCCGCTACGCGATCCGTTCCAGCGACGAAGCGGCCGCCTATCTC